>CAKKOY010000348.1 GCA_919592095.1 Ralstonia syzygii subsp. syzygii | reverse complement strand
GCTCGCATCAACTGGATGTTCTCTACTGAAACGGCCCGCAAAAAATTGGCCAAAGCCTACCCTGTAACCACCTCTGACAAACCGTCATAACCCCTGTGCAGAGGTACTAGCTGACGGCAGCTTTCGTGCCGAAAATGGGCGTCGTCGTTTTTTTGGTTCATCGGACTTTCGTGTGGGTCACGCCAGCCGAGTATAGGTTGAGACCGCCGCAATGGAAATAGACGGCGATCTTGAAGTGGTCGGGATTGCGATAGCCGCAGGCGCGCTTCTGGACTGTGGCGATCTTGGAGTTCAAGCCCTCGGCAACGGCGTTGGTGATGCGATGGGTAAAGAAGGTCAGCACGTTGGGCAAGTGGCGCGCGATCAGCTTGGCGGCCTCGATCATTGGCCTCAGGTGCGATGGCCTAGACTAAATCTGACAGTGGTTGGTGATCCATGCCGCCGCCCACCGTTGCGTAGGGCGTAGCCCGAAGCGACGGTGGGCGGCGGAAGTCACAAGGAGTCCG
>CAKKOY010000347.1 GCA_919592095.1 Ralstonia syzygii subsp. syzygii | reverse complement strand
GCTGGCATGGTCGCGATGGCGGCGCGCGCATCAGTGGCGCGCTCAGCAGTGTCACTACCGGGCGCGGGGATGTGCTCCGCCATTTTGAGCTACGGCTGTAGTACTAGGCAGTCGCGTCGGTCTGATGTTCATCGCGCTGCTTGGCAAGCGCACGGTGGGGATCGGCTACGGGTTGACGGTCTGCGAGTTGGTGCTGGCGCCGTTCACGCCCAGCAACACCGCGCGCGGCGGCGGCATCGTGCATCCGATCATGAGGTCGATCGCGCATGCTTTCGATTCGGATCCAGCGAAGGGCACCCAGGGCAAGGTCGGCACCTACCTGGCGCTGGTCAACTATCACGCCAATCCGATCACGTCGGCCATGTTCCTGACAGCGACGGCGCCCAATCCATTGGTGGTGCACTAGTACCTCTGCACAGGGGTTATGACGGTTTGTCAGAGGTGGGTACAGGGTAGGCTTTGGCCAATTTTTTGCGGGCCGTTTCAGTAGAGAACATCCAGTTGATGCGA
>CAKKOY010000346.1 GCA_919592095.1 Ralstonia syzygii subsp. syzygii | reverse complement strand
CTCGCATCAACTGGATGTTCTCTACTGAAACGGCTCGCAAAAAATTGGCCAAAGCCTACCCTGTACCCACCTCTGACAAACCGTCATAACCCCTGTGCAGAGGTACTAGCCCGAACACCACGTCCAGCCGCAGATAGAACACCGTCACCGCCGCCAGCAGCAGCAACGCCGGTGTGACAGTCACGCCGCCCGGCAGCATGCCCAGCACTGGACGGGAGAGCAGCACCGCCACGGCCACCACGATGGCCGGGATGCCGAAGAAGTGCGTGGCGATGTTGCGGCCGTCCTGGTGATAGGCCGCGTAGCTGGACAGGTGATCGGACAGGGTACGCACGATGGTCTCCGCAGGGTTGTGCGGGCGCAGCATGGACGCCCGCGCCGGCCGCTCGTTATCATCCTTTCATCCTAGTACCTCAGCACAGAGGTTATGACAGTTTGGGTAGGTTGTAGGACAGGCAAGCAGTTGTGGTCAACGAGCAGCTCAATGCTGCGAGCGATGCCTGCTTGCCGGCGG
>CAKKOY010000345.1 GCA_919592095.1 Ralstonia syzygii subsp. syzygii | reverse complement strand
GGCGTTTTACTTTGGGCGCGCCATTTGGTAAGCCTCGCTGCCCCTTATCCCTGCCCCCTTACATCGGCTCCCCGGCTGCCATCGTACCTGCTGACGGGCTCAAACCGGGCGGGGCTCAGGTTCGTTTTTCGATGGATGCCAGCGGGCTGCCGGCGCGCGTGGATGCCGGCCAGCCACCTCGTGGCTGCTAGAGGTGTTGCCCACCGAGGTGCGCGCATCGGCCGGAGCTCCGGCATGCCTGTGCCGGATGATGACGCACTCCTGGGACACTCCCGGCAAGCGTGGCTCCAGCTCGGGTACGGTGACCACAGTCCGCCCGGCGTGATTGGTGTGGCTCTCTCGCAAGGTGCTGCGTTGGCTCCCAGCCGCCATCTCAGGCGAGCTTGGGGCTGCAACGGGGGGATATCCTAGTACCTCTGCACAGGGGTTATGACGGTTTGTCAGAGGTGGTTACAGGGTAGGCTTTGGCCAATTTTTTGCGAGCCGTTTCAGTAGAGAACATCCAGTTGATGCGAGC
>CAKKOY010000344.1 GCA_919592095.1 Ralstonia syzygii subsp. syzygii | reverse complement strand
TGCTCAACCGCATGGCTGCGCTTGCCCGCCCGCAGTCCGTCCGCGTCGACTGAATTACGCCTCACAGGGATGGCTTCGACTTCAAAGTCGATTTATGCAACAACGCCGCTCCCGCATCATCATATGGCCGCAGTCCGGCAGTTCTGCACGGGGCGCCGAGATCGTGAGCACTTCAGCGGAATCTTGCGGTTGAAAAACGTCGAATCCACTCGGGCCGATCGTTTTTCAGGCTACGTGGAAAACAAGGCGCACGCCCCTCACCGCGATCGCTTGATTGCATGGGGCGATTTAAATGCACTGTCGCAGTCATTCGCTCACCAGCCGAGGTGTGAGCCGGCTGCCGGCTGCGGCGTTGTTGCATAAATCGACTTTGAAGTCGAAGCCATCCCTGTGAGGCGTAATTCAGTCGACCCGGACGGACTGCGGGCGGGCAAGCGCAGCCATGCGGTTGAGCACGCCAGCGCGGATGGCCACTTCGGTCGCCTGGGAGCCGACCTCGCGCGCCCACAGCGAATGGCCCGTG
>CAKKOY010000343.1 GCA_919592095.1 Ralstonia syzygii subsp. syzygii | reverse complement strand
AGATAGGGGAAGACGCCGACCTTGGAAATCGGGTTGTCGCGAATCTCGGCCCAGCCGTTCGTATCGATGACGCGGTTCGTCATGCGTCACCTCCTGGAAAGCGGATGACAGGTATGAAAGTGCATTTGCAGTTCGGCTCTTCGCCCGGCTGCACGTATTCGCCGTTCGGCCCGACAGGAGCACCCTCCGAGAGGTCGAACACCTTGCCGTCAAAATTCTGGTGACGTTCGCGCGGATGCAATCCGCCGCCGCTATGTACCCATTCGCCCTCGGTCACGCCAACCGCTGCGCAACGCCCCTTGTTCAGGCCGTTGTAGACCTTGCGCGTTTGATCGAGCGCGATGTTTCGTGCGCGTCGTTGTGTGACACCTTCCTGCTCGCGCAGATAGGGGATCAAGTCTTGCAATCCGCTCCCGCGGGTGATCGCGCGCATCACCGCGCCCTGTACGCCTGCCAGATACTGATCGGCAATCGACTTGATGAGACCAACGTTCTCGGCGACCGAACTGGCGAGGATTTCTTTCGC
>CAKKOY010000342.1 GCA_919592095.1 Ralstonia syzygii subsp. syzygii | reverse complement strand
CAATCTACGCAGCCAGACGGATTGTTTACCGCGCCATCTGCCCAGACCGTTGCGCGTAAACGTCATCATGCCGCGCGCGGGCGACCGGATTTATGCAACAACGCCCCTCCACGGCGGCGCACCCGATGATGCGGCCTTTTTCCAGCGCGACGTGAAACGCGCCGATGATGTCGTGGGTGTCGTCCGCAGGAAGTCCGCAACGCCTGAGGAGCGCGGCGACTTCGGTGCAATCGGCATGGGAATGCCTGACGCAATTGAACGTCTTCGGTTGTCTGCATGTTAACCCTGTCTCCTGATGGCCTACTCACCGGGCATGTGAAGCCGGCGGCACGCTTTGCTGTTTCTCAAGGCGTATGCATTCGCCTTTACCGTCACTTTTCCTGGTGTGGGGACACCGCCGGAAATGCGAGCGCCTAGACTAGTACTACAGCCGTAGCTCAAAATGGCGGAGCACATCCCCGCGCCCGGTAGTGACACTGCTGAGCGCGCCACTGATGCGCGCGCCGCCATCGCGACCATGCCAGCACC
>CAKKOY010000341.1 GCA_919592095.1 Ralstonia syzygii subsp. syzygii | reverse complement strand
GACAATCTACGCAGCCAGACGGATTGTTTACCGCGCCATCTGCCCAGACCGTTGCGCGTAAACGTCATCATGCCGCGCGCGGGCGACCGGATTTATGCAACAACGCCGGTCTGCAGCAAGGCAGTCTCATCGACCAGATGCACAAGAACGCGCTGGACCTGTCGCGCAATGCACAGACCGCGGTTTCCCTGGGCAAATACAGCGGCCCGGCTCCGCTCGCGCCCGAGTACGGCACAGGCGACGGAGCGGACAAACATTCGCTCGATGGCATCTTCAGGAAAGAACACATGCAGATGTACCTGCGCGCCATCCGCCATTTCGAGCGCGCCCTGGGGCCGGCACCGGAAACGCGTTGAGTCAGCCGGTCCGTAGGGCGGCTTCGCCAGGCCGGCCGGGATGACATCACGCACCAGCCTGCGCCGACACCTCAAATACACGCCTAGTACTACAGCCGTACCTATCGCCTATGATGTTGTCCATGTGAGATGAGACGATCATGGTCCGATGCAAGGAACGGTGAGGGGCTGGGGGAGAGAGCTGGAAGGGT
>CAKKOY010000340.1 GCA_919592095.1 Ralstonia syzygii subsp. syzygii | reverse complement strand
TGGCTTGATTCGCCCATCGGTTGAATAGAACTTTGTAGCCAGCGCGCCGTTCACCCCGTCAATGTCCCGCGTATACGCGATTGCTCCCTGGAATTGTTCATCGACATAGCAGTCGATGCGATCACGTTGATTCCAGACCTGATTAATAACGTTTGCGGAGTCGCTAATTACGTAACCGTAACTTGCGTTATTGACTCGAACGGGTGCTCGTGAATTAAGGCGATCATTGACATAACCGATGCTCGCGTAGTTTGCTGCGATCCAGTTCATGGTTGCGTAGCTGGCAAGCTGGCTGTCAAAGACGAAATTTCCGAGGTCCGAAGCATCGACCGTCGCTCTGAGTCGTCCCCCGTTGCCCCAACCGATCTTGACGACATTAGCCGCTTGGCCAATGCCGGTTCCTTGCTGAACAGGCGTGTATCCGAGAGCCGGTTGCTTGTTGGAGGTGGCCTGTGCAACACGAAGCGGCGTCATGATCGTGCTATTGTCCGCACCCGCAACGGCTTGCTCTTGAGACGCGACCACCGACACAACCTTGACCCATTTCGTC
>CAKKOY010000339.1 GCA_919592095.1 Ralstonia syzygii subsp. syzygii | reverse complement strand
GATCTCGACCATGTTGAGCCAACTGGCGTGCTTGGGGGTGTAGTGGAATTCGATTCGCTGCAGGATGCGGCGTGCCTCTGCTGGTGGCAAGGCTTGGTAGAGCGCCGCAGGCGTGTGGGTCGACAGATTGTCGAGCACGACCCGGATGCGCGATGCCTGAGGGTAGTGGATATCGACCAGCTCGCGCATGCACTGGGCGAAGTCACCTGCGGTTCGCCGTTCGGTGACTTTCACCTTGCGCCAGCTACGGTGTGCATCGAGGAAGACGAACAGATTGGCGGTACCGTTGCGCTTGTACTCGCAGTCGTAAAGCAAGGGCTTGCCCGGCTCGGCCGGGATCGGTTGGCGCACTTCGCCGATGAGCTGGGTCGGGCTTTCATCGAAGCACACGACCGGGCGCTGTGGATCCGGGGTTTCGGCATACAGGTCGAGTACGTCTTCCATGCGTGCGACGTATTCCGCGTCGACCTTGGGAATGCACCACATGTTCTTGCGCCAGGGCTTCAGATCGTTCTCGGCCAAGCGCCGGCGCACCGTCTCGCGCGACAGC
>CAKKOY010000338.1 GCA_919592095.1 Ralstonia syzygii subsp. syzygii | reverse complement strand
TGGCTTGATTCGCCCATCGGTTGAATAGAACTTTGTAGCCAGCGCGCCGTTCACCCCGTCAATGTCCCGCGTATACGCGATTGCTCCCTGGAATTGTTCATCGACATAGCATTCGATACGATCACGTTGATTCCAGACCTGATTAATAACGTTTGATGAGTCGCTAATTACGTAACCGTAACTTACGTTATTGACCCGAATAGGCGCTCTTGAATTAATGCGATCATTGACGAAACCGATGCTCGCGTAATTATTGACAATCCACTGCTGGGTGGCATAGCTGGCAAGCTGGCGGTCGAATACGAAGTTGCCCTGGTCGGTAGCATCGACCGTCGCCCTGAGTCGTCCCCCGCTGCTCCAACCGATCTTGACCACGTTCGACAGTTGCCCGACGCCCGTTCCCTGTTGCACGGGTGTGTATCCGAGAGCCGGTTGTTTATTGGAGGTGGCCTGTGCAACACGAAGCGGCGTCATGATCGTGCTATTGTCCGCACCCGCAACGGCTTGCTCTTGAGACGCGACCACCGACACAACCTTGACCCATTTCGTC
>CAKKOY010000337.1 GCA_919592095.1 Ralstonia syzygii subsp. syzygii | reverse complement strand
GACAATCTACGCAGCCAGCCGGATTGTTTACCGCGCCATCTGCCCAGACCGTTGCGCGTAAACGTCATCATGCCGCGCGCGGGCGACCGGATTTATGCAACAACGCCTCGCAGTCGGCACCCTGTTCGCAGGTTCGGCCTACGTCCAATCGAGCGTGACGCTGTACGGTATTGTCGATACCACCATCCACTACATCACCAACGCCAACTCGGCCGGCAATAGCCTGGTCCAGATGGAAAGCGGTGCGGTGTACAACAGCCGCTGGGGCCTGAAAGGCTCGGAAGACCTGGGCGGTGGCAACAAAGCACTGTTCGTGCTGGAAAGCGGCTTCAATTCGGCCACGGGCAGGATGAGCAGCTCCGGTACGCTGTTCAACCGTCAATCGTACGTGGGCCTGTCCAACAAGGACCTGGGCACCATCACGCTGGGCCGCCAATACAACCTAGTACTACAGCCGTACCTATCGCCTATGATGTTGTCCATGTGAGATGAGACGATCATGGTCCGATGCAAGGAACGGTGAGGGGCTGGGAGAGAGAGCTGGAAGGGTTG
>CAKKOY010000336.1 GCA_919592095.1 Ralstonia syzygii subsp. syzygii | reverse complement strand
GCTGCGCATCCGCTTCGAACGACGACTCGATATTCACACCGCGCTCCTTTCACTCGCCGCTGCAATCATCTGCTCTCGATTCGTCGATGACTTGTGTTAGCGGCTCTTAGCCGCGCATATGCGCGGGCCCGATAAGCGCATGCGAATTCCTTCCTTCGGGGCGGGGAAGGCCCTCCGTATAGTGCCTGCACCGGAACCCGGCCAGGATAAGGCACTGCATGAAGCGCGACGATCTGCACCAGCTTCCCGACCTGTCCGCGTTGCTGGAGGCACTGGCCGCCACCGCCGCGCAGCGTGACAGCCAGGGCGGCCATCCGGCGCACGAGAAGGCGCTGATCGCGCGTCTCGGCCTGCTGCCGCTGGTGATCCCCACGCAGTATGGCGGCGCCGGCGCGAGCTGGATGGGTGCCTTCGCGGCCGTGCGTGCCGTCGTCGCTGTCGACAGTTCGCTCGGGCATTTGCTGGCCTTCCGGCGTTGTTGCATAAATCCGGTCGCCCGCGCGCGGCATGATGACGTTTACGCGCAACGGTCTGGGCAGATGGCGCGGTAAACAATCCGTCTGGCTGCGTAGATTGTCGT
>CAKKOY010000335.1 GCA_919592095.1 Ralstonia syzygii subsp. syzygii | reverse complement strand
GTTGACAAGGCGTGCGGGATGCCGGGCAAGGATGCGATCCGCAATGGCTACACGGTTACCGTCAACGACGGCACGGGTATTGATGCGGGCGTCATCGATGCGATCCGCAAGGAAGACAAGCGCTTCCGCGTCAATCGCCAGATGCGCGAGTTCGTGCGCATGGGCCGCGTGTTCGGCATCCGCATCGCCATGTTCGTTGTTCAATCCACTGACCCGGAGTACTACGAAAAGCCATTCAACCCGGACGGTGTGACGCCCGGAAGCTACAAGGGCATCCGGCAGATCGATCCGTACTGGTGCGTGCCTGAATTGGGCGCTGACGCAGTGAAAGACCCGACGAGCCTGCACTTCTATGAGCCGACTTACTGGCGCGTGAACGGCAAGCCTATCCATCACTCGCACCTGATCATCTTCCGTACCGGCGAAGTCCCGGACGTGCTGAAACCGACCTACTACTACGGCGGCGTGTCAGTGCCGCAGAAGATTTTCGAGCGCGTTTATGCGTCTGAGCGCACGGCCAACGAAGCCCCGCTGCTAGCCATGTCCAAGCGCAGCACGGTCGTTCACATGGACGTGGAGCAGGCTGTTG
>CAKKOY010000334.1 GCA_919592095.1 Ralstonia syzygii subsp. syzygii | reverse complement strand
GCGTGGCGCACGATTACTGGCGAGACCTACGGCGACAAGAAGGCCGCATCGTGGGCTGCTGAAAAGCCAGCGTTCGATGCCGCTACGCTGGCCGATCTGCAAAAGCGCCTCGCCGCCACCGACGCGGGGCTGGCCGCTGCCAACCAGCGCATGGGCGCATTGCAGGCTGACCACAAGCGCCACGCCGAAGCCGCGCAGCGGCTGGCCGACCTGCGCGAGAAAGGCAGCCGGTACGCCCGCGTCGCCGACAAGCTGGCGCGCGACGAGGCCGAACTCAAGGAATGGGAAGCCAAGGTTGAGACCGCTCGCCAGCTTGCCAGCAGTGGCCGCAAGGTTGGCCTTGTGCATGACCTGGCCTACTCGCTGAATGAGTCCCTGCGCATGGTGATCCCGTTTGGCGAAATGGACACCAACCAGCGGGCGCAGCTTGCCGATGCCAATGCAGTACTCGAAAAGTATTCGACAGAGCACGGCAGCATCGAATCAAACGGGTCTGGCGATATCGAGGCTCGGAACAAGCTGCCCGAATACGAGAAAGCCCTGCGCCTGCTGCAAAGCGCAGTCGCCAACGACAAACGTGATCTGGCCGA
>CAKKOY010000333.1 GCA_919592095.1 Ralstonia syzygii subsp. syzygii | reverse complement strand
CGAGAACCCCAACGCCCTTGCCAACTGCGTCGTGTCGCTGAACATGGCGCAGCGCATGGGGGCCGACCCGCTGATGGTGATGCAGAACCTCTACATCGTGGAAGGTCGCCCATCGTGGTCATCGCAGTGGATCATCGCCGCCATCAACGGATGCGGTCGCTTCTCGCCCCTGCGCTTTGACCTGAAAGACCTCGGCCCCAAGGAAGTCGAGTACGAAGTCACCAAGTGGGTGGATCGCCAGCGCGTCACCTCCAAGCACAAGGCCACCGTGCAAAACCTTGAATGCATCGCCTGGGCAATCGAAAAGGAAACCGGCGCGCGCATCGACAGCCCGAAGGTGTCCGTCGAAATGGCTGTCAAGGAAGGCTGGTACGGCAAGAACGGCAGCAAGTGGCAGACCATGCCCGAAGTGATGCTGCGTTACCGCACGGCTAGCTTCTTTGGCAAGCTCTACGCCCCCGAACTGCTGATGGGCTTGCAGTCCGCCGAGGAGGTGCACGACATCATCGACGTGAACCCGGACGGCACGGTCGCCAGCGTCACAACCGAGACGATGCGCGGCACCGCCCGCGAAGTTCGCCAACCGGAACCGGCCACGACC
>CAKKOY010000332.1 GCA_919592095.1 Ralstonia syzygii subsp. syzygii | reverse complement strand
AACCCTTCCAGCTCTCTCTCCCAGCCCCTCACCGTTCCTTGCATCGGACCATGATCGTCTCATCTCACATGGACAACATCATAGGCGATAGGTACGGCTGTAGTACTAAGCAAATCGTCAGAATCACAAGAAAGCAACACCAGCGCCGGGGCCGCAGGCCGGATGGATACCGCGCGCCAGCAAGCGCAGGTACATCAGATGTGCGAAGGAGACGGGGAAACGTAACACCGACGGCTGCCCCGGGACAGCGCGAGAATGGATGCGCCCCGATGCCACGTAACGCAGCGGGGAAACGCCTCAGCTTTTTTGGCCGGAATGCACGGGAAGCATTCGGTTCAACGCGAAAAGGGACGCCCAGATGGAATCCGGGCGTCAAAAAAACTCACCGGGGGATTGGCGATTACAACGGCGTATATTCCGGCAGAAGCCTTACCCGGAATGATCCGTCACAGAGAAACTTGAATATTGAGATAGGCGGCTGCAATAGATGCGCACTTTCTGCATCCAGAGGCGTTGTTGCATAAATCCGGTCGCCCGCGCGCGGCATGATGACGTTTACGCGCAACGGTCTGGGCAGATGGCGCGGTAAACAATCCGGCTGGCTGCGTAGATTGTCGT
>CAKKOY010000331.1 GCA_919592095.1 Ralstonia syzygii subsp. syzygii | reverse complement strand
GGCACGGCGCTCATTCGGTTCCAGCTTGGCGAACCGCTGCGCGTCCAGCACGTAGGGCAGCGCGGTCGGCGGCACGTACTCTGTCAATGGCGTGGTTTTGCCGTCAGGCAGAGTAACGAATGCGCGAACAGCGCCGTCGATTTCGACTTCGGAAAAGCCAGATTCAGCGCCCTCGGTAATCAGTTGGCCGTAGTCCTTTTTCAAACCGACGCGCACCGCTTCGCCGGTGAGCGCCATGCGGATGGCTTCCTGCAAGCTGGACTTGCCTGCGCCGTTCTTGCCCGCGAACAGGGTCACGGGCGCAATCAGGGGAATTTCCACGGCGCGAACACCGAGGAAGTTTTGTACATTGATGGAGGTCAGTTTCATGCCGCCTCCCCGCCCAAGCCGTCATCACAGTGTTCCTGCCACCACTTGGTATTGTTTTCCTCGTGCCATGACTTCCAGCCTTTAATCCATTCGATGCACAGTTCGCCTTTCATCGTGGGGCAGGCTGACTGCGGCTCATCGGCCTCCGCAGCGTCGTAACCATCGTCCCACGCCTTCTGCAATTCCTCGGTGAGCGGCTTGTGCTCGATAGCGATCGCCTCGACATCCACTACCTTGTCGTCATCGCTGCC
>CAKKOY010000330.1 GCA_919592095.1 Ralstonia syzygii subsp. syzygii | reverse complement strand
GCGTGCTCAACCGCATGGCTGCGCTTGCCCGCCCGCAGTCCGTCCGCGTCGCCTGAATTACGCCTCACAGGGATGGCTTCGACTTCAAAGTCGATTTATGCAACAACGCCCCGCGCTGCGCCTTCGCGCAAGCGCTCGACTGTGTTCTTGTGATGGATTGTTGGTTATTTCTGGAGAAATATAATATTATTGATCCGGCATTCGCGTTCTTGATATCCAGGTGGAGACAAATCCTTTCCGAACCCCGCCTTGGGTTTTGTGGAGTTTCAAGTTTGATGATTTTTCTCAATAATTCCTCCAATTATATTGCGCCGCAAATCTCGCGTCACTATCGAGAATTTCGCCCTGCGACGCGAGTGAGCTGGATTTTACGTCGATAAATCGCCAAACGTGATATGGAGGAGTGCGAAATTCGGTATTCGAGCGCGAAATTGGTGATTATTAGTTGGTGTCGCCGGAGCGGCTATTGATCCGGCACTATAGAGCTTGAACTTTCCGAGTCAGAGAAGATCCGTCGCTGATGGAAGGGCGTTGTTGCATAAATCCGGTCGCCCGCGCGCGGCATGATGACGTTTACGCGCAACGGTCTGGGCAGATGGCGCGGTAAACAATCCGGCTGGCTGCGTAGATTGTCGTC
>CAKKOY010000329.1 GCA_919592095.1 Ralstonia syzygii subsp. syzygii | reverse complement strand
GAGCACGTGGGCCTGAAGCCGCGCTTCTCGATCATGGATTCGGACGATTGCTTCGGCATGATCCAGGAGCAGCTGGCGACGACGGACAAGCAGCTGATCCGCCGCGTGCAGAGTGCGATCTCGCTGTGGAAGAACGGTCTCGTCGATCCGGAAGCCGCCATCGCCGAGGCCATCGCCAACAACAACGCCGACGATCACCAGGCCGCGCTGGTCTATCGCAACTACGTCGCCACGCTGCATGCTTATCAGGCAGTGGATTTCGACGACCTGATCCGCATCCCGGCCGAGCTGTTCGCGAGCAACGAAGCGGTGCGCCTGAAGTGGCAGAATCGCCTGCGCTACTTCCTCGTCGATGAATATCAAGACACCAACGCCTGCCAGTACCAGCTCCTGAAGCTGCTGGCGGGCGGTTCGCACCTGCGCGCGCCGGCCTTCACGGCGGTGGGCGACGACGACCAGGCCATCTACGGTTGGCGCGGCGCGACGCTGGACAACCTCAAGCTGCTGCAGACCGACTTCCCCAACCTCAAGGTCATCAAGCTGGAGCAGAACTACCGCTCCACGGTGCGCATCCTCAATGCGGCCAACGCGGTGATCGCACAGAACCCCAAGCTGTTCGAGAAGACGCTGTGGAGCGAGCACGGCATGGG
>CAKKOY010000328.1 GCA_919592095.1 Ralstonia syzygii subsp. syzygii | reverse complement strand
TGCTCAACCGCATGGCTGCGCTTGCCCGCCCGCAGTCCGTCCGCGTCGACTGAATTACGCCTCACAGGGATGGCTTCGACTTCAAAGTCGATTTATGCAACAACGCCACTTCTCGCACATCTTTGACAACGACAATACCGACAACAACACACGGATTACCAATTCCATCAAGTACATGAGCCCGTCTTACGGCGGCTTCACTTTCGGTGGTCTCTATGGTCTTAGCGACCAAGCTGGCGGCTTCAGTAACAATCGCGCTTACAGCTTTGATGCCGGCTATAGCGCCGGCCCGGTGAGCCTTGGCGCAGCGTACCAGGTGTACAACCATCCTGGCGCTAACGCAGATGGCGCGGTTAGTTCGAACGCCGACGCGACGTTCATCGGTCGACAGCAGCAAATCTTTGGCCTGGGTGGCACATACACCATTGGCCCAGTGAAAGCCGGGCTGGCATGGACACGTACGGACATTACGGGGATCACGTCCGGCCCGATCGTCGCCGATCGACTTCTGCTGAACAACTTCGAGATCAATGCGCGTTATGACATCACGCCTAATACTACAGCCGTACCTATCGCCTATGATGTTGTCCATGTGAGATGAGACGATCATGGTCCGATGCAAGGAACGGTGAGTGGCTGGGAGAGAGAGCTGGAAGGGT
>CAKKOY010000327.1 GCA_919592095.1 Ralstonia syzygii subsp. syzygii | reverse complement strand
CGCGAGACAGCCGAAGGTTTGGCGATCTGCGACCTGAAAACGGGCAAAGCTGCTGTCGGCTCGGATGGCAACGTCAAGACCGCCGGACACGCCTACCAGATGGGCGTCTATGAACTGCTGGCGGAGCACGCTAGCGGTGTGCCCATCAGCGCCCCGGCGCAAATCATCGGCATGAACACGGCCAAGACACCCGCATCGCAGCGCGTCGGCACTGGTGAGATCGCAGGGGCGCGTGACGTGCTCCTGGGCGACGGTGAGTCGCCCGGCATCCTCGAATACGCCGCCAAGATCATTCACGCGGGCACGTTTTGGGGCAATCCCAAATCGATGATGTGCCACGAGCGTTACTGCGCCGCTTACCCCACCTGCAAGTTCCGTAAATAAGGAGTCCAGAACCATGAACGCGCCCACGCAACAAACCACGCTCGCCACCATGCGCCAGCAGCCGCAACAAGAGCAGCACGCCATCGTGAGCATGGGCTTCGGCAACGAACAGTCTTTCGCGCTGATGCAGCGTGCCGCCAAGCTGCTGTCCAGTTCTACCCTCGTTCCTGCGGCCTACCGCGCATGGGACGAGAAGAAGGGCGAGAACCCCAACGCCCTTGCCAACTGCGTCGTGTCGCTGAACATGGCGCAGCGCATGGGGGCCGACCCGCTGATGGTGATGCAGAACCTCTACATCGTGGAAGGTCGCCC
>CAKKOY010000326.1 GCA_919592095.1 Ralstonia syzygii subsp. syzygii | reverse complement strand
GCGACCGGCTGATCTCCTAGGTCGCGGCTTGGGAGCAACTGCGAAACGCCAGCGGCGCTCGCATCAACTGGATGTTCTCTACTGAAACGGCCCGCAAAAAATTGGCCAAAGGCCTACCCTGTACCCACCTCTGACAAACCGTCATAACCCCTGTGCAGAGGTACTAGCGTACTTGCTTCAATATACGTCATTGACGTATAATCTGCGTATGCTAACAATCGTTGAAACCCCGCTCTTCAAGAACCTCGTGTCCGACTACTGGGCTGAAGATGAACGCGGAGAGTTCTGCTCCTGGCTCGCCAACAATCCAGAGGCGGGGGATGTGATTCCGGGCTCTGGCGGCTGCAGAAAGGTGCGCTGGAAGCGCCAGGGGAGCGGGAAAAGCGGCGGTGTCCGGATCATCTATTACAACCGGCTCGCCAATGGCGAAATCTGGTTGCTCACGATCTACGCCAAGAGCGCGCAGGAAAACATCCCCAGCCACACGCTCAAGGCCATCAAGGAGGCCATCGAAGATGCCCAAGACTGAAAAGGAACTCATCACGCGTGACGCGTCGCGCGATATCGGGGCGGAACTGCTGCAGGCCGTCAAGCAAATGAAGGCGGGCAAGGCCGCACGCACCACCAAGGTGGCGTTGTTGCATAAATCGACTTTGAAGTCGAAGCCATCCCTGTGAGGCGTAATTCAGTCGACGCGGACGGACTGCGGGCGGGCAAGCGCAGCCATGCGGTTGAGCACG
>CAKKOY010000325.1 GCA_919592095.1 Ralstonia syzygii subsp. syzygii | reverse complement strand
CCGCCGGCAAGCAGGCATCGCTCGCAGCATCGAGCTGCTCGTTGACCACAACTGCTTGCCTGTCCTACAACCTACCCAAACTGTCATAACCTCTGTGCTGAGGTACTAGTGGTGGCGGCCGGCATCGCCTGCATCAACATCGACCTGTTCAGCCATGACGCCGTGGCCGCCGACGCCCGCCCGATCTGGCAACGTCTCGCCGGCATCGCCTGCTCGGCGGGTGCACTGTGCAGTTGGACCTGGTACGCCGTCGACAACGCCCGCCACCTGCAGCGCAACCCGCATTTCTCCAGCAACGAGTGGTCGGCGCTGTACGGCATCTCGACCGGCGTGCTGTCGGCCGCGCTGACCGTGGTGGCGGTGCTGGCCGCCGGCACCGGCTGGGCGCATGGCGGCGGACGGGTCTGGACCACCTTTTGGGCCGTCAACGCCGCGGTGGCCCTGGGTGCGTCGCTGATCGGCAACAACCTGTGGAACATCGCCGCCCGGCGCCTGCCGCTGACGCTGTCGGGCCAGATGATCGTGTTCGAGACACTGTTCGCGCTGGCGTACGGCTTCGTGTACGACCACCGCTGGCCCCGGCCACTCGAAATGGCGGCGATTGCCTTGCTGATCGCGGGTGTCGGCTGGTCGGTACGCTTGCACGCCGACGACAACTCTGCCTAATACTACAGCCGTACCTATCGCCTATGATGTTGTCCATGTGAGATGAGACGATCATGGTCCGATGCAAGGAACGGTGAGGGGCTGGGAGAGAGAGCTGGAAGGGTTGC
>CAKKOY010000324.1 GCA_919592095.1 Ralstonia syzygii subsp. syzygii | reverse complement strand
GACGACAATCTACGCAGCCAGACGGATTGTTTACCGCGCCATCTGCCCAGACCGTTGCGCGTAAACGTCATCATGCCGCGCGCGGGCGACCGGATTTATGCAACAACGCCAGTTTCGAGACCAGGGTTTTTGCACTCGCCTGTCGCAAGACATCAAGGAGCTCTGGTACGGTGTATGGCGGCTTCTTAAGGTCTTTTGCCGCCTGACAAACCGCACGTTTTGCAGCTTCCGGTTCGGCTCTGTACACTTCGTCGAGGAATTCACCCACGCGCATCACCCGCACACCAAGCTTGGCCATAGGTTTCTTGGCCATGTCCTTGATATTCTCGCTCACGAGGATGATGTGATACGTCTGGCCGGGCTCATCTTCTTCCGCGTCTTTGTCTGCAGCGTGCCGCAAAGCGAGCGCCGCAGCGGCTACGTGCCGGTCTTTCTGGTCGACGTTTTCGGGCACCCTCGCAAAATCTACGACGCTCATCGGCACTTCCCACTCAGGGCAGCGTTTTTTCATTGCCCGAAGACGGTTCTGCGCTTTCTCGAGCGGGATGTCATAAACCTTCTCCAGGTTGCGCAGAAACTCGTGATCAATGTCTTCGGTCCAGTGGGTCGAGAACAACTTTTCTGCGCGTAGGTCCATGAGAACATCGGATATCCGCTGCATGAGCAACACACAAGTGTCCAGAACAACAAAGGTATCTTTCAGATTCACGAGCGCGATTGACGAGCGGTCCGTGCGGCGTTGTTGCATAAATCGACTTTGAAGTCGAAGCCATCCCTGTGAGGCGTAATTCAG
>CAKKOY010000323.1 GCA_919592095.1 Ralstonia syzygii subsp. syzygii | reverse complement strand
GCTGGTCGCCGAAAGTGCTGAAGGCGGTGTGACTATGGCGCGGCTTGCAATCCACTCTGGGTCGGCCTACACTGCCCGTACCGCTAGTAGACAACTGGCGGACGGGATTGGCGTCCCGAATGAGACGGCGAAAGCCGTCATGTGCAAGCAAGACGGCTTTTTTGCGCTTGGTATGTTCTCTATGGGCGACCCGGGCGAGAGGAGCCGCAAGGCTCGCCGTTGTCTCATCGGTACGCCAACTCTCGTTTCGTGGTCGCCCACCCGATTGGCGTCGGGAGGGCGGTTCAAAACCGCAAATGAGACAAACATCATGACGCACTCCGCTCAAGGCGCGCTCGCGCCGGCAGTTTCTCCCGAATCCACCTTTCAATTCGAATCTCACCCTGTTCGTGTCGTACTGCGTGCTGATGAACCTTGGTTTGTCGCGGTCGATGTATGTAAGGCGCTCGATCTCTCGAATCCGACAAAGGCACTGCTGTCGCTGGATGCAGACGAGAAAGCCCTAACTTTACTTCAGGGCTTATCTCGCGGTAACGATCAGGCCAACATCATCTCCGAATCCGGTCTCTACACGCTTGTGCTTCGCTGCCGGGATGCCGTGAAATTGGGCACGCTACCGCACCGCTTCCGCAAGTGGGTGACGGCGGAAGTGCTGCCTGCTATCCGCAAAGCAGGCCGCTATGGAAAGCCGGACTACAGCACCGCCGCCATACTCAAGCTACTCGAATCCGGCCGCTGGCTCCTGTCGATCCAGGATGGCAACGTTGTTCTCAATCCGGTCGATCCGTGCGCGTTTGTTGTTCCCGAACATG
>CAKKOY010000322.1 GCA_919592095.1 Ralstonia syzygii subsp. syzygii | reverse complement strand
GTGCTGGCATGGTCGCGATGGCGGCGCGCGCATCAGTGGCGCGCTCAGCAGTGTCACTACCGGGCGCGGGGATGTGCTCCGCCATTTTGAGCTACGGCTGTAGTATTAGATAGATGTGGCGTTTGGAGGTCATTGAGGGCCTCCGGTGTGGTGGGAAGTGCGGTGGTGTGGGTGCGGTGGGGATGGATATGACGCGGGGCGGTGCCCGCTGTGGTTTGCAGTCATGACAGCCTCTTGGAGTGGGTGAGAGGTCCGCCATTCGTCGCCAGACGAGGTGGCGGGCCCGACGGCGAGGCTGGCGAACCGGCCTCCAAGAAACCGGCAGACCCGAAGGTCTCCTCACCCGGCCCGCCATAGAAACAAACGCGCGAGCGAGTGCATTGAGGCTGATCGCATGAAGCGTCGGCCCCTCTTGGAGAGAACAGCGCGGATCGCCAGACCCGGCTGCCGTTGGTGCGGCAGCGGTGTGGATTATAGCGATGGAGCTTCAGTGTGGATTCCTATTCTTTGGCACCGAGGTCAAACTTCCACACGCCGTGCTCTGAGGGCCAAACGCCGAGGTCAGGTGCCGTCTGATTGAACTGGGCTTCCGGCAAGGTGGTCCCGCCGGCTTTGGTCTGCGCCGTGTGCTGGTCGATGAGCATGGCCTTATGAAGGCAGAACTGTGTCGTGGTCAACGCAAGAGTCTGCAAACCGACCGCGTCGTCCTAGTACCTCTGCACAGGGGTTATGACGGTTTGTCAGAGGTGGTTACAGGGTAGGCTTTGGCCAATTTTTTGCGGGCCGTTTCAGTAGAGAACATCCAGTTGATGCGA
>CAKKOY010000321.1 GCA_919592095.1 Ralstonia syzygii subsp. syzygii | reverse complement strand
GGAAAACGCTGTCTTGCAAAGCGCGGATGGCTCGGTACGTATCGCCCTGTGGCCGGACAAGATCAAGATGACCTCGCCAACTATCGAACTCGACGCCCAAAACGTGAACTGCACCGGCAACCTCACCACGGAGGGGCGTGTTACCGGCAAGGGCGGCGTGACGTTCGGCGAAACGCCCGCAGAAACGCACCGGCATGACGGTGTTCAACGCGGCAGCGACACCAGCGGAGGCCCGGTTTGAAAAGCCTTGCAACCAATCAACGCAACGACCTGTTCATCGACGCGGACGGCAGCCTCGCCATCGCGCGCGGCATTGAGGCGGTCAAGCAGGACTGCCAGCACGCCATGCAGGCGCAGCTGGGTGAAATGGTGCTGGCAACGGATCGCGGGATGCCTACGATGGATGTGGTGTGGCACAACACGAATCTGGTTCAGTTCGAAGCCTATGCCCGACAGACGCTGAGGACGGTGGGCGGGGTGGTCGATGTCACCGCCTTCGACGTGGCAATCATGGACGGGGCACTGCGCTACAGCGCCACCATCCAGACCGCTTTTGGAACTGCTGACCTAACGAACAACTATGACTGATACCTACGACTATCTGACACGTACTGGCGTGGTCGTGCCGGACACGGCAGTGGTGCTCGACACGGTACGCAACGAATGGCGCGGCGTATTGGGCGATGATCTCTCGGTAGCAGACGAGACCCCGCAGGGCGTGCTCATCACGGCGGATGCGCTGGGCCGCAACAGCGTGATTCGCAACAACGCGGCGCTTGCCAACCAGATCAATCCGAACGAAGCGGGCGGTGTATTTCTCGATGCCATCT
>CAKKOY010000320.1 GCA_919592095.1 Ralstonia syzygii subsp. syzygii | reverse complement strand
GGACGAGCGGCGATTCTACGCAATTTGCTCGATCAAGACCAGCCGCCTCAGGCGCGCACGGCCTTCCCCGATGCCGCCTCCACGGTCAGGGCTTCGCGGCGGAAGCTTCGCGAAGCCGCGTGATAGAACGGCCGCGGGCTGAATTGATGGGCCACGAACGACGCCAGCAAGGTCGCCGCCAGCAGATGGAACATCATGTTCTGGCTGCGCGTCATCTCCATGACGATCACGCTGGCGGTGATCGGCGCCTGCGTGGCCGCGGCCAGGAAGGCCGCCATCGACACCAGCACCAGCGCGCGTTCATCGGCCAGCCCGGCGGTGAGCTGCCACAGGTGTTCGCCGAGCCCCGCGCCGATCGCCAGCGACGGCGTGAAGATGCCGCCGGGAATGCCGGCGAAGTAGGACGCCACCGTCGCCGCCAGCTTGGCGATGCCGAATTCATGTGTCGCGATCGGATGCCCGTTGAGCAACGCGGCGGCCTGGTCGTAGCCGGTGCCGTAGGTGTCGCCGTGCGTGGCCGCGCCGATGCAGGCGATCACCACGCCGCAGCTGAACGCCATCCACACCGGATGCCGTTGCGCCCGTTCGGCGAGGGCGGTGGGGAGGATGCCGGTGACGCCGCCCAGCAGCAGCTTGGCGAACAGCCCGCCGAAGATGCCGCAGACCAATGCCGCCAGCAGGATCCAGGGCCATGCTTCGCGCAGGAACAGGATCGGCTCGCGGACTAGTACCTCAGCACAGAGGTTATGACAGTTTGGGTAGGTTGTAGGACAGGCAAGCAGTTGTGGTCAACGAGCAGCTCAATGCTGCGAGCGATGCCTGCTTGCCGGCG
>CAKKOY010000319.1 GCA_919592095.1 Ralstonia syzygii subsp. syzygii | reverse complement strand
CAACCCTTCCAGCTCTCTCTCCCAGCCCCTCACCGTTCCTTGCATCGGACCATGATCGTCTCATCTCACATGGACAACATCATAGGCGATAGGTACGGCTGTAGTACTAGCCCCAGTAACGCAAGAATTCGCAGGCGACCGATCCAACGACGCGCAACCCACAACACCCAGAACCATCGCATAGAGCACCACCGTTACGAGAACAGAATCCACGCCGCCCCCAAAAACGCGAGCATCACGAAGTAGCCTTCCATCACTGCCTCCCAAAGAAAACGGGGGCCAGAGCCCCCGCGTCTAACCAGGCGCGGGGACAACGCCCCGCGGCGTCACTTGATGGGACGACGCACCCACGTGTAGACCGCGATGCCAACGACCACCAACAGCACGGCACTGCCGATCGTAGCCACGGCCGTACCGGCATCGCCCATCGCAGTGGTCACGGCCGAAACATCGATCGCAGCATTCGCGGCACCAGCAGCCACGACACCACCCACACCAGCGGCCACGATGGCCAGACGCTTGATACCGAACTTCATAGAACCTCCTCATCACGTTGAAAAAAAAGCCGGGCGACTGCCCGAAAGCCCCAGGCAACCGCCCACACACCGACGATTGCTCCAGAGATGGTTGCCCCGTCCTGAATGGACAGAGGCGGAATCGCATGCAGCAGCGTCACCTCATCAGCGGTCAGCAGCAGATAGCCTGTGCAAGACGAGGCAGACGAACCATCCAATTGCAGCTGACCACCGAAGACCGGCGTTGTTGCATAAATCGACTTTGAAGTCGAAGCCATCCCTGTGAGGCGTAATTCAGTCGACGCGGACGGACTGCGGGCGGGCAAGCGCAGCCATGCGGTTGAGCAC
>CAKKOY010000318.1 GCA_919592095.1 Ralstonia syzygii subsp. syzygii | reverse complement strand
TGCAACCCTTCCAGCTCTCTCTCCCAGCCCCTCGCCGTTCCTTGCATCGGACCATGATCGTCTCATCTCACATGGACAACATCTTAGACGATAGGTACGGCTGTAGTACTAACCCAGCCGACAAATATCCGGCGAGCAGCCTGCGGCCGCACTCTTCTGTCTGCGGTGCGCGTTGTTATGAAGCCATGCGGGCGGTGCGCGTTCGCCCGCATGTCACACGGCAGTCCGCCAGCCCTTGCGGGCCGTCGGGAGGTCGTCGAAATACTGCTGTCCCGTCGACGACGGTCCGCGGTCTGACCGTGACCATCAAGGTGACTCGGACGGGTGATTGGGACCCGAAGCCCGGATGCCATCGCAACACCTGCAATCGTTTGCACAGTGACAGCGGAGACACCCGCACACCGGCCGGCGCGCCCCCGCGCACCGGGGGACAGGCGCATGGCCCATCCGCTCGAAGACTTGACCCGCCTTCCCTGATCCGAGTCTGTTACCTGGTTTTCATCCCTGGATTCCAGAATGGCGAAAACCTGTCTTTCGAAATTATAAGAATCCCTTCTGCATTCGTCAGTAGGATTTTTTACATTTTCATCATCTCGTTGAGAAATGTCCACCAAGGCCGATACAGTTGACACATGCGCTTCACAAACCCTTGTCTGGAACGAATTTCCACGGATTGACCTTCTCAAGGATTCGCAAAACGCATAACCAGTCTTTTATTATGCTCTCTCAAGGCGTTGTTGCATAAATCGACTTTGAAGTCGAAGGGCGTTGTTGCATAAATCGACTTTGAAGTCGAAGCCATCCCTGTGAGGCGTAATTCAGTCGACGCGGACGGACTGCGGGCGGGCAAGCGCAGCCATGCGGTTGAGCA
>CAKKOY010000317.1 GCA_919592095.1 Ralstonia syzygii subsp. syzygii | reverse complement strand
GCCGGCAAGCAGGCATCGCTCGCAGCATTGAGCTGCTCGTTGACCACAACTGCTTGCCTGTCCTACAACCTACCCAAACTGTCATAACCTCTGTGCTGAGGTACTAGCGAGATCGCCATGGCATTCAAGGTTTTCGTCGACGGTCAGGAAGGCACGACCGGCCTTCGCCTGCTCGACTATCTGTCGCAGCGCGACGATATCGAGCTCCTGCGCATCGCTGAAGACCGACGCAAGGACCCGGCCGAGCGCGCCAAATTCCTGAACGCCGCCGACGTGGCCTTCCTGTGCCTGCCGGACGTTGCCTCGCGCGAGGCCGTGTCGCTGGTCGACAACCCCAACACCTGCATCATCGACGCCAGCACCGCGTTCCGCACGTCGGACGACTGGGTCTACGGCCTGCCCGAACTGGCGCCCGGCCAGCGCGAGCGTCTGCGCAACACCAAGCGCATCGCCGTACCCGGCTGCCACGCCAGCGCCTTCGTGCTGCTGATGCGCCCGCTGGTGGAGGCCGGCATCGTTCCGGCGGATTACCCCGTCACCGCGTTCTCGCTGACCGGCTACAGCGGCGGCGGCAAGAAGATGATCGCCGACTATCTCGCCGCCGATAACCCCAAGCTGCAGAGCCCGCGCCCGTACGCGCTGGCGCTGTCGCACAAGCACCTGCCCGAGATGCGCGTGCAGAGCAAGCTGGCCCTGCCGCCGATCTTCACGCCGGTGGTGGGCAACTTCCTGCAGGGCCTGGCCGTGACGATCGGCCTGCATCCGCAGCACCTGGCCCGCCAGGTTAGTACTACAGCCGTACCTATCGCCTAAGATGTTGTCCATGTGAGATGAGACGATCATGGTCCGATGCAAGGAACGGTGAGGGGCTGGGAGAGAGAGCTGGAAGGGTTGCA
>CAKKOY010000316.1 GCA_919592095.1 Ralstonia syzygii subsp. syzygii | reverse complement strand
GAGGTGCACGACATCATCGACGTGAACCCGGACGGCACGGTCGCCAGCGTCACAACCGAGACGATGCGCGGCACCGCCCGCGAAGTTCGCCAACCGGAACCGGCCACGACCGCTGCCACCGCCCAGGAAGTAGATCAGGAAACCGGCGAGATCAAGGCCGCAACCGTCTCCGCACCTGAAGCACAAAAACAAGCCGGTGTAGATCAAGGCTGGCAGCCGAACGCCGAGGAACTGGCAGAAATTCGTGCTCGCGAAATAGCCGAAGCCACCGGCCAGCAGCATACAACGCAGACCCGCGCCCGCCGTGAGCGCGCCTCAACCGGCAGCATGGAGTGACCGTGAGCGAGCGCGTTCAAGACCTCTACGACGAAAAGGAGTTCGAGGAACTGCTTGAGAGCGCCCGGATGAACGCCGCGAACGATTGGTAAGAGTCGTTCGTGGCGGACATGAAGGGCAGATATGACCAGTACGGGCGGCGCATGTACCTCAGCGACGCCCAACAGCAAACCCTCGATCGCATTGCAAACGACGACTGAAAGGAACCAACACCATGAGCAACCAGAACGACGACGTGAAAACTATTTTGAACATGACTTCTGCGACGGTGGGGCGTGACCTGCTGCAAGCGCTCGTGCAGGAAATCAAGCTGCTGCCGTCCATGTGGGTAAAGCTTTCCAAGGCCAAGCAAGACGACGTGATTGATCGCCTCCGCAAGCGTGTCGAGACGAACGTCAAGATGGCCGTGCACTTGATTGCCAGCGAGGGCCGCACTGTCGTGGCGGGCGATCTTGACCAGATCACGATCAAGGATGGCGTGAAAGCCGTCGTCAAATTTGGCGGCGCTGCGCCGAACTTGCATGAACTCTACGAGGCCAGCGGAAAGGCCGTGCTGGTGGT
>CAKKOY010000315.1 GCA_919592095.1 Ralstonia syzygii subsp. syzygii | reverse complement strand
TTCGTGCAACCCTTCCAGCTCTCTCTCCCAGCCACTCACCGTTCCTTGCATCGGACCATGATCGTCTCATCTCACATGGACAACATCATCGGCGATAGGTACGGCTGTAGTCCTAGGCCGCTACCCTGCGCCGGCACAGTGACCATGGGGTGGTGCGAAGCCAGTTAGCTGCGACCACATCAACGGCATTGAGGACTTCTGGAGTTACGCCAAGAACCGGCTCTATCCTGACCGCGGCATGCCTCGCGGACACGCCCACCTTGACCTAGAGGACGTCTGCGGGCACTTCGACTAGCGAGACCGGGACCCAAAATCCTTGCTGCGTAACCTTTTGCAGGCAGCTCTCACCTTCGAAATCCAACTCATTCTGGTCTGTCTGGATGGGAAGCACCCAAAAGAAAGGGGAGCCGAAGCTCCCCTTTGTCGTTTTAGGCGATTGCCAAAAACGCTTATTCCGGCTTGATACCCGAGGCTTGCAGGCCCTTCGGGCCCTGCTTCACTTCGAAGGACACCTTCTGGCTCTCCTTCAGGGTCTTGAAGCCCGAGCATTGAATTTCGGAGAAGTGTGCGAACAGATCTGCGCCGCCGCCGTCCGGAGTGATGAAGCCGAAGCCTTTGATTTCGTTAAACCATTTGACAATACCCGTGGCCATGCAAAATTCCTTTAGAAAACTAAAAAACAACTCAACGTCATGCAGCCGATCCGGACATCGCGACGGTGAATTCCGGCTGTTCCGAATCACGCGTTGACAAAGTCTTAGACCACTGTCAACTCATTATAACCAGTTTGTTCCCCAGTGTCGAGGCGTTGTTGCATAAATCCGGTCGCCCGCGCGCGGCATGATGACGTTTACGCGCAACGGTCTGGGCAGATGGCGCGGTAAACAATCCGTCTGGCTGCGTAGATTGTCGT
>CAKKOY010000314.1 GCA_919592095.1 Ralstonia syzygii subsp. syzygii | reverse complement strand
TCGCTTGTGTGTGTCCCTGCGCATCTTTCCGGCAAAAGACGACAATCTACGCAGCCAGACGGATTGTTTACCGCGCCATCTGCCCAGACCGTTGCGCGTAAACGTCATCATACCGCGCGCGGGCGACCGGATTTATGCAACAACGCCCCCCAATGCGGGAAGCGCCTGCCCGCGGTATTCACTGAGCGCCTGGTTTTCAGCCCCCTTCCGCGCTTTCCTCAAAGCATCTTCTGGACATCGTTCAACGATCGGTCCAGTTGCGCCTTCAACGGCGCCAACAGGCAATGCAGGCTGTGGCATTCCGCCGACCGCTCGCTCCGCAAATCCAGCAGTTGCAGGATGCCGGCGAGCCCCGCGCTCACGCTCAGCAGTTGCGCGCAGGCTTCCTCCGCCGTCTCGCAGATCAGCCCGCTCACGATATCGAGCTGCTGCATCGCCTGCGCCGTCGGCGCCTTCACGCGCTTGCCGGTCTTCCCGGCCTGCGTGGCGAGCTGCGCGATGAGCTGGCGCTGGCGCACAAACGCCAGCAATTGCGGAGAACCGCTCGGCTCACGCATACCTCCCCCCTGCGTGTGAGGGTGACGCGATGGTGTCCGGCGTGACAGTGGGGAGAATGGGGAAAACGGCTTGCTCAAGACGAGCGCGGGCATCAGGCATGGCAGCCTCCTAGAACAAGAGTGGAAACCCGCCGCTCATTCTCACGTGAGGGTGGCGGGCCCGACGGCGGGGGTGAGAAAACCGGCGTTCTAGGAAACCGGCCAGCACGTGGCTGCCCCGCCCGGCCCGCCAGAAACTGCATGGGCGTGCGCGTGCACAACGGACGAAAAAGCCGCGAGAGCGGCTGTCCGCCTAGTACCTCTGCACAGGGGTTATGACGGTTTGTCAGAGGTGGTTACAGGGTAGGCTTTGGCCAATTTTTTGCGAGCCGTTTCAGTAGAGAACATCCAGTTGATGCGA
>CAKKOY010000313.1 GCA_919592095.1 Ralstonia syzygii subsp. syzygii | reverse complement strand
CAGTATCCGTATGCTACACCGTCTCAGCGCGGTGCACTACATCCGCATACGTCACAGGGCCAGTAACGACCGCTTGCTGAAGCAGCCGATAGAACAAGAGGCCGCGCGAGCCCGAGGTGCGGCGATTGAAGCGGAACACGAACTCATCTAGATAGGCATCCAGATGCTCGGGCTGAACCGAGCCGTGATGCGTGCCGAGAATCCAGCGTTTGACCAGTGAGGCGACCCGATGCACGCCGGCCATGGAAACATGCGCCGGCACTTCGGCACCGAGCATCACATTGCGCTGGTGGTCGTAGCCCAGCTTGCTCAATGTCCGGTAGGCCGCTGACCCGTCAGTTCTGACTTGGGCGCCAGGCTCAATCGACGCCTGTATGAATGGGATAACGCATTCGGCACCATCGTTGTGGATGCGCTGCAAGCGTATCCGGCCGAAGCCCTTGGGCTGAAGCATTTCGACCGCAAGGATGACCAGCACCTTGCTCGTGCGGTTCTTGCGGTTGACGGCCGAGATAGGGGCTTCCCGGTCCGTGATGGCCAGGTAGGTCTCGTCAACCTCAACACACCCCTTCAGGCGTTCGCGGTCCGGCCGCACCATGGCGCGGCGAAACCGGTGCAGCATCGTCCAAGCGGTTTGGTAGCTTCCCAGACCCAGCACCCGTTGCAAACCAAGGGCGCTAACACCTTGCTTCTGATTGGTCAGATACCACGCGCCAGCCAGCCACACACGTAGCGGGGTGCGGGTCTTGTCGAATATCGTGCCAGCGGTCACCGTCGTTTGGTGGCCGCAACTGCGGCACATCAGGCGCGTGCGACTCGACCGATAAGGCTCGGCCGCCACGCCGCAATCAGGGCAAATGAACCCCTGCGGCCACCGCAATGCCTCCAGGTAGGACAGGCAAGCCTCTTCCGTCCCGAACCGGTCCAGAAATTCGTTCCAGTTGCGGGGGTAGTCCTTGCC
>CAKKOY010000312.1 GCA_919592095.1 Ralstonia syzygii subsp. syzygii | reverse complement strand
GGGTGGGAGACGATCAACAACACCGAGAATGCGAAGCTCGGACAGATCAAACAATCTGACGAGAGCCTGCGGCTGTTGCGCAGACAGACGCTTGCCCTGCAAGGCGTGTCCATCTCGGAAGCCATCACCTCTTTGCTCTACGCCACGGAGGGCGTGCAGAGCCTTCAGTTTCGCGAGAACACCGATAGCGCTATCCGAGTCATCGACGGCGTGTCGATGAAGCCGCACTCAATCTGGGTGTGCATTGATGGCGGTACAGACACCGACATCGCACAAGCCCTGCTGAAAAACAAGAGCGCGGGCGCGGGCTGGAACGGCGCGGTTGAAGTCGAGGCCATCGACCCAGCATCCGGCCAGAGATACCACGTCCAGTTTGACCGCCCGACTCTGCGTAATTTCCTGACGCGCGTCACAGTGCGTGCCGGCTCATCGGTCACCGACCCGCAGGTTGTGGTGCGCGAAGCGATCCTCGCCTATTCGGAAAACCGGATTGATGGAGAAACGGGTTTCACGGTCGGCACGAGCGTGTCACCGTTCGAACTCGCGGCAGCCGTCAACCGGTTCGCGCCCAGCATCTTCGTGCAGCGACTGGAAGTGTCGAACCTCTCTCCGATCGATTACGTGACAACCGAAATCCCGCTCGACATCTGGGAAAAGGCATCGATCACGCCATCGGGAATTCAGGTGATCGTGGTGTAGCTACTTCCTGCTCGACGGTACTTTGGGAGCCGAGAAATCCTCTGCAAGACGCTCTAGCGTTTCTCCGTGAACTTTCCAGAAAGCTACCAATTTCTGCACCGTATCAAGATCCGGGGTCAAGGTAGCCTCGAACGAAGCCGCAAGCCGAGCAACGATTTCAGCGTTCATTGAGCGACCGTTTTTCTTTGCCTCTTCGGCAATGTGATCCCTCATGCCCTCTGGAAATCTGAGCATGAACTTGTCTGACTCCCGCCCGACAGGGCGATCCCCCCC
>CAKKOY010000311.1 GCA_919592095.1 Ralstonia syzygii subsp. syzygii | reverse complement strand
TCAACGATTCAAGCGCCGCCCACAATTCCTTGCTGATTCTTCTTCTCGACATGCCGCGTACGATACGGTTTGCATCGGCCCATGTCCAGTTGTGTTAGCGACTCTTAGTGTTGTCCTCAATGATCGACTGCAGGCAACATTTTCCCGACACGCTCGCTACGCAGCTTCACGCCGGGCGAAGACGTGGTGCCTGAGTGCGAAGCAGGCTACAGAACGATGTGGCTTGGCCATCGGGCCTGGCTGCCGCACGCCAACGCCCAATCGAAAATCCCTCGAATGATGGTTGAAAATCTCTGTCCGACGTATATGCTGCAAAGCATGATTTCGAAATCATTTATGATAATGCAACGGATTTCATCAGGATTAATACGATAGTCGAAACCACTCATTTCCTAATGGTTGGCTCTCTGCAGAGCGCGCTTGCACTCTTGCTTTAATTGCCCGCACGCCCGTCGCGGGCTTTTTTTTGGTTCCGCCGATATGCGGGGACAACAAAAGGCGCTTATCGACTCATTGCCGCCTTGCGGACCCATGCAAAGTCAACGGTGGCGTCGTTCACGTTGTACGGGATCCGTGAAAACCATGTCCGCCTGCTCGCCCTGCAGCAGCCTGTCCCCGGCGCAGGCCGTATGCGGCGTTGTCGCGTGGAAATGAAAACGCCCGCCGACGGACGGGCCGTGGGCGGGCGAGCGATTGCAGATATCCGGGCACGCTAGTCAAGCGTGCGGTTGCGGACAAGCATGTGCATGAGACGGCGCGTGTGACTGAGCTTAGGTTGCCGGAATTTCGCGAGCGGCAACATCACAAAATCCGCGACCATTCTCGCACATCTGATTGAAACATCTTTCAGGATAAGTCCAGGTGGATTCCACCTGGCGTTGTTGCATAAATCGACTTTGAAGTCGAAGCCATCCCTGTGAGGCGTAATTCAGTCGACGCGGACGGACTGCGGGCGGGCAAGCGCAGCCATGCGGTTGAGCAC
>CAKKOY010000310.1 GCA_919592095.1 Ralstonia syzygii subsp. syzygii | reverse complement strand
CGACAATCTACGCAGCCAGACGGATTGTTTACCGCGCCATCTGCCCAGACCGTTGCGCGTAAACGTCATCATGCCGCGCGCGGGCGACCGGATTTATGCAACAACGCCGCCGGCTGCTGATCCCGCCATACGGGTGGGTGGGCAGGAAGCGTTTCAAGGCGCGGATCGCCGAACCGACGCGGGATGGCCGCGTACTGCGTGAAGCGCGACCGGAGGCATACGGTGCCGGTGGCCAAGGCCATTCGTGAGCACGACCGGTCTTTACGTGCTGCAAGCGACGGTATCGCGGGGCTGAGGGAATCGGTGTTCCGGTCGCGGTGCAGATGCCGCGCGTGTCGAGCCCAAGACGTGGCTCGATATCGCGTGGTCAGGCGCGGCGTATACCGCGCCTGACCGCCACCGAGTGGTGGCGACAGGGATCGCCCCTGTCAATCAGGCGATCAGGAATCGGTCGCGGTTCTTGCCGATCCAGGCGGGTGCGCGGCCGCGGCCGGACCACGTGGCGCCGGTCTTCGGATCGCGGTACTTGGGCGCCACGGCGGATTTGGGGCCGCGCTTGCTGCGCTTCGGTGCGAGGCCGATGTCCTCGGCGGTCAGGCCGTATTCCTGCACGATCTGCCGCACGCGCTCGGTGACCTCGGCCAGTTCCTTCTGGCGAGCGGTTTCAAGTTGCTCTTCGAGCTTTGCCTTCTGGGCAAGCAGGTCTTTGTAGGATGCCATGTGGTTTCCTTGCGATGATTGTTGTATTCGGAGAATGGGCCGGGTCTGCTGCTGATCTTCACTTACGGCCTTTGCAATTGCCCGGACCCGGTAAGTCTGATTATATATTCTGTTTAAAATATCGCCTAGTACTACAGCCGTACCTATCGCCTATGATGTTGTCCATGTGAGATGGCGTTGTTGCATAAATCGACTTTGAAGTCGAAGCCATCCCTGTGAGGCGTAATTCAGTCGACGCGGACGGACTGCGGGCGGGCAAGCGCAGCCATGCGGTTGAGCAC
>CAKKOY010000309.1 GCA_919592095.1 Ralstonia syzygii subsp. syzygii | reverse complement strand
CCGCCGGCAAGCAGGCATCGCTCGCAGCATTGAGCTGCTCGTTGACCACAACTGCTTGCCTGTCCTACAACCTACCCAAACTGTCATAACCTCTGTGCTGAGGTACTAGCTGGTCAGCGCCTGTGCCCGCGTGATGCTGAACGTGGTGCTGGCGTTTTCGATCTGGAGGATGAAGGCGGTGACGGTCGCGCCCAGTCCGGCCAGCAACACGCAGCCGCCGCTGATCCAGACGATGGTGTCTTCCGGCGACATGCGGGTCTGCCACAGCCGGCGATGCCGCACCCGCACGACGCAGCCGATCGCCGCCACGGCGAGGAGGTTGCAGACGGCGGCGACATTCGATGCTCGCCATTTCTGCCACGCCGGATACAGGTATTCCAGGTCCATCGCCTTGCCCAGCAGGTCGATGCCGCTGATGAGCACCGACATCGCCAGCAGGCCGTAGAACAGGACGGCCTGGCGGCGCTGCGACAGACCCGGCGCCAGGGCCAGCCCGGTGATGCCCAGGGCCAGCGCGTGGCTCGGTTGCGGCGCGCCGACCCAGCCCGTGAGCCACTGGCGATCAAGCCAGCGGTGCACGTTCGGTATGTCGAGCGCCACCGGCCACCCGGTGGCGGCTTCCACCACGCGCAGCGCGCAGAGCACCGCTGCCGCGCCGCCGCAGGCGGTCGTTGCCCATCCGGCACGGTTGGCGAGGGCGGGCGCCAGGCTTTCGGTCGACAGCGCGGCCACCCCGGCGCCCAGCAGCGCGAGGGCGAGCGCCGTCGAAAAGACAACCACGAGCTCCGGATTGCCCAATGTGACCGCCCACGGCCAATGCAGCAACCAGCCGCCCATCACCGTTGAGGCAAGCAATACGAGGAAGAGTCCGATGCCGCCGGCGGCAGTGGCATACGGGCGCGGCGTTGTTGCATAAATCCGGTCGCCCGCGCGCGGCATGATGACGTTTACGCGCAACGGTCTGGGCAGATGGCGCGGTAAACAATCCGTCTGGCTGCGTAGATTGTCG
>CAKKOY010000308.1 GCA_919592095.1 Ralstonia syzygii subsp. syzygii | reverse complement strand
GCAACCCTTCCAGCTCTCTCTCCCAGCCACTCACCGTTCCTTGCATCGGACCATGATCGTCTCATCTCACATGGACAACATCTTAGACGATAGGTACGGCTGTAGTATTAGAAGGCTAGGAGATCGACGCATTCATAGAGGGGGCCAGGATAGTCGGCACGAATGCGCTCCAATCGTGATCCATTTCACAGGGTCACACCGCT
Source organism: Ralstonia syzygii subsp. syzygii (assembly GCA_919592095.1). Classification (GTDB taxonomy): domain Bacteria; phylum Pseudomonadota; class Gammaproteobacteria; order Burkholderiales; family Burkholderiaceae; genus Ralstonia; species Ralstonia syzygii. Next base: position 823 of record CAKKOY010000308.1, on the reverse strand, counting down.
TCGAGCGCTGAACAGCACGCATATGTGTGCTGGCTCCTGCGAAACCAGACCGGGCGAACGCTCCCGGCAAAATACTTGAACGCTCGAATCTGGCGGGGTTCGACAACGCCGAAGCCGGGTGCGGGCGATCATGCCAAGGACGAAGTGGGTCTCGTTTTCACCGGCGCACACGCGCACCTTTCTCAATCGGTGGCGTGCCCGAGCGTGTCCGAGGTATCGGGTCAAAGAACATTCCTTCCCCTTCATCGAACATGGCCACAGGGCGCGAGCGTTTCGACGGCCCCCTCGCTCAGCAGCTGCAGGCCCAGGCCTGCGGGTACCTTCAGCCGCCGCAATGGCACCACAGGCCGAAGCGAAAAAAACTCGGCTGCGCATTCCAGTGATTGCTGGAAGAACGCACGATCGAGCGCGTAAACGAAGCCGTTGGTACACAAGCGCGAATCGCTTTGCCTCACCAGGTCAAGCACATTCCCGGTGACTCGAAACACGCAGCGGCCGCCCTCGAATCGATAGCCCAGCCGGTACGACGCAAAACGCGACGATAAATAGGCGCGGTCGATCACCGCGTGCATCAGCACGGCCTCGGGCACCACGCCCGCATAGACGGCGCATTGGTTGCCCGAGGGCTTGGCGGCATCATTGGCTTGGCGCGGTTCGAGGCGGCACAGTGCCGGCTTGACCGGGCTGCCGTGGAGCACGCAGCCCGCACAGTCCACTAGTACCTCAGCACAGAGGTTATGACAGTTTGGGTAGGTTGTAGGACAGGCAAGCAGTTGTGGTCAACGAGCAGCTCAATGCTGCGAGCGATGCCTGCTTGCCGGCG
>CAKKOY010000307.1 GCA_919592095.1 Ralstonia syzygii subsp. syzygii | reverse complement strand
CGTGCTCAACCGCATGGCTGCGCTTGCCCGCCCGCAGTCCGTCCGCGTCGCCTGAATTACGCCTCACAGGGATGGCTTCGACTTCAAAGTCGATTTATGCAACAACGCCAAGCCGAGCGGCTCGCTGCCTCGCTCGATGGCTTGGCAGAGAAGGCCTGGAATGGAGAGGCAGATTATCAACAGCTCGAAGTGATCCTCTGCAGACTACGTGACGTCGGCTTTTTTCCGGAAAGCGAGCATGTTGCGGAAATTGCTCGCGCAATGTGCCGCCAGGCTGATTGAACACGGAGGAAAAGCATGCAGACGAACATCAGCATTCACCACCTGGCAGTCTTGCGCGCAGCGACCGAAAACGCCCATCTTGGTACGTACTTCGCATCCTTTGGCGCGCTCGATGCGTGGACAGCGTCGTGTGCGGGGGAAGATGACAGATGAAGCGTCTCAGTAGCCATGTTGCCACCCCTATTGCTACATTGCCGAAATGGCTCGGTTATCAGAGGGAGCGCGTCATGGGAACGAGCTACGAAGTGGACGTGGTGGCGTGGGCCAGGGAGCAGGCGGCGCTGTTGCGGTCCGGCAAGCTTTCAGACATCGGACATTCGGCAATCGCGGAGGAGATTGAGGACGTGGGCAAGAGCGAACAGCGGGAGTTGGCCAGCCGTATGGCAGTAGTTGTAGCCGCGCCAGAATCCGATTAATTATTTTACATAAGATAGATTATGCGTTATGGGTGTTAGGGATTTTTTCTAATGTCGTACTTGGGATGAATTCAGATGTCGTACCCCGTCCTTGATCGTGCCAAGCTGGCGGCCTTGCCGCCGAGCCAGGGGCGCGATCATGGGCCGACCCGACACGATCACCATGAGCATGCGGGAACTGGATCGCTGCAAGGTTATTCAAGCCGTGGTCGATGACGGTCTGATGGTCTGGCGCGCCGCGGCGTTGTTGCATAAATCGACTTTGAAGTCGAAGCCATCCCTGTGAGGCGTAATTCAGTCGACGCGGACGGACTGCGGGCGGGCAAGCGCAGCCATGCGGTTGAGCAC
>CAKKOY010000306.1 GCA_919592095.1 Ralstonia syzygii subsp. syzygii | reverse complement strand
CCCTTGGGCTCGGCTCGCTTGTGTGTGTCCCTGCGCATCTTTCCGGCAAAAGACGACAATCTACGCAGCCAGCCGGATTGTTTACCGCGCCATCTGCCCAGACCGTTGCGCATAAACGTCATCATGCCGCGCGCGGGCGACCGGATTTATGCAACAACGCCACGAGGCCAGCTCGTTCGCAAGCCGGTTTTTGAATCGGCCGTTTCCGGCTTCTGTTCCACTGGACGATCCTCCCTCTGCAAGATCGGAAGGTCGCCCCGGGCGATGCGATGACGGCATCATTTTTCTCTGCTACTTGATGCGCGTAGCAACATTCAGACGTGGCAGTACATCAAGCATCGCCAGTCGTCGGCGTGGACGCTGCACGGCATCGACCAAACCGCCGGTATCACCACCGATATCAAGTCCGGCGCCATCACGTCTCGATGGCCCGGCAACACCTTTGACGCTGAAATCATGGCCAACATTGTTGGATTGGTTGCCGACTTTCATGGGGCGGGCCAGTCCGTGGCGAATTCCGGGTACGGGTCGGCAACGGTGAAAGTTTGGGGAGGGAAGCACCTTACCCTTACGTATCGGCGCTGGCAGATCCGAATGCGAAGATTCCACGGCTAACAGGAACACTGTCCCGAGATGGGGCGGTGATGCTTTTGGGGCGCGCTGAATGTCGGCGCCTTATGCCGTTGATGCTAGCGCTCGGCCTGGTGCACTACTGGCAGCGGCTGCTGGATGAGCAGCGCTTCACTTCTGTTGCCGAGATTGCCAAAGCAGAAGGCATCGATGTTTCACGGGTGGACGCGTTTGTGATTGTCTTTCCAGCCCTCCCGCTGCAGCATCACGTGCACACGGCGATAGCCGTAATGCACGCGTGTGGCCGCAATCTCTTTGATGCGTGCAAGCGGCGTTGTTGCATAAATCCGGTCGCCTGCGCGCGGCATGATGACGTTTACGCGCAACAGTCTGGGCAGATGGCGCGGTAAACAATCCGGCTGGCTGCGTAGATTGTCGTCTTTTGCCGGAAAGATGCGCAGGGACACACACAAGCGAGCCGAGCCCAAGGGCACCTATC
>CAKKOY010000305.1 GCA_919592095.1 Ralstonia syzygii subsp. syzygii | reverse complement strand
TGCTCAACCGCATGGCTGCGCTTGCCCGCCCGCAGTCCGTCCGCGTCGACTGAATTACGCCTCACAGGGATGGCTTCGACTTCAAAGTCGATTTATGCAACAACGCCCATTGGAGCCGCGCACCGCCAGGATGCAGTCCGCAGTCGTGCGGCACGGTTGCTCGATATAGACGGGAAGGCCAGACAGTCCCTGGAACGCCCGCTTGGCTGCAGACAGCGACCAGCCGCCGTTGGAGTCGGCAACGATCACGGTATTTGCGTCGCCGGCTTCGATACTGGCTTGGGTGCACGCGATGTCGTCGTGCGGGTTGTTACCCACCTTGAGCTGGAAGCGGTTGATACCGGCCTTACGGCGCTCAGCGATGAACTCGCCCATCGACTCGGGGGGCCGAGCGGGACGGCTTCATAGATCGGGAAGCGCTCGTTGATCACGCCGCCGATCAATGCCGAAATCGGGCGGTTCAGCGACTTGCCAAGGATGTCCCAGCACGCAATATCGATCGGGCTTTTCGCAACTTCTTGTCCCATGAGCGCGCGCGTTCATGACGCGGTTCACGTTTCCGATATTGGTCGGATCTACCCCGATCAGAGCTGAGGCCAAGTCGCGCAACGCCGTGCGGATACCTTCAGGGAACGTCGGCAGGTAGACCTTGCCAAGAGTCGTAATTTGCGATGGCCTAGACTAAATCTGACAGTGGTTGGTGATCCATGCCGCCGCCCACCGTTGCGTAGGGCGTAGCCCGAAGCGACGGTGGGCGGCGGAAGTCACAAGGAGTCCGCCATGACTCAGGAACAGAAAGTCATTCGTGCCAAGGTCGGCATGCTGGAGTTGGCCAAGCAATTGGGCAATGTCAGCCAGGCCTGCCGCGTGATGGGCTATTCACGCGACAGCTTCTACCGCTTCAAGGAACTGTACGATCGCGGCGGCGAAGCCGCCCTGCAGGATATCTCTCACCACCGGCCGCTGCTCAAGAACCGGGTGGATCCGCAGATCGAAGCAGCCGTGGTGGATTTGGCCCTGGAGCTGCCTGCCTATGGTCAGATCCGCATCGCCAACGAAGTGCTCAAACGGCATGC
>CAKKOY010000304.1 GCA_919592095.1 Ralstonia syzygii subsp. syzygii | reverse complement strand
GCGGTCAGTGCCGCTCCCTGCTCATTGCAGATAAGCGCCAGCGACTGCACTTTCCCGCCCGCCGCCGGCCTCACCTTGAGGCGCTCGATCAGCGTGGCAAGCTGCCCCTCCACCGCGATACGCAAGCGCTTGCTGGTCTTGTTCTGCCGAAGCCAGACTGCACCATCCCGCACATCCGCCAGCATTAGCTTGAGCACGTCCGCTGGCCGCTGCCCGGTCAGGTAGGCAAGTTCCATCGCGTTCCGGGTAGGAGCATCCGCCTCGGCCCAAACCGCCTGATAAGTCTCGTCATCGACGTAGGTATCCCGCCCGGTCTCCCGAAAGCCACGCACACCGGCGCAGGGATTCGGTTTGGCCGTCATGCCGCGTTCGCGAGCGAAGTTCCAGATGTGAGAAAACAGCGCCTTCTCCCGGTTCGCCCGCACCTGGCCCTCGCTCCCTTTCACGGACTGCCCCTTCTCTTGCAAACGCCGGACGGCACCCTGCACGCGCCAGTCGAGATACTGGCGGATGTGAATCGGCTCGATGTTGTCGAGCGGCGCGGGCGGCGCGTCAAAAAATTCGTACAGCTTCGCTAGTTCCTTCAGGTTGTCGCGCTGCGTGCGCAACGCTTTTTGCGGCAACACTTCCCGCTGATAGCGCTCCGCCGCATAGCGAAACGTAATCAGATCGGCGTGTCGTGGTTGCGCATTCACCGTCAACTCGGCCCACTTTTGCACCGCCAGCGCGTAGTCAGAGCCGAGCGAGATTTCACGCCGAGGCGTGCCGCCTGTATCCAGGTAGTAGTAAGTCCCGGACGGCCGGTGACGCGCCCGCATCCCAGCGGGTAAATTCGTGTTTCGACTTGGTTTGCGGCCCATGCTCACACCTCCTGCCGCGCAGCGGATCGACTCAACCGTTCAACGGCAGCCGCAATGATCTCTGGCAGGTAGTGAAGCGACACAGTGCCCGGCTCACGGATGATGTCGGCAATAGCATGTTCGGGAACAACAAACGCGCACGGATCGACCGGATTGAGAACAACGTTGCCATCCTGGATCGACAGGAGCCAGCGGCCGGATTCGAGTAGCTTGAGTATGGCGGCGG
>CAKKOY010000303.1 GCA_919592095.1 Ralstonia syzygii subsp. syzygii | reverse complement strand
AAGAAAGTCGAGACCTTTCCGCTGGAGAAAAAAGACGTGTTGTAGTCCATCATGTGGAACTCGATTTTCATCAGCGTCTCGTAGTCCGGCACGTGGTTATCGACCAGTGCGGTGGTCGATAGCCGTAACTCGCCGTTTTCTGCCGGGATCGCCACGAAGCCCATGATCTTGAGCATCAGTGCTTCGTTGGTCTTGTAGTCGCCGAGTTTCGGCACCGCGCTGATCGGATACTGCGAAACGATTTCGCGGCCAGCGATGGCGGGAAATTTCGAGAGGATGTAGGTACGATCCTCACCCGCCATCGTCTTGATGACGACTTCCTTGGGTTCAAGCAGCAGACTCATTGCGCCCCCGTCCGGTTTTCAAAAGCGAAGATGTACGGCTTGCTCTTCATCCGCCCGGCGCTGGCGATGCTGTTGGCTGGCATACCGTCCGTGATGACGCCCTCGGTCAGCGTAAGCGTGCGGCCATCCGGGTAGATCGCCGTCAGCGTGATCACGTCTTTCGCGCTTTGTTTGCCGCGCCCGACCCGGTTGGCTTCCAGCAGGATCGACATGTTCTTGTCGTCGTCACTGGCGGGAATGAGGTTCAGCGTGACCGCAATCGGGTTGGCCTTGGACCAGACGATCAAGTCACCATTGAGGCCCATCGCCTTGTCATTGACCTGAATACTCGGCACATCGAATCGGTCGCCATCGTCAGCGAACTGCGTGACCGTAAAACCGGCAGGGAACGTTTTGGACGCACGTACCTGCACCACAAGGCCGAAGCCTGAGATGTTTTCCATCGTTTCTCCCGCGTGAGGATTAGATCAGCACGTGCGAGCCTTCCACCTTGCGGATGGCATCGTCCTTGCTGTAGATGAGGGTGTAGACGGCCTTGTACTCAGTACGACCGTCAGGCGTCACAACCGACTGGATCACGCAATCGAGCCAGTAGCCGATGGTCTGGACCTGACGCCAGGCATCGGGGTCTCCGGTCATGTTCGTGACATACAGCTGCTGCGTGTTGTTCAGGTCTTTGCCGACGCTGATCGTGCCGTTGAGCAATGCCTGGTTGATGACGCTTTGCAGGGTTGCGATCAGTTGTCCGCG
>CAKKOY010000302.1 GCA_919592095.1 Ralstonia syzygii subsp. syzygii | reverse complement strand
GCGTTTGCCGATGGGCACGAACTTCAGGTCTTCCGGCCCGATATAGTTCGCGCTCGGGCGGATGATCTTGTTGTCGATGCGCTGCTCGATGATGTGCGCGGCCCAGCCGGACGTGCGCGCAATGACGAACAGCGGCGTGAACATGGCCGTGGGCACGCCCATCATGTGGTACGACACGGCGCTGAACCAGTCGAGGTTGGGGAACATCTTCTTGACGTCCCACATCACCGTCTCCAGCCGCTCGGCGATGTCGAACATGTTGGTGTTGCCAGCGTCTTTCGACAGCTTGCGCGCCACTTCCTTGATGACCTTGTTGCGCGGGTCCGAGATCGTGTAGACCGGGTGGCCGAAGCCGATGATGACTTCCTTGGCCTCGACGCGGCGGCGGACGTCGGCCTCGGCTTCGTCGGGCGTGTCGTAGCGCTGCTGGGTCTCGAAGGCGAATTCGTTGGCGCCGCCGTGCTTCGGCCCGCGCAGCGCGCCGATGGCGCCGGTGATGGCGGAGTAGATGTCCGAGCCCGTGCCCGCGATCACGCGGCCGGCGAAGGTCGAGGCGTTGAACTCGTGCTCGGCGTACAGGTTGAGCGACACGTGCATCGCATCGACCCAGCTCTTGGGCGGTTCGACGCCGTGCAGCAGGTGCAGGAAATGGCCGCCGATGGAGTCGTCGTCGGTCTCGACTTCGATGCGGCGGCCGTTGTGCGAGTAGTGATACCAGTACAGCAGCATCGAGCCGAGCGAGGCCATCAGGTGGTCGGCGATGTCGCGCGCGCCGGGCGGGTTGTGGTCGTCGCGCTCGGGCAGCACGGTGCCGAGCACGGAGACGCCGGTGCGCATCACGTCCATCGGGTGGGCGGAGGCGGGCACCCATTCGAGCGCGGCCTTGAGGTTGGCGGGCAGGCCGCGCAGGGCCTTGAGCCGGGTCTTGTAGGCCGCCAGCTCGGCCTTGTTGGGCAGCTTGCCGTGCACCAGCAGGTGGGCGACTTCTTCGAATTCGCAGGCGGCGGCGAGGTCGAGGATGTCATAGCCGCGGTAGTGCAGGTCGTTGCCGGTGCGGCCGACGGTGCACAGCGCCGTGTTGCCCGCCGTCACGCCCGACAGGGCCACCGACTTCTTCGGCTT
>CAKKOY010000301.1 GCA_919592095.1 Ralstonia syzygii subsp. syzygii | reverse complement strand
TATCAACGATTCAAGCGCCGCCCACAATTCCTTGCTGATTCTTCTTCTCGACATGCCGCGTACGATACGGTTTGCATCGGCCCATGTCCAGTTGTGTTAGCGACTCTTAATGCGTAAAACTGACCTTTCTTGGCAAAAAACCAGACAAAGATCGTCACGACCTACTTTCGTGGGGTATCCCACAACGTCACGCCTGGCGCAGTGAACGGCGGCTGATCCACCAGCCCACGATCACGACGATCAACGCACCGAGGCAACCGGCCGCGACGTCGGCATACGGGATCGCCTGTGCGAACCAGCCGGCATCCACCGGATCGGTCACCAGCATGTCGCCCGCCAGATAGCCGAGCAGCGCCGCCGCAAGCATGACGATGGCCGGAAACCGCGCCATCAACGCCACCAGGAGCGTGCTGCCGAAGACGATCAGCGGAATCGACAACCCGAGGCCCAGCACGAGCAGCGCAAAAGCGGTCCCCGGCGGCCCCTTCTCCGCCGCCGCGGCCACGGCGACGACGTTATCGAGCGACATCACCAGGTCGGCGACGAGGATGGTCTGGATGGCGGGCCACAGGCCGTCGTGCCGGCGATAGCCCCCGGCCGCCTCGTCCTCAGCGTCGCTCAGCAGCTTGATGCCGATGTAGACCAGCAGCACCGCGCCGATCGTTTTCAGATAGGGCAGCGCCAGCAGCTTGACTGCCAGCGCGGTCAGCACAATCCGCAACGCAATGGCTGCGGCACTGCCCCAGAAGATCGCCTGCCGCTGCTGCCGGCGTGGCAGGTTGCGCGCGGCCAGGGCGATGACGACAGCGTTGTCACCCGACAGCACGATGTTGGTCAGGATGATGGAGCCAAGTCCGAACCAGAATGCGCTGGAGGTGAGCGCCATGGGCCGTCCTCGCGGGTGTTCTTGTCAGTGCGCGAACCGCTTGTCGTGATCGTTTATACACGCCCCGCAACGCAGGTGCACGCTGCCGCGCCGACACCCAATCGGGATAGGGGGCGATCCTAGTACCGATGCACGGAGGTTATGACAGTTTGGGTAGGTTGTAGGACAGGCAAGCAGTTGTGGTCAACGAGCAGCTCGATGCTGCGAGCGATGCCTGCTTGCCGGCGGAGCAGTCCATCACGTTCG
>CAKKOY010000300.1 GCA_919592095.1 Ralstonia syzygii subsp. syzygii | reverse complement strand
ACTCGCATCAACTGGATGTTCTCTACTGAAACGGCCCGCAAAAAATTGGCCAAAGCCTACCCTGTACCCACCTCTGACAAACCGTCATAACCCCTGTGCAGAGGTACTAGGAAGTAGGGGTTGTTGCCCACGACCGCCAGCGACAGGAAGCCCGAGGCGAGGACGCCGGCCAGGACCAGCCGGTCCCAGCGCAGGGCGGCGCCCTTGCCGAGCTCCTCGATGGCGAACACGATGCCCGCCAGCGGTGTGTTGAACGCCGCGGCCAGGCCGCCCGCGGCGCCCGCCGTCAGCAGGGCCTGTGCATGAAAGCCGACCCGCACGCCGGCGCGCCGTTGCCACCAGTGGCCCCAGGCCGGCATGGCGGCGGCACCTACCTGTACCGACGGGCCTTCCCGCCCCACGGAAGCCCCCAGGAACAGCGCAGCCGCCGTCAACCCGATCTTCCACAGCGCCTGGGGAAACGACACGAGCGTCGTCTGCGCTACCCCGAACGGTGGCAGGTGCTGTGTCGCAATGACCTGCGGGATGCCGCTGCCGCGCGCCTGCGGGGCGAGCCGCAGCGTCAGCCACCGCAACGCCGCCAGGCCGGGCGGCGGCAGCACGAATGTGAGCCAGGCGACATGGGCATGCAGCTTGTGCTGGAGCGCCAGCGCGGTATCGCCCAGCCAGGAGAACAGCAGCGAGAACACCGCCACGCCGGCCGCGCCGGCCAGGAAGATCGTGAAGCGCAGCCCGTTGCGCGACATGCGCGAGGTCTGGCGTAGCTTGCGGCCGAGCAGGCGCAGCAAGCGCTCGCGCAGCCGGACGAGGGGAGAGGGCGACGGTGCGTCATTCATGGCGGGCGGACCGATGGGGCGCGCTGCGCAGTGCCACGGCCTTGTGAAAATTGAATAATCGTACCGCTCTTGTGGACCATTCCCCACAGCCCCAAGGCTGTTTCGGAACGGCAAACGCTAAAGCGAACGACCGATCGGTCGATGAATCAGACTTAGTGCTACAGCCGTAGCTCAAAATGGAGGAGCACATCCTCGCGCCCGGTAGTGACACTGCTGAGCGCGCCACTGATGCGCGCGCCGCCATCGCGACCATGCCAGCACCTGCTCGATTGACTGACGCGCACGCCAAGCCAAACCGCACAGC
>CAKKOY010000299.1 GCA_919592095.1 Ralstonia syzygii subsp. syzygii | reverse complement strand
TCGTGCAACCCTTCCAGCTCTCTCTCCCAGCCCCTCACCGTTCCTTGCATCGGACCATGATCGTCTCATCTCACATGGACAACATCTTAGGCGATAGGTACGGCTGTAGCACTAGGCAGCCAGACGTGGTGAGGCGTGGAGGTAGAGCCCAGGCGCTCGATGTGGTCGTACGCAGCGAGCATGCGGTCAAGCACGATCTGGCTGCTGGGTTCGTGCGCCACCGCTGGCCGCCCGGTCAACAGCCGTGGATGGTGCTGTCCTCAATGACGACGCACCTGCACGGTGCGGAAGGCGATGCTGGTGAACGTAGTCAAACTGCGCCAGAACGCGCGTAGAGCCCCGCTATTCGCATCGACCGGCGGGACGCCCGAGAGGCCGCCGATGCTGCGATCGCCCGTCAGCGGGGCTCCTATGCATCACACGGGGCCTTCCTCTGGGGGTGCCACCCCTCGGCCGGAGGGGGGCTGGCCGTCCGACACCCGGCGCGCGCGGTTGGGACCCCGCCTCACCCGCCCGCTTCATCGAATGGTTTTTATGCAGGTGCATAAACACCCCCAAACGGCCCGCAGCAAGGCGCGGCGGGGTGTCAGGGGGCTCGGCAGGCTTATGCGGATTTATGCAGTCAGTCCTTGCACAGCTCAAGCATTGGGGGCGGGCATCCCGGCGATATAGTCCAACGCATCACGCAAGGCACGCTTTGTCGGCGTTTGGTCATTGCGTTCCCAGGTGGTGGAGTCGTCCCGTTCCTCTGAGGGCGTAAGCGCCTTTGCGGCCGACGTGATTGAAGCGAAGTACCACCTGGAGGTAATGCAGCCAATCGCATAGACAAGCAGTTCCGCCTCCCACTGGTCCGGCTCACGCCGATCCGCATCGAGCGCGTCGAGCACTGCGCCAATGAGGTTCTCTGCGGCTTCCTTTTGCCGGTAGGGCGGTGCAGTGCGTAGCTGCTCTTCAGGCTGAATAGTGTGCAGGATGGCGTCTCGACCCATTTCGTTCCTCGGCAGAAGGTAGCTGGGCATGACGCCACCAATAGAGCACTGCCACGATCGAAGCGTCAAGGCTGACCGAAAGCGCTAGTACCTCAGCACAGAGGTTATGACAGTTTGGGTAGGTTGTAGGACAGGCAAGCAGTTGTGCTCAACGAGCAGCTCAATGCTGCGAGCGATGCCTGCTTGCCGGCG
>CAKKOY010000298.1 GCA_919592095.1 Ralstonia syzygii subsp. syzygii | reverse complement strand
TCAACCGCATGGCTGCGCTTGCCCGCCCGCAGTCCGTCCGCGTCGACTGAATTACGCCTCACAGGGATGGCTTCGACTTCAAAGTCGATTTATGCAACAACGCCGGTGCGCGATGTTCTTTGAGGACTGGAAAACCCGGATCGAGACGGATCTCGAAAATGCGCGGCAGAACCTGGAGCGGAAACAGCAGATCCTGGTCCGGCTCAAGCAAGTGCATCAGCAGGTGCGGGAGGTCATCGACTCAGGCTCCACCTCCGCGACCGGCATCCCGTGGGAGCTGGCACATGGCCTGTCCATCCTGGGCGGCGTGGTGGACGGCAAACCTCTGCCGACCACCGAGGCTGAGTTGCCTACCCGGGTGATGGACGACGGCACGCTGCTGGGCTGCCGCACGTGGGAACTGCTCGACCCGAAGTGGGGCGAGGCGCTGGTGGAATGGATCGAACACCTGACGGACCGGGCGCCGTGGGGCACGACCCCCAGTAGTGTCGCCATGCCCAACCAAGTGAGTCTGGCCATCGCCGGAGATTGGGGAACCGGTGATTACATCGCTGGCAAAGTCGCCGCTGCCATGGGGCGGCAGCCCGTGGACTACACCATCCATCTGGGCGACGTCTACTATGCCGGCGTGCGCGCCGACGAAGACAACGACTTTTCCGCTTGGCCAGCGGGTACCCGGGGGCAGTTGACCCTCAACTCCAACCATGAAATGTACAGCGGCGCCGTTGGCTATTTCAGCGAGCTTGCCCGGCGTTTCCCTTTGCAGAACGGCACCAGCTATTTCAGTCTGCATAACGACAACTGGCTGATCATCGGTCTGGATACCGCTTATTACTCGGACGAGATGAACCTGTATATGGATGGCGCGCTGGGCAACCAGCAGACGGCTTGGCTGAAGCAATTGACCCAGGGTTGCACCAAGAAGATCATGCTGCTGTCCCACCATCAGGGCTATTCCATCGACGGCGCCAGAAAAACCGCCCTGTACAGTCGGGTCCTGGACGCGTTGGGCCGGGAGCCGGACTATTGGTACTGGGGCCACCTGCATAACGTCATCTGTTATCAGCAGCAAGGGGCGTTGTTGCATAAATCGACTTTGAAGTCGAAGCCATCCCTGTGAGGCGTAATTCAGTCGACGCGGACGGACTGCGGGCGGGCAAGCGCAGCCATGCGGTTGAGCAC
>CAKKOY010000297.1 GCA_919592095.1 Ralstonia syzygii subsp. syzygii | reverse complement strand
GGTGGTGCAGTCGGGTACCGAACTCGCGTCTGATCTCTGAACCGGTGTCCGTCAGTTTGCGCAATAGTCCAGGTTTCCCATACCTCCCGGGTATGGGTGAGAACACGCTCTTCCCTGCGATGAGAGTGTCCGTCAGTGCATTCTGTGCGCTGTGCAACGCATGACCGTACTCACCCTCATCGGCGTCAGGACCGTTCCGATGACTCGGCTTCCGGCACACTGCTCAAGATGGTCTGACAGGTTTGGCAACGGAACTTCCGTATCCGTCTCTCGTACGGCAAGTGCTTCGAACGCCTGGGCGTAGCCAAAGAAGGTGACTTGGCGCATGTCCTGGCAGCCCGAACAAAACAAGATGGGCGCTGCCGGTTTGAGCCCCAGCCGCACCATCGCCTCATAGTGACCGCTGGGATCCAGCTGCAGGAGCCAACTGCGAAATTTCCCGACCCACTGCTTGGCGATGCGCTCGTCCAGCTTGAGTTGGTCGACTGCATCGCTCAGCGGGCGCTGTTGCGACAGCAGGCGGACGAAACCGGGCAGCGCGTCCTTGCGCACCATTCGGGCCAACGGCGTGCCGACCAGCCGGTTGAAGTGGCGTCCACAACCGTGGCATGCGAACTCCGGCACGTCGCGATTCGATCGCGGCTTCGAGACAAAGCGGGTGTTGCTGCTACCGCAACGGGGGCAAACGGGCGGTTCGTGGTCGAGACTGAACGCCCGCGTGATCGCCGCTTCCAGAAACGCGGTCAGCTCCGGCGTCTCCTCGACGACCCGTGCATGGGCACTGCGCCGCCTGACCGGCAGATGGATGTCGAAGCGCTCCGGCCGCACGTCGGGCAGCGCTGGCGGCCCCATCGCTTCGCTGGCTGCCGCCTTGCGCATAGGCAGCTTTGCCACGGCGGCGACCTGAGCGGGAACCGGTGTCATGTGTTCCTGGCGGGCGCTGTCTCGCCTGCGCAACGCGGTGGTCATCGGATCATGCACGACCACCACCTCGGGCGCCTCGCCTGGCGGCCCCAGTTGGTCCGCGGGGAATACGCCGCGACACGACGGGCAAATCACCCGTCGTTCGCCAGTCAATGCCGCACCACCGTGCCGGAAGGGGCCAGTGTACCCACAGCGCGAGCAGGTGCCGGAGAACTGAAACTTGATGCCCAGCCGCACGCGCGATTCCCATTGCCCTGATGGATCGTGCAG
>CAKKOY010000296.1 GCA_919592095.1 Ralstonia syzygii subsp. syzygii | reverse complement strand
AGAAGATTTTCGAGCGCGTTTATGCGTCTGAGCGCACGGCCAACGAAGCCCCGCTGCTAGCCATGTCCAAGCGCAGCACGGTCGTTCACATGGACGTGGAGCAGGCTGTTGAGAACCAGGCAAAGTTTGAACAGCGGATGGCGACCTGGGCGCACTATCGCGACAACCACGGCATCAAGGTCGTTGGCACGGAAGAACAGATCGAGCAATTCGATACAGCGTTGGCGGATTTTGATGCGGTGATCATGACGCAGTATCAGCTCGTCGCGGCAGCCGCGAACGTGCCTGCCACCAAATTGCTCGGCACGTCCCCGAAGGGCTTCAACGCGACGGGTGAGTTTGAGGAATCCAGCTATCACGAGGAACTGGAAAGCATTCAGGCGCATGATCTGACACCCCTGCTTGACCGTCATCATCTGCTGGTGATTCGTTCGGAAATCGCACCGAAATTCAGCGTTGAGCCATTCGAAACCACCGTGGCGTGGAATCCGTTGGATTCGATGACGGCGAAGGAACGCGCGGAAGTGAACAAGATGGAAGCGGAAACCGGAGCGATTCTGGTGCAGTCCGGCGCCATCGATGGCATCGATGAGCGCCGCCGCATCACCCAGGACCCCGCCAGCGGCTACACCGGCATAGAGGAAGCCCTACCGGCTGATCCGCCCGAGGATGACGATGGCACGTAAGCTACTGACCCGCAAGAAGGCAGCGTGGGCGGATCAGTTCAAGCCAGCCGTGTTACGCGGCAAGCCACTGCGCGTCAGCGCCGGTCTTCAGGCGCGCTACCAGAAAGACCTTGAGCGGCTGGTTGCGGAGATGACAGCAGCCAGCCACAAGGAAATCGTCGCGCTATTCGAGAGTGCATCAGCGCAAGCGTTCTTCGCGCAGGACGCCAGCATATCGAGCCAAGCCCGCATCGTCACAAACGCGCTGACCCGGCGTGTGCGCAAGCGCTTTTCGCTCAAGGCAAAGACCATCGTCAATCGCATGATCGCCGGCGCAGACAAGGCAAGCAGCGCCAGCCTGCACGGCAGCCTGCGCGATCTGTCGGGTGGACTGTCGCTCAAAACCACGGCCCTTCCATCGACTGCGAAAGAAATCCTCGCCAGTTCGGTCGCCGAGAACGTTGGTCTCATCAAGTCGATTGCCGATCAGTATCTGGCAGGCGTACAGGGCGCGGTGATGCGCGCGATCACCCGC
>CAKKOY010000295.1 GCA_919592095.1 Ralstonia syzygii subsp. syzygii | reverse complement strand
GCGGGTGATCGCGCGCATCACCGCGCCCTGTACGCCTGCCAGATACTGATCGGCAATCGACTTGATGAGACCAACGTTCTCGGCGACCGAACTGGCGAGGATTTCTTTCGCGGACGATGGGAGGGCCGTGGTTTTTAGCGAGAGTCCGCCCGACAGATCGCGCAGGCTGCTATGCAGGCTGGCGCTGCTCGCCTTGTCTGCACCGGCGATCATGCGATCCACGATTGCCTTTGCCTTGAGCGAGAAGCGCTTGCGCACACGCCGGGTCAGCGCGTTTGTGACGATGCGGGCTTGACTCGATATGCTGGCGTCCTGTGCGAAGAACGCTTGCGCTGATGAACTTTCGAATAGCGCGACGATTTCCTTGTGGCTGGCCGTCGTCATCTCCGCAACCAGCCGCTCAAGGTCTTTCTGGTAGCGCGCCTGAAGACCGGCGCTGACGCGCAGTGGCTTGCCACGAAGCACGGCTGGCTTGAACTGATCCGTCCACGCTGCCTTCTTGCGGGTCAGTAGCTTACGTGCCATCGTCATCCCCGGGCGGATCAGCCGGTAGGGCTTCCTCTATGCCGGTGTAGCCGCTGGCGGGGTCCTGGGTGATGCGGCGGCGCTCATCAATGCCGTCGATGGCACCGGACTGCACCAGAATCGCTCCGGTTTCCGCTTCCATCTTGTTCACTTCCGCGCGTTCCTTCGCCGTCATCGAATCCAGCGGATTCCACGCCACGGTGGTTTCGAATGGCTCAACGCCGAATTTCGGTGCAATTTCCGATCGGATCACCAGCAGATGATGACGGTCAAGCAGGGGCGTCAAATCATGCGCCTGAATGCTTTCCAGTTCCTCGTGATAGCTGGATTCCTCAAACTCGCCCGTCGCGTTGAAGCCCTTCGGGGACGTGCCGAGCAGTTTGGTGGCGGGCACGTTCGCGGCTGCCGCGACGAGTTGATACTGCGTCATGATCACTGCATCAAAATCCGCCAACGCTGTATCGAACTGCTCGATCTGTTCTTCCGTGCCAACGACCTTGATGCCGTGGTTATCGCGATAGTGCGCCCAGATCGCCATCCGCTGCTCGAACTTTGCCTGGTTCGCAACAGCCTGCTCCACGTCCATGTGAACGACCGTGCTGCGCTTGGACATGGCTAGCAGCGGGGCTTCGTTGGCCGTGCGCTCAGACGCATAAACGCGCTCGAAAATCTTCT
>CAKKOY010000294.1 GCA_919592095.1 Ralstonia syzygii subsp. syzygii | reverse complement strand
GGACACGCCTTGCAGGGCAAGCGTCTGTCTGCGCAACAGCCGCAGGCTCTCGTCAGATTGTTTGATCTGTCCGAGCTTCGCATTCTCGGTGTTGTTGATCGTCTCCCACCCTAGGACGCTATCGACAATGTGGCGCAACGTGCCAGCGGGCGCAGGAACAGCGCCATACTCGACGGATCGGAAGCCGACCTTTCCGGTGCCATCGCGCGCCAGCACCACCGTTTCTGTGGTCTCGAACAGGTCACCCGCCTCGGTGCGCGCTCGCAATCCTTGACGGATGGGCGTGTTCGGGATGCCAGTGACATCGACATTGGCGATGGTCGAGCGTTTGGCTTGCGCGCGCTCAAGACCGGTCAACGCGCAGATGGCATCGAGAAATACACCGCCCGCTTCGTTCGGATTGATCTGGTTGGCAAGCGCCGCG
The DNA here is from genome assembly GCA_919592095.1 of Ralstonia syzygii subsp. syzygii. Lineage (GTDB taxonomy): Bacteria > Pseudomonadota > Gammaproteobacteria > Burkholderiales > Burkholderiaceae > Ralstonia > Ralstonia syzygii. The sequence continues at coordinate 780 of CAKKOY010000294.1, read as the reverse complement.
TTGTTGCGAATCACGCTGTTGCGGCCCAGCGCATCCGCCGTGATGAGCATGCCCTGCGGGGTCTCGTCTGCTATCGAAAGATCATCGCCCAATACGCCGCGCCATTCGTTGCGTACCGTGTCGAGCACCACTGCCGTGTCCGGCAGGATCACGCCGGTGCGTGTCAGATAGTCGTAGGGTTTAGTCGATGATTCAGCCATGATGGTTCGTCAGGTCAGCAGTTCCAAAAACGGTCTGGATGGTGGCGCTGTAGCGCAGCGCCCCGTCCACGATTGCCACGTCGAAGGTGGTGACATCGACTACGCCGCCCACTGCGCGCAGTGTCTGGCGGGCGTAGGCTTCAAACTGAACCAGATTCGTGTTGTGCCACACCACATCCATCGTGGGCATCCCGCGATCCGTTGCCAGCACCATTTCACCCAGCTGAGCCTGCATGGCGTGCTGGCAGTCCTGCATGACAGCATCGATGTCGCCTACGACGGCCAGATTTCCATCCGGGCCGATGAACAAGTCGTTACGTTGATTTGTGGCAAGGCTCTTCAAACCGGGCCTCCGGAGGTGTCTGGGCCGTTCTGCACGTTGGTGTGTCGGTGCGATTCGGCTGGCGTTTCACCAAAGGTCACGCCGCCCTTGCCGGTCACGCGCCCCTCCGTGGTGAGGTTGCCGGTACAGTTCACGTTTTGGGCGTCGAGTTCGATAGTTGGCGAGGTCATCTTGATCTTGTCCGGCCACAGGGCGATACGTACCGAGCCATCCGCGCTTTGCAAGACAGCGTTTTCC
>CAKKOY010000293.1 GCA_919592095.1 Ralstonia syzygii subsp. syzygii | reverse complement strand
CGCATCAACTGGATGTTCTCTACTGAAACGGCCCGCAAAAAATTGGCCAAAGCCTACCCTGTAACCACCTCTGACAAACCGTCATAACCCCTGTGCAGAGGTACTAGGAGCATTGCCGTGACGCAGAAAACCACCATCCAAGCCGCAGTTGCCGTACTGGCTTTCGAACTGGCGACTACGTCCGATGGTGCCGCGCCGACCGAAGCCCATCTGCTGCCGCCTGGCCCGTTCAAAGCCACGGATGGCCGCCCGTTCGACTGCGCGGCGTTGCAGCTCGACGCGACTATCGCGGCCCGCGTGATCGCACTGGCTGTACGGCGGCAGAACGACATCCTCATCGACTTCTACCATCAGAGCCTGAACAAGGAACGGAATGGTCAACGTGCCGAGGCCGCTGGCTGGATTCCTCGCACGCTCGAATGGCGCGAAGGCAAAGGGCTTTACGCCACCAACATCGCCTGGGTGGACGACGCCGCCCAACTCATCGTGCAGAAGAAGTACCGCTACATCAGTGCCGTCTTCTTCTACAGCCCCGTCACGGGTGAAGTGCTCGAAATCATCTCCGTAGCGCTCACCAACACGCCAGCCCTGGACGGGCTGGAAGCCGTGGCCGCTCTGGCCCGCAAGCAATTCAATTTTCGAGAAGGGGAGTTCGACATGTCGCAGCAAGAAATCGCCGCGCTCACGACCGAGCGTGACGGCCTCAAATCGCAGCTCGCAGCACTGACCACCGAGCGCGACGGCCTGAAAACCAACGTCGCCGCTCTCACGGCTGAACGTGATGCCCTCAAAGCCAAGGTGGACGGCATCGAGAAGGAAAAAGCCGAAGCCGCCCTGGCCGCAGAGCGCAAGCAACGCGGTGATCTGCTGCAAGCCGCGCTCACCGATGGTCGCCTGACCCCGGCGCAGAAGCCATGGGCCGAAAAGCAATCGCTGGCCGCTCTGACCGAGTACCTGGACGCTAGCAAGCCGCTGCCGATCCTGGACAAGCAGGCCGATGGCAAGGGCGATGGCCAACACGGTCTGACCGAGACGGAACTGGTCATGTGCACCCGCATGGGTGTCACGGCCGAACAGTTTGCCAACGCGAAGAAAGGCGCCAAGGCATAACGCGCGCCATTGAGCGACGCGACACCTAATACTACAGCCGTAGCTCAAAATGGGGGAGCACATCCCCGCGCCCGGTAGTGACACTGCTGAGCGCGCCACTGATGCGCGCGCCGCCATCGCGACCATGCCAGCACCTGCTC
>CAKKOY010000292.1 GCA_919592095.1 Ralstonia syzygii subsp. syzygii | reverse complement strand
TGCTGGCATGGTCGCGATGGCGGCGCGCGCATCAGTGGCGCGCTCAGCAGTGTCACTACCGGGCGCGGGGATGTGCTCCGCCATTTTGAGCTACGGCTGTAGTACTAGCCACGTTCCTCGAGCTGCAGATCGGCCTCGCGGATCAGCGACTGCCAGTGGACGGCGTCGCGCCGCACAGCGGCGGCGAAGGACTCGGCCGCTTCCCACTCCGGCTGGTAGCCGCCGGCCAGCATGGTGGCACGCACATCGCCCGCGGGGAGCACGCGCTTGAGCTCGGCGGCGACACGCAGCGACAGCGGCCGGGGCGTGCGGGCGGGTGCGAACACCCCGACCCAGGCGCTGCGATCGAACCCCGCCACGCCCGCCTCGCGCAACGTCGGCACGGCGGGAGCGAACAGCGAGCGCGCCGAACCCGTCACGCCCAGCAGCCGCAGTTGACCGACATTCACGCCGGCGGCCAGGCTGGGATAGGTGGCGAAACAGGCCGTCATGCGCCCGGCCAGCACCTGCTGGATCAGGACGCCTTCGCCCTTGACGGTCACGTGCGGCGCGTGGATCGCGTAATCGCGGACGAACTGCTCGGCCACGAGATGCGACCAGGTGCCGACGGCCTCGGAGCCGCAGTTGACCGACGCCGACTGTACCCGCGCCTGCGCAACCAGTTCACCAATCGAGGCGACGGGCAGGCGCGCGTCGACGGCCAAGAACAGCGGCAGCGTGGCCACCATGGCCACCGGCTGGAAATCGCGCAGCGGATCGTAGGGGGCAGGTTCGAACGCGGGCTGGGCGACGAAGGTGGTCTGCTGCTGCAGCCACGTGTGCCCATCGGACGGTGCGCGCGCCACCAGTTCGCCGGCCGCCATGCCGTTGGCCGCCGGACGGTCCTCGACGCTGGCGGCCATGCCGAGCTGCGCAGCGAGCGCGCGGGCCAGCGCATCGAAGGCGCTGCCCTCGGCGGCCGGCACCACCAGACGCATGGCGTGTGACGGATAGCCCAGCAGTTCACCTCGCGCCGGCGACGTCTTCAGCAGCACGGGCATCGCGCCCAGCACGGCCAGCACGCGGCGCCGCCCCGAGCGGGCCATGTCGTACGGATCGGTCAGCGGGGTGCGGACGTCGGCTCGCATCGGGGCGCGGGAAATGGGGGCTGCCCCATTCTAGTACTACAGCCGTAGCTCAAAATGGCGGAGCACATCCCCGCGCCCGGTAGTGACACTGCTGAGCGCGCCACTGATGCGCGCGCAGCCATCGCGACCATGCCAGCACCTG
>CAKKOY010000291.1 GCA_919592095.1 Ralstonia syzygii subsp. syzygii | reverse complement strand
AGACAACAATCTACGCAGCCAGCCGGATTGTTTACCGCGCCATCTGCCCAGACCGTTGCGCGTAAACGTCATCATGCCGCGCGCGGGCGACCGGATTTATGCAACAACGCCACCCTGGCGCCACCAGGGGATGGCCGGATACAGGTGATGCAGCAAGTGATAGGCGTCGCCGGCGGGATGAAAGATCAGCTTGTCGAGAAACGAGCAATTGTTGAACGTCGCCTGGGCTTCCGTGCTCGAAGCCGCGTAATCGTGCTCGGACCATTCGGCCACCAGCCGCAGGAACTGCAGGACCAGCAGACCCGCAACCACCAGGTGGCCGTAGAAAAAGCCGGCAAATTCCGGGTTCACCGCATCCATCGCGAAATAGGCCCCGCGTGATAGATCAACGCGTAGACCAAGATGGTCCGGTCCGACCCAACTTCCCGATAAAACGAATAGATGCCGTAGGCAACCCCGGAAACCAGTCCGAGTTGCCTGGACTCGACGCGATCACGCATGCGGTTGATGTCTTCGATCCGGTTCTTGCAGGGATCGGCTTCACCGCCAAACAGCACGTGGTGCTTGTTGTGGAATTCCCGGTAGCGCTGGACCCATTGGAATGTCGGGATGGCCGCGGCGACATTGACGATGACGTCATTGACCTTGCGCTTGCTCGTGATGTTCAGATGGCTGCCGAAGTGGACGATGTTTTCCATCGCCCGAAGCTGGCGAGCAAAGAAGATGCATACCACCGCATCCATGATCCAGCGGGCCGCCCCCAGGCTGCCATCGCTGGAGAACAACCAGGCCATGTAACCGCTCATGAGCATGCTCACCGGCACGCACATGACGTACAGCAAGGCGATCCAATGATTTCTCGCGCTGAATTCGCGCTTGAAACCCGCCAACTTCTCTTTTGACATCGAGCTATGGTAACCAATTGATTGGTACGCCATGCGTTCTCCTATGTTTCATGAACACCCAAAGCATCAGCGATGTCGTCGGGACGACCCGCTCGATCAAGCGGCCCCCCAATTTCTGATTTTTTTGAGATTTGATACGACTGGATTCCCGCTGCTTCCGGGCACCAATCGGCCGGCCCGGCTAAATTGCCGCCATCGCAATGCGCGCCGCACCGGGAATTGCCGTCAATAAAGAGCACGGCTGTCACTTCCCATGACCGATCACGTCGGATCACCGAGGCGTTGTTGCATAAATCCGGTCGCCCGCGCGCGGCATGATGACGTTTACGCGCAACGGTCTGGGCAGATGGCGCGGTAAACAATCCGGCTGGCTGCGTAGATTGTCG
>CAKKOY010000290.1 GCA_919592095.1 Ralstonia syzygii subsp. syzygii | reverse complement strand
GCGCGTCAGTCAATCGAGCAGGTGCTGGCATGGTCGCGATGGCGGCGCGCGCATCAGTGGCGCGCTCAGCAGTGTCACTACCGGGCGCGGGGATGTGCTCCGCCATTTTTATCTACGGCTGTAGTACTAGCGCGTCCATGCACGCAGCCCGGTCCGGGAACTTGCTCAGCTTGTTCGCCAGGTGCGCGTATGCGGCGGGAGGCGCGCCTTCGAGCCACGATGCTGTTGGTTGCGCTGGCTTTCGAGCTGTGCGGCCGACCCTCCGGCGAGGTCGTACTCACGGTAGTTCAGCGATGTCGACAGTCTTTCGCCACAAGCCGATGACGATGCCCGGTCCGTCCGCGCCACACCCGTCGGCACATTCGCGCGGCGGGGCAGATCCCGCATCCTGGCACGCGGCTCGCGATGCCCTTGTGGCGTGGCCGGAACGCAGGCATAGCCTGTTCCCGCGTTGACAGGATGGGCAGGGGCCCGCTGATGGTAGTTCCGATTGAATTTCATGGCTTACGTACTCTTTGCATCAATTGAAACGTGTTGGCATCCCACTCTTGCGTATGCGAGGGGAGGATCCGGACGCTGTCGGGCAGCGCGACGTATGGGAATGGATTGCCGGGGCTGTCGGCTACGCGGGCAGTTGGAGCGCTTTGCGATCAGCTGGCCATGGATGGGATACGGATGGCACCGTCGATGTCCGGTGGACACAGTGCGCACGCGACCTTTCGCGGTAGCAACGCCGGTGCGAGATCAATGACAGGTGCCGGCGCCTAACGATGCGGGCGGCTTGCCCGCGTTATCGACGCCGCGACGACAGTCGCCGCAGGCAGGCGGGCGCGCAATCTTCGGGCGGGTCGTCGATCCGGCTCGTCATCATCGGAAGACAACAACCTCGCCAGCGTCATCCCGCGTAATGGGTCAGCCGTGCCGATGTTTTTGTCCGCGTTGTCGTCGGCGACGGCGCGAGGATCGCTGACGTGCCTGTCGCCTGATGGCTCAATCAGAGGGTGGTGCATCGCTCGTCCATGAACATGCGAAATGCAGGTTCCATGCACGAAAAAACCCTGTTGCATTGTGTGTGACCCCCGCCGATTGCAAGCCAGCCGTCAGGGTTGAACGCGCCGCGCGCCCGGTCGCCGTGCATGGGATCGTGTAGCCACCGCGCAGGCATGGCGAGGTTCCAGGCATTGAAGCGACGCGGATGTTGGAGGGCGTTGTTGCATAAATCGACTTTGAAGTCGAAGCCATCCCTGTGAGGCGTAATTCAGTCGACGCGGACGGACTGCGGGCGGGCAAGCGCAGCCATGCGGTTGAGCA
>CAKKOY010000289.1 GCA_919592095.1 Ralstonia syzygii subsp. syzygii | reverse complement strand
TTGAACAGCATCCCCAGCCGTTCGTGCAACCCTTCCAGCTCTCTCTCCCAGCCCCTCGCCGTTCCTTGCATCGGACCATGATCGTCTCATCTCACATGGACAACATCTTAGGCGATAGGTACGGCTGTAGTACTAAGACAGAGTTAGGAAAAATTCACCACAATCCCACCCTTTTGGATGGCAGACCAAACTCTTCAGACTGCTACCATCAAACCGATAACGCCAAAGATATTTGATTGGGGGGCAATATGAGTCAGCAGGACGAACGCATTCGCCAAGAATACCAAGCTTTGTTGGCGCAAGCGTTGCAGCAGCCAGGTGTAGCAGCGGTGCTGGAGGTGTACAAAGCTGCTCAAGCGCCGATGCATACGGCCCAACACGCCGCCTATGCAGCGATGGTCGTTGCGCCCACAACCATGAGTAATCATAGCCCCGCCAATCGATAAGCGGAGGCGAGATGCCAACGTGGGGGGAGTTGCTAACAGAACTCAATGCCAATCGACTTGCCACTGGAGCGCTGGATGTTGACGCGTTGCGCAGGAAGTACTTGGTGCGCTTGCATCAACTGACAGGGCGTCCCATTATAGTCTATTCGTCACGTTGGACTTCGCCCGGCTCGGTTCAGATTGACCCGGCACTGATTAGCGTCACCGTCGGAGATGTTCAGGGCTTCATGGAAGTCATGAACGGTATTGCCGAGCAGAACCTTGACTTGATCATCCACAGTCCTGGGGGCTCGCTTGAGGGTATTGAGGCCGTCGTCAAATATCTACGGCAAAAATTTACTCATATCCGCGCGATAGTTCCTCACGCTGCGATGTCAGCGGCCACTATGCTCGCGACGGCCTGTGATGAGATTGTGCTCGGGAAGCACTCTTATTTGGGGCCCATCGATCCGCAGTTCCATCTCCAGACACCCCTTGGCCCGCGCATGGTTCCTGCGCAGGCAATTATCGAGCAGTACGAAAAGCTGAGGGACGAAGTCTCCGCAGATCAGTCCAAGCTCGCAGCGGCAATCCCAATGCTTGGCCAATACGGGCCCGACCTTCTTGTGCAATGCAAGAACGTGAGCGACCTCTCGGAGGCGCTCGTACGCGAATGGCTCAACACGTATATGTTGGCAGGAAACGAAGCCGCAGCAACAGCTGTTGCCCAGTGGCTCGGCAGGCATTCGGTTCACAAAACTCACTCACGTTTCCTCGGGGCGTTGTTGCATAAATCGACTTTGAAGTCGAAGCCATCCCTGTGAGGCGTAATTCAGTCGACGCGGACGGACTGCGGGCGGGCAAGCGCAGCCATGCGGTTGAGCAC
>CAKKOY010000288.1 GCA_919592095.1 Ralstonia syzygii subsp. syzygii | reverse complement strand
TGCTCAACCGCATGGCTGCGCTTGCCCGCCCGCAGTCCGTCCGCGTCGACTGAATTACGCCTCACAGGGATGGCTTCGACTTCAAAGTCGATTTATGCAACAACGCCCCGTGGAGGAGGGTGGGAAATCCATCGTTGTCCGCTCGGTCGCTGTCGATCCGGTGTATCGCGACCGGGGCATCGCCAGCCGGTTGATCGAGACGCTGCTGCTCCGTGCGCATGGAGCGGGTGCGCTTGAGGTGTATCTCCTGTCGACGAGCGCGCCGTCCTACTTTGCCCGCTGGGGCTTCTCCCTGTTCCCCGCCGACAAGGCTCCGGCCGAAGTGCGCGCGTCGGCGACGTTCCGGAATGCGGAGCGTTCGTCGGCGCTGTGCATGCGATGTGATTTGAGGTAACGCGGCCATTCCAATGGGACCGGCGGGCGGTCCTGCCCGATCGGCGGCTTCCGGCGCCGCCGTGATGGCGCCTTGACCCAGCGGCCCGGTACCACGGCGGGCCGATCTCCTCTTTGCGACAACGTGCGTTCTTGTCGCGGTTTTCTCCCCGCGTGTGCGGGTTCTTCGCGCTGGTCTCTTCCAATTCGGTATCGGCCGGCACGCCTTCCGGCGGTGTCGGCATAGTCGGGTGATTCTTTGCGTGCACGGGCCGTGTCGTGCGGTGCGGCCACCGAAATGCCACCGCTGCTGCCAGCCGCGCCAGGCCCATCACCGGACCGCCGGGCAACCGGTGCGCGGGTATCGAGGGAACATCATGATGAGAGGACGTGTCGACGAACGCAACATCCGGGCATCGGCGCCGCCGGATGTCCAGCCGGCGCCTGTCGGCCCTGACCGGGCCGCGAGCCCGCCGGCGGGCGGACATCAGGCGGTCCGGCCCGCGGCTTTGGCAAATCTGGCCAAGGCACCGGCGGCGGGTCCCTCCGCCGATGGTGCGAGCAGTCTGTCACGACGCACCGCTCTGCCCGCGCCGGATGACCCCGGCGTCGTGCTGAACAAGGTGCTGAAACGCATCGATATCTGGAGAGGGTTGCGGACCGCCGGCAGGGAACCCGGGGCGAGGGCGTGGAGCCCGGAGGAAGTGGTGCAATACGCGGGCTCGGTCATGAAGTCCGTCCGGACAGGTCTGGACGCGCTCGCGGCGCTGAAAATGCAACTCAGGACGACGGGCAGTTATGCCGACGAAATGGAAAGCGCGCTGCTGGCCGTACTGGCCACGGCATCCCACGATGTGCTGAACGTGCGCGACGACATGATCAACGAGCGCTGGGGGCAGTGGCGCGGCGCGCAAGCGGAAGTTGCGGAAACGGTGGAAACAGCGGAAACAGCGGAAACAGCGGAAACAGCGGAAACAGCGGAAACAGCGGAAACAGCGGAAACAGCGGAAACAGCGGAAACAGCGGAAACAGCGGAAACAGCGGA
>CAKKOY010000287.1 GCA_919592095.1 Ralstonia syzygii subsp. syzygii | reverse complement strand
CTCACCGTTCCTTGCATCGGACCATGATCGTCTCATCTCACATGGACAACATCATAGGCGATAGGTACGGCTGTAGTACTAAGTTTCCGGATGGGGTCCCTGTAGCTGTCAGCGCTGACAGGTACGCGATTGCACGCGAATGCTTGGGGCGTTGTGGAACGTGAGGTGGAGGGGCATTGCGCGATGAGGGGCCCGGGAGCTCGGGGCCTTGGTGGCGTGTCCCGGGTATCGTCCCCTGCCGGGGCCGACCGACCTTCTTTGTCTTGCCAAAGAAAGTCGGCCAAGAAAGGCGCCATCCAGGGCAGGCACGGCCAAACCGTCGGTTTGCTTGTGCCCTCGCTGAAGGCGCCCCCGGCTGGTTACGCCGCCGGTTTCTTTGCGGCCAGCAGACCCTTGAGCGCCCCGAGGCGGTCCTTCGGCGACATGGCGGGCATGGTGTCTTCCGGGGTCGGGCCGGCGCCGTCGTCCAGCTTCATCTCGGCGATGAAACGCGACGGCTCGCACACCACGGTCTCACGCGCGCGCTTGCGCTTCTTGCACCAGCTGATGTGCAGACTGCGCTGAGCACGGGTGATGCCGACATACATGAGGCGGCGCTCTTCCTCGATCTTTTCGTCGGTCAGGTCGTCGTCTTCGCGGCAATGGGGCAGGATGCCCTCCTCCACGCCCACCAGGAACACGTGCGGATACTCCAGGCCCTTGCTCGCATGCAGCGTGGACAGGCGCACCGCGTCCGGGTCCTCCTCCTTGCCTTCGAGCATGCTGATGAGCGCGATGGTCTGCGTCAGCTCCAGCAGGTTCTTGCCGGTGTCCATCAGGCCATCGGCGTTGTCGTAGCCGGTGGCGTCCTCGGCTTCGAGGTTCTCGGGCTTGGTGCCCTTGCGCTTGAGCCAGTCGAGGAACTCCAGCACGTTGGTCCACTTGTTCTGGGCCTGGCGCTCGTCATAGGTGTCGTACAGGTAGGCCTCGTAGTGGATGCCTCCCATCATCTCGTCGAGCAGCGTGCTGGCCGGCTCGCGCGCGGCGCGGTCCGAGAGGCGGACGATGAATTCGCAGAACACCCGCAGCGGCTCGATCTGGCGCGGGGCCAGCTTGGCCTCGATGCCGCCCATCATGGCCGCCTCGAACAGCGACACCTTGGCCTGCCCCGCGAACGCGCCGAGCACCTCCAGCGTCGCGTTGCCCACGCCACGCTTGGGCGTGGTGACGGCGCGGATGAAGGCGGGATCGTCGTCGGCGTTGGCGATCAGGCGCAGGTAGGCGCACAGGTCCTTGATCTCGGCCTTGTCGAAGAAGCTCTGGCCGCCGGAGAGCACATACGGAATGCGCTCGCGCCGCAGGATCTGCTCGAACAGCCGCGCCTGGAAATTGCCGCGGTACAGGATCGCGTAATCGCGAAACTGCGCACGCCGCTCGAACTTGTGCGCCGAGAGCTTGAACACCACGCTCTCGGCCTCGTGCTCTTCGTCATTGGCGCCGGCCACGTTGACGGCATC
>CAKKOY010000286.1 GCA_919592095.1 Ralstonia syzygii subsp. syzygii | reverse complement strand
CGCCGGCAAGCAGGCATCGCTCGCAGCATTGAGCTGCTCGTTGACCACAACTGCTTGCCTGTCCTACAACCTACCCAAACTGTCATAACCTCTGTGCTGAGGTACTAGTCGGATCTTCGTTCGGATTGATGCTTGCGCATACCGTCGTTGCGGTGCCGTACGTTGTCATCACGATGATGGCCGTCTTACGCAACTACGACGTGAGGCTCGACTTCGCGGCACAGAGCATGGGGGCACGCCCCTTCACCACGCTGCGACGCGTCACGTTCCCGATACTGAGCGCGGGCTTGCTATCGTCGTTCCTGTTTGCGTTTGCAACCTCTTTCGACGAACTGACCATTGCGCTGTTTACCTCGGGCGGGCTCAGCACGACGCTGCCAAAGCAATTCTGGGACGAAACGACGATGCAGATTTCGCCTGTCATTGCTGCTGTCTCGACCGGACTGTTCGTGTTTATTACCGTCCTGATTTCGGTTGCGGACCGTTTGCGTCGGCGCAGCCTTGCCTCCTAAAAATTCAACCACTAGATTCGTATGCTGACATCTCAAAATCTGCGGGGGATCTTGCCCGCCATTCCCACGCCAGTGAATCCGGACGACTCGATCAATGTCGAGGCCGCACCTGAATTGATGCGCTACCTCCTTAAGCAAGGTGTTGACGGGGTGGTGCCACTCGGCGGTACTGGCGAATACGGCGCGTTGTCGCGCGCGGAGCGGGTCCGGATGGCCGAAGTCGCGGTCCGGGAGGCGGATGGCAGCGTCCCCGTCATTGCCGGCGTGCTCGATCCCGGATATCACGATGCAATGCAGGCGGCCAAGGACTTTGCGGCGGCTGGCGCGGATGGTTTGTTGGTGCTGACGCCGTACTACACGAATCCGACTCAGACGGGCATTCGCGATTACTACCTGCGCTATGCGGACGAGTCGCCTCTGCCGATCCTGATCTACGAGATTCCGTATCGGACGCGCATCTCGATCGCACCGGAGGTCCTTCACGAGCTGTCGCAGCATGAGCGCATTATCGGCATGAAAGCCTGCAACACAGACATGTGGCATTTCCTGCGTACGGTGGCTGGTGTCGACGAGTCATTCTCGGTCTTGAGCGGCGAGGACACGTTGTTCCCGGTTCACATCGCGGCAGGCGCTCGTGGCGGGATCGTTGTGACGGCGACTCTGCTGCCGACCGCGTGGCGGAGGATTTACCAACTGGCATCCGAGGGGCGGACGAAGGAAGCGCTTGCGCTCCATCGGCAACTGATTCCGCTGATGAGTATGGCCTTTGCCGAGACAAATCCAGGGCCGATGAAGGCCGTGATGGATCTGATCGGCGTTAATGCGCCGGAGATGCTTGCGCCTCTGGTGCAGCCCGATCCGGTGCTAGCACGGCGTCTGCGCGGCGAGCTGGAGAAGCAGCTCGCCGTGGCGTTGTTGCATAAATCCGGTCGCCCGCGAGCGGCATGATGACGTTTACGCGCAACGGTCTGGGCAGATGGCGCGGTAAACAATCCGTCTGGCTGCGTAGATTGTCGTCTTTTGCCGGAAAGATGCGCAGGGACACACACA
>CAKKOY010000285.1 GCA_919592095.1 Ralstonia syzygii subsp. syzygii | reverse complement strand
GAGCAGGTGCTGGCATGGTCGCGATGGCGGCGCGCGCATCAGTGGCGCGCTCAGCAGTGTCACTACCGGGCGCGGGGATGTGCTCCGCCATTTTGAGCTACGGCTGTAGTAGTAGACCTCTTCCGGCCTGCGCTGCAGCCAGCGCGCGTGCGTGACGTTGCAGAAGGTGAAGACGCCATGGGCATTGATGCGCGAGACCAGCAGCGGGGCATTGTCGAGCACCAGCTTGAGCGCGCGTTTGCTGCGTACGAGAGCCAGTTCGGCGGTCTTGCGCAGGGTCAGGTCTTGCAAGACGGAGAAATAGCCGCGCAGCGAACCGCGGTCGTCGTAGTCGGGGTAGTAGTGGCCGCTGAGGTAGCGCGGCGTGCCAGTCTGCATTGAGGTTGAGGTGATCTCGAACTGCACCGGGTAGCCCGCCAGCACTTCGATCATGTAGGGCAGCAGGGTGCGGTAGTCGTCGGGTGCGTAAAGTTCGCGCATAGGGCGGTCCAGCATCTCGGCTTCGGTGCGGCCGAAGGCTTCCTGCAGGGTGCGGCTGGCGAAGCGCAGGACGTTGTCGGAATCGATGTAGCTGAGCTGGGCGGGCACGTTGTCCGCCACCAGGCGCAGCTGTTCCCGGCTCGCGCGCAGCGCATCGCGGCGGCGTTCGAGGTGCTCGTTGGTCGTGCGCAGCGCCCGCTCCGAGGCGGCCAGCCGGTTGGCGAACGGCTGCACCGTCACGCGGATGGCCAGGACGCTGCCCATCATCAGGCACAGCATGAAGCCGCTCAGGCGTTCGAACTGCTGCCGCATGGGGGCATAGAGCTCGGCGCTGGCGATCTTGCTGATCAGCGCAAGGCCGGTGTGTCCGATGGGCGTGTAGCTGAAGGCGGTCGGGGTGCCGTGAATGTCGCGCCACTGGCCGTAGCCGGTCTGGCCGGCCACGGCCAGGCGGGACGGCAACGGCCTGTGTTCGGGCATCCAGGTCGGCAGCTCGAAGACATAGGCATCGAAGCGCTGCGGGAACGACATCAAGCGCCCGCGGGCATCCCGACCGGCCATGGCCAGGGTTTCGGTGATGCCCATGCCACGCGTCCCGGTATAGCGGGCTGTCATGCGCGCCAGCGGCTGTTCGGCGACGAGCCAGCCGACCTGTGTGCCGTCGGCCATGACCGGTGTTTCGGTGCGCATGCTGAAGCCGTGGGCCCACTGCAGCGTGGCTCGCTCCGAGGCGAGGCCGACATGCAGCGGGACGGCGAGTTCGGGGTGGTCGATCTCGGTTCCCAGCTTGAGCACGGTCTCGCCGGCCGGCGTGCGCAGCGCCAGGTACGAGTAGCCCAACTCGCGGTATGCACTGAGCGCGGCGAGCCCGCTCAGGCGGGCCGTGTTGTCAGCGGGATGGCGCAGCACGTCCTGCACCCGCAAGGTCGCCGCGATCAGCCGCGCGCTTTCGATGCGTACCGTGAACGCCTGGTCGAACTCTTCGGCCTAGTACCTCTGCACAGGGGTTATGACGGTTTGTCAGAGGTGGTTACAGGGTAGGCTTTGGCCAATTTTTTGCGGGCCGTTTCAGTAGAGAACATCCAGTTGATGCGA
>CAKKOY010000284.1 GCA_919592095.1 Ralstonia syzygii subsp. syzygii | reverse complement strand
TGCTGGCATGGTCGCGATGGCGGCGCGCGCATCAGTGGCGCGCTCAGCAGTGTCACTACCGGGCGCGGGGATGTGCTCCGCCATTTTGAGCTACGGCTGTAGTATTAGGAATCACTAACACGGAATTTTGCACCCTTGCTGAATCGGAACAGCTGCTCCAGATTTGCTCCACGCGTCTACGCGCGGAGCTTTGGAGATGAGAAGTGGCAACGATTAGACAGCGAGGAAGCTATTGGGAAGCACGGGTCCGCCGTAGAGGATGGCCAACGCTCTCCCGCAGTTTCCCTACAAAATCAGACGCTCGCGCTTGGGCTACCGTCATCGAGTCGGAGATGGAGCGGGGCGTCTATATCGACCGCACCGAGGCCGAGAAAAACACCCTCGGTGATCTGCTACAGCGCTATCTGGTCGAGGTGTCCAGTCAAAAGAAAGGCCGAGAGTCGGAACGGTACCGGGTTGCTTCCCTTCTTCGGGACCCGATCACTAAGACGAAGGTCGCTGCCCTGTCCGGGAAGCTCATGGCGCAGTGGCGGGATAAGCGCCTCAAGGAGGTGTCAGGCTCGACGACCAACAGGGACCTGAACCTTATTTCTCACGTCATCAACGTTGCGCGCAAGGAGTGGGGCGTACACGTCGACAATCCGATTTCCATGATTCGTCGCCCGCCGGAGAACCGAGGCCGCACTCGGCGGCTGGCCCTCGGCGAGGAGGGGCGTTTGCTTGCAGCTCTTGAAGTGCCCCCTCGTGACGACAAAGGGCGGCTTACTGGTCCAAGCAATCCGTGGATGCGCCCCCTGGTCATCCTGGCCGTCGAGACGGCTATGCGGCGCAGCGAGTTGTTGGCGCTTCGTTGGCAGGACGTCGAATTGCAGGACCCCTTTGTAAGACTCCACGACACGAAAAATGGTGATGCCCGCGACGTGCCACTGTCCACCCGAGCGGCGTCCACGCTGGCCGGACTTCCTCGGCACATCTCGGGCTAAGTGTTCCCCGTCAGTGCTGACGCCGTGAAAAAGTCGTTTAGCCGCGCTGCGGTCCGAGCGGGGCTTCAGGATCTCCATTTCCACGACCTCCGCCATGAAGCGACGAGCCGTATTGCGGAAAAGCTGGACAACACCTGGAGCTCTCAGCGGTTACTGGCCACAAGACCGTGCAAATGCTTAAGAGGTACTACCACCCGCGCGCCAGAGATTTGGCGCAAAAACTGGGTTAGCTGACAAGGCTGTGGGGTACAGCTCCCGGCGTACGCCGTGGCTTTAGGCATCGTCGCGCATAGGCCCCACCGCGCAATGGTGAATGTTTATGGGGCAAGAGCAACACAACGTCGCGAAAGCGATTCAGACGGCGCGCGCGAGGCTGCAACCTCGTGCGCGCCTGACCACCACCCACCTGTGAGAGAGGTGAATCATGGCTACCAGCAGCATATCGCGGTTCTTCGTCGCCAGTCTTCTGATTGAAGCGCAGCCAGATTTAGACGACGCGGTACCTAGTACCTCTGCACAGGGGTTATGACGGTTTGTCAGAGGTGGTTACAGGGTAGGCTTTGGCCAATTTTTTGCGGGCCGTTTCAGTAGAGAACATCCAGTTGATGCGAG
>CAKKOY010000283.1 GCA_919592095.1 Ralstonia syzygii subsp. syzygii | reverse complement strand
ACGCTTGAACAGCATCCCCTGCCGTTCGTGCAACCCTTCCAGCTCTCTCTCCCAGCCCCTCACCGTTTCTTGCATCGGACCATGATCGTCTCATCTCACATGGACAACATCTTAGACGATAGGTACGGCTGTAGTACTAGGGCCGCTTCCCGCATGGGAGCGCTCGCGCGCCGCTAGCGTCCGGACAAGACGTTCCCCCTCCCACCCGGCGTTGCCGATACGCCCGACGATTTTTTGCGGGCGCCTTCACGCCGTCGACACGAAGCCTCCTTAACTTGAGGCGACACGCTACGCAGATCGCGATGCCTGGGCATCGTGATCGTCCGCCTCGGGAGGAGTGCCGTGTCCGCCAGCCACCGCCGTGCTTGCGCGTGCCGCTCTCGCACGCGACATGAACCGCTGCGCGCCTTGCCGATGCTTGCTCTCGTCGGCCTATGCGCCGGCCTGGGCGCCTGCGGCGAAGCGGCGGACATGCATGTCCCCGCGATGGTGCGCGGTGCACGGCAGGCTACCGCCGATCCGGCCGCGCTGCCCGCACCGGCCGGCCGCGACGGCCTGGCGCCGCCCGTGATGCATACCGTGGACTGATTCCGTCCGCCCTCCGGTTTCCCCCCGCACGAGAGGTATTCAGCATGACGTCAAACAGCCGCCGTGGTTTTCTCCGTTCTGCTGCCCAGCTGGCCGCCGCCGCCGCCGCCGCGATGGGTGCGATGCCCACCGGTATCCGGCAGGCGCTCGCCATTCCGGCCACAACGCCCGCCGCAGCATCGAGGACGTGCAGCACATCGTGGTCCTGATGCAGGAAAACCGCTCGTTCGACCACTACTTCGGCACGCTGCGCGGCGTGCGCGGGTACGGCGATACGCGCACCATCACGCTGCCCTCGGGCAAGCCGGTCTGGTACCAGCCGCTGGCCGGCAGCGCGGGCGAAGTCCTGCCGTTCCGCCCGGGCGCGCCGGACCTCGGCCTGCAGTTCCTGCAAGACCTGCCGCACGGCTGGAACGACACGCACGCTGCCGTCAATGGCGGCCGCTACGACGGCTGGGCGCCGCACAAGGGCACCACCACCATGGCCTACCTGACGCGCCAGGACATCCCGTTCCATTACGCACTGGCTGACGCCTTCACCCTCTGCGACGCCTACCATTGCTCGACGCCGACCTCGACCGATCCCAACCGCTACTACATGTGGACCGGCTACGTCGGCAACGACGGCGCGGGCGGCGGGCCGGTCATCGACAATGCCGAGCTGGGCTATGGCTGGTCCACCTATCCGGAGGTGCTGGAGCGCGCCGGCATCTCGTGGAATATCTACCAGGACATCGGCACCGGCCTCGACGCCAACGGCGCCAGGTTGACACCTACGGCTATCTGGCCCGCGCCGGCAGCCGCTTCGATCCGTACACCGAAGGCGCGGACCGTCAGGCCGATACCGATGGCTACCTGTCGTTGAGCGGCGACGCGTCTTACCCGAACGGCGCTTCGCGTGCCTGATCCGCACGCCTGACCAATACGGCAGACGCAAAGGGCCTTGGGTTCGATCCCAAGGCCCTTTTTCTAGTACTACAGCCGTAGCTCAAAATGGCGGAGCACATCCCCGCGCCCGGTAGTGACACTGCTGAGCGCGCCACTGATGCGCGCGCCGCCATCGCGACCATGCCAGCACC
>CAKKOY010000282.1 GCA_919592095.1 Ralstonia syzygii subsp. syzygii | reverse complement strand
CCGCCGGCAAGCAGGCATCGCTCGCAGCATTGAGCTGCTCGTTGACCACAACTGCTTGCCTGTCCTACAACCTACCCAAACTGTCATAACCTCTGTGCTGAGGTACTAGGTGATCAGGGTGTTTTCACACACCCTCGACCCAGAACGACCTCGACCCCTTGCAGAACTGGCTCGACTATGTCGGGCATGAAGAGGCCGTGAAAGCCGCTGGCGACGACCTCGAAGCGATACGTAACCTCGAGGAAACGTTCTCGCAAGCGCATGGCGCCCAATTCAACACGAAAACCATCGCCGAAGCGTGGAAGACGCCCGAGCGGATGCGGTTCGACAACATGGGGCGCCTGCTGCTGGGCAAGGTCAGCGAATCGTTCGCGGCGGTCCACACGTTCAACGCGGAAACCGAGCGCGCCGCGCCCAGCGAATCTAAGCGACAGGCGTACGCGCGCCGCCAGATCCACGCCGGCAAGCTTGCCGACGTCAAGGCCAGCCTGCGCGACTGGATCCGCTTCGAGCAGGCGCAATCGCAGATGAAAGCGGCGCTGCAGGAAAAAGACCCCGACCAGGCGCGCGCAACCCTGCGCGGCGCCGCACAGGCGCTGGCCGCCATCCGCGACCGCGACGCGCAGGCCCTGTTCAGCCGCGATGGCCGCAAGCAGGTCGAAGCCACCGAACTGGCCAAGCGGATGACGATCGGCGAGCGCGAACGCTACACCATCACGAACGCCGGCCCGGCCGCACTGGCCGCCGCGGTCAACATCAGCGGCGCGGTGGCAAGCCTCGGCCTGAACATCGAGAAAGCCGTCGCGCAGAGCCACGGCGTCACCGTACCGGCCCAGTACGGCGACCAGAACGATGCGCGGACCCTCGCCCAAGGCAGCGCGCCGGTGACGGCACCCTACGTGGCCGCCGAACGCGCCCGCTTCCAGAAGACCCGCATGGCGAAGACCATCCAGACGCTCGCCCGCGAAGGCGACCGTGTCACGCTCAAACTGGATCTGCCCGCCGGCCGGGCCACGGCGCTCGATGCGGGCGACACCGACACCGACCAAGCGTTGGACAATCTGATCAAGCAACTGGAGGGCCTGCCCGACATCCCCGACGAACTCACGCTCTCAGTCGGCGGGCAGAAGCTTGCCTCGGGCAAGCTCGACGGGACGACCAGCTACCAGAACTGGCGGTACCAGAACGCGCCGGCGTCGACGAAGGCCAAGTTCCAGATGCGCAAGATGGGGATGGTGGCCGACAACCTGGCCATCTCGGTGGTGACGCCGATCGCTCAGAGCGTCGCGCAGGTGCCGCTGTCGATGACGCGGGCCGCGGTCAGCCGCGGCAACGCCATGAGCGTCAACGTGCGCGATCATTTGACCCGCCTGGCCGGACAGCCGGCCGCTGCACGGCAGCCATCCGTGCAACGACAACCCAGCGCTCAGCCTGCGCCGAAAGCGGTGCCCCCAGCCTCCCCGCGCAAATCGCCGCCCCCTGCGCAAGCACAGCCAGCGCAACGCCAGCCCGCGCCAAGCCGGGTACCCGGCGCGTTCGCCCCGTTCGCGACCCGACTCGCGCTGAGCGACATTCCGATGCTGGGCGGCGAGGCGGCGGCGGGTGGAAACGCCCCCCCCCCCCCCCCCCGCGGACAGCCCAAGCCCCCCGGCGCCCCCCCGACCCACCCCCGGG
>CAKKOY010000281.1 GCA_919592095.1 Ralstonia syzygii subsp. syzygii | reverse complement strand
AGGTGCTGGCATGGTCGCGATGGCGGCGCGCGCATCAGTGGCGCGCTCAGCAGTGTCACTACCGGGCGCGGGGATGTGCTCCGCCATTTTGAGCTACGGCTGTAGTACTAAACCGATCAGAGGGGCGAACAGTTGCAGGGCGGGATGATCCAACTGCCATTGAATTCGACAGACATCAATCTATGCAGGAACGCGAGCTTTGAAGGCATCCATCATTGGCAAGACACTGCATGCCACCCATCACGGCGGGAACCCACCGTCCTCCGACAACCGTTCCCCACCGGCACACTTGCACCAAACAACGCGGCCGCGAGAGCTAACGCTCCTGCCCAAGAGACCATCGGCGCTTCAATGCAACAGCAGCGCGCTACCGGCGCGTGACCGTGGACGGTTCCCGGGGCAAAGCTATCTCAAGACCAAGCCATCGCTGCTGCGTGCGTCAATGCAAGACAACCGCCTGCCAGAACTCGGGCGCGACCCACTCCTGCTCCCGGATTCGATGCGAGCCCGTGTGCTTCAAGATTTTTTGTCTGGATTGAAGATTTCCCCATCGTTGCAATCATCCGCTCCCACGCAACACAGATCGCTGGCCGAGATGGCTCACGAAGCAGGCGTGGAAATCACACAGCTCGAATCCCATTTCAAAAAGGTGGCGGCCAAGTTCTGCGCGTTTGCGACGAAACCAGAAAACTGGGGCTCCAATCGGGCCGAACCCGTGATTCGCGAGTTCTACGATCTGTACCTGCTGAGCGGGCAGCGTCCACTCGCAGCACCTTGGCTGACGCACGCTGGAAATTTCGACGGTTTTGTAAAGCATTTTTGCCCACAAGCCAATAGGAAAACGCGTGCAATACTCATCGAGCATGTTCAGATGTACATGCGGGATCGCTCACTCCACGACCAGTTCGCTCAGTTGATCAAGCTTCCGCGAACCTGGATCCGTAAAGACGCTGTGGAGGAAGCTGTCGAGTTGTCGCTGAAAGGTTTTCCTCGAAGTAGCGAGTTGCTTGTCCACGGTACGGGATCTGCGGCATTAGCCAATATTGCCAAACACAAGGCCATTTCAAGCGCGGCGTTAACCCTTCAGCGAGGCGACAACATTTTGACGGGAGAATACGTCAGTGCCATCGGAAAGGATGGCAAGACCTCGGTCAGCGGGGGATTAGAGGGGCTCGGTGCCGTCTACGCTTCCCGTGATGGATTGGCCAATACCAGCTATACCACGCGACGCTGGTTTGACGAGACACCCGTGACGTTTGGAATCGCGGAAAAGAAGCAGTGCGCATACAACGACGCACAGGGACACGAGATGTATGGTGATCAGGACGGAATTCGTATTGGCCCTCAAGTGCCTCTTGAAAACATCGTAGCCATCTCTGCACCAAAGGAAAGCGAAGCTCTTATTCGTGCGTGGGCAGTGGAGCATTGCCCCCACGCGCAATTTGTTTCTTATGAAGCGGCGGGACTATTGGAGAGCCCCGATATGCTCGGGCTTGACCCTGCCCCCGCCAAACGAATCCCTTGCTGAGCCGATAAACGCAAGCAAGGAGAGAAGCAATGACAAGCAAGGCAAAGCGGCGTTGTTGCATAAATCGACTTTGAAGTCGAAGCCATCCCTGTGAGGTGTAATTCAGTCGACGCGGACGGACTGCGGGCGGGCAAGCGCAGCCATGCGGTTGAGCACGC
>CAKKOY010000280.1 GCA_919592095.1 Ralstonia syzygii subsp. syzygii | reverse complement strand
CGGCGATACTGATGGCAATGATTCTCGCGTTCATGATCATGAATCGGCTTTCCGTGTGACAAGCGGCTGCCTGTAGAACACCAGCCCGAGAAACGCGAGACAGAATCCGCCCGTGATGACCGGCTCGCCCGGCCATACGTTCGAGTATCCGAGCCAGATCAAGCCCGCCAGATTCCATAAAGCGCCGAACTGGATCAGCCCCAATACAATGCGCCATGCGCGAGGTTGCCCTTGCAGCGTCAGCAGCCAGCCGGCCGTGATTGCCAGCACGATGTGCACCAACACGTAAAGAATGACCAGGGTATTCATGATTTTCGATCCTCCGAACCGGTTAAGCGGTCAACGAGTCGATCTGCGATACTCGTTGCCCGCCGCTGAATAACGCGAACACTGATTTCTGCGATGAGCGGACCCGCCACACCAATGGCTACGGCAAGCATCCGCTGCACGGCAATGCTGCTACCGGACAGCCAGTACTCGACTGCGCCGGGCGCGACGAAGAGCGCCATCAACGCGCCGCTGATGACGTGTGCAAGCCGCAAGAGGCTGTTGGCCGGTGGATCAACGATGAGTCGCACAACGGCACCCGCAGCACCGGCGGCAAACACCGACAACGGGCCGTTGTACAGTTCCAGATAGCTCAAGGCTCCTCCTCATGCTTTTCCGGTGCGCATCATGTTCGCCAGACGTTGCGCCCGTGCGCCGACCTGCGTTGCCCATTTCGAGGCGAGCATCCCGTCTGCCGCCGCCGCATAGTCGCCCCGCTGCATTGCCGCGAGCGTGTTCACGAACGTGAGCAGCTTGCCGCCCATGTTGAAGGCCATGTTGATGATGACGCGCTGGCGTACCCCGTCCAGATTGCGCCACCACGGCAGATTGCGGTCGAGCCATGCGATTGAGCAGGCGACATCGTTTTCCAGCAGGAGATAGCACTCGTCATCGGAGATGCCGACATCCGTCAGATTGCGGCCGACGCCAATCGTGGTCTTGCCTACGGTGTCGAGGTAGGGCGTCAAACGCCGCCCTTCGTCGCGGCTCAGTTCGGCCAGCAGCGCTGGCATGTTGAATGTTTGCGCCATGTCTGGTCCTTTTCGGGGAGGTAAACGAAAGAACCCGGCGTGTGGCCGGGTTCGGAAGGAATCACTTCGCTTTGTGAGTAAGAGTTGCCAACAACAACGCTCAACCACCTGCGTTCGATGACTTGGTTTTGTTAGCAACTCTAACTGGTGGTCGATTCAGAGCGCAGTTGCCGAACTTCTGCGCTCAGCTCCTGCACCGCTTTGACCAAGTGTGCAACGATAGGCAGAAGATTGGGCGACATCATCATGTCGCCGTTCGGGGTGCCGCTAACAAATGTTGAATCCACGCTTCGAAGCTGGGGGGTGAGAAATCCAACGCGATGCCTGACTGAACTATCCAAGAAGCCATTGTTTTTGAAGTTGAAACTGAATAGTTCAATTTTCTTTATCACATCGAGAGCGTTTGTAGTGCTAGGCTCAATGTTCTCTTTCAAGCGAGGGTCAGAGGGCTGAATCGGGATGCCGTATCCAGTGTTGTCAACGGTAATTGCTAGGAACGCATTCCCAACGGTCCAGCCTGGCTTGATTCGCCCATCGGTTGAATAGAACTTTGTAGCCAGCGCGCCGTTCACCCCGTCAATGTCCCGCGTATACGCGATTGCTCCCTGGAATTGTTCATCGACATAGCA
>CAKKOY010000279.1 GCA_919592095.1 Ralstonia syzygii subsp. syzygii | reverse complement strand
TGGCTCAACATGGTCGAGATCGAAATCGGCGTGCTGCGGAGCCAGTGTCTGGATCGCCGCATCGACTGTCGCGACCGGCTGATCTCCGAGGTCGCGGCTTGGGAGCAACTGTGAAACGCCAGCGGCGCTCGCATCAACTGGATGTTCTCTACTGAAACGGCCCGCAAAAAATTGGCCAAAGCCTACCCTGTACCCACCTTTGACAAACCGTCATAACCCCTGTGCAGAAGTACTAGCTGGCATTATGCAAACCATATAGTCTGTTTTTTATGTTGCTCAAACAGGGATACGGCGAGCCCTCCTCGGAGGGACACTTACTGGAGCCCCCCGGGGCAACACGAGACACCATGGTGCCCCCCGTTTTGCACGAACTCACCGAGCTTGGCCAGAATTTGAGCAGCAGTCCGAGGGCTATGCCGACACACCGACGCCGGCCCACAGAGTGTGTGCAATTGGCTGGCATGCTTTGAGCCCCCTCCACCCATCGCCTTCCACGGCAAGGCAAAGCGGCGATAGACCCGTCCGCAACTACTCAAGCGCAATGCGTTGCGCCGACGACCGGTAGCCGCGCTACCGTAGCGTCGACTGCCGCTAGCGCCTCATCAAGCAGACCTTGCGGTCGCAGGCCAGCCTGGCCTGAAAGCCATAGCTGACGTATCGGTTGCCGCCACCGGAATTGCACTACCCCTGGGGCGAGCTTTTGGCCCACGAGGCATTCACGCTGTATTGCAGACACGAGAAGCAGGGTATGACGCTATGTGCGACTGAGGCCGCGAAAGAATGTAAGCCTGGAGAGGTCTAGCACCCGCTCGCTGTAAAACGAACTACATAGATTGTTTCCATCAAGAAATCACGGTATGTTGTGCCATTTGCTCAAGGGGTGCTCCCTCGGCTCCGGAAACACACATATGGATAACGCTGCTCGATCAGAACGATCACGAAAAATCATCCTTGACGCCGCGCTTGCCATCCTGGCGCGCGACGGGCCAGGCAAGCTCACGATTGACGCTATCGCGCAGGAAGGCGGAATCAGCAAAGGAAGGATGATGCATCAGTTCCCCACCAAGATGGCCGTGATCAAAGCACTGCTTGAGCAACAGATTGAGCGCGTTCGCCAGTTCCAGAAAGATTATTTTGCTGGTGAAGGATCGGACAATCCAGAAGCGCAGTTGTTTGAGCAAATTGCTACGTATCGAGAAGCAGCATCGCATCCGCAATCATTTGTGCTGGCTGTGCTGGGCGCCATGGCAGAGACCCCTGAACTGATGTCCCCCGTGCTGGCAGATACGGCCAAAGCTGTGAAGCGCATCAAGCAGGAGGCAGAGGACGTCGATTTGGCTTTACTACGCTGGCAGGCTGCTAGAGGCATTGTGCTGGGAAAGTTGCTCGGCATGTGTCCGCTATCACAGGCTGAGCGCAATCGTCTATTCGAGCGCCTACTTGATACGAACGCGTGGCCAACCAGCACAACGCAAGCGAAGGTGGGCCCTAAACACAAGGCTCGCGTGGAGTCGGCCTGATAGTTCGGTCTGCGCGAAGCAGATCTGACTGGTTGTTTCGAGTCCAGGTTGAAAGAGAGAATTCAACCCTGGTAAGGGGCAACCCGAAATGCCCCGCAAGAGCTGTAACCGGCGTTGTTGCATAAATCGACTTTGAAGTCGAAGCCATCCCTGTGAGGCGTAATTCAGTCGACGCGGACGGACTGCGGGCGGGCAAGCGCAGCCATGCGGTTGAGCA
>CAKKOY010000278.1 GCA_919592095.1 Ralstonia syzygii subsp. syzygii | reverse complement strand
CAACCCTTCCAGCTCTCTCTCCCAGCCACTCACCGTTCCTTGCATCGGACCATGATCGTCTCATCTCACATGGACAACATCATAGGCGATAGGTACGGCTGTAGTACTAGCCTGGATCGCTCAATAGGTCTTGCAGGCACGGACCCTGCAACGGACCGGCGACCAGCAGGCCACCAGGCTCGTGGGCGGACTCGCGAAGAACACGCGCAGCGAAGCGTGCAGAGACGCCATCCTGTTCATTACCCACTGGTTGCTCGGAGACAGCGCGCGGCGTGGGCACCTGAACGCCATCCAGCTCGCCATGCTGCTGAACGCGCTGAGCAAGTGGCCGGCCCATGACGACGCGAAGTCCCTCGTGTTGCAACTGGCCGATTTTCTGGCGTCGACACCACAACAGCTCCAGGCGCTGGACGGGCAAGGCGTCGCCGACGTGAACGTCAACTTGCGTCCTGCCGGTGCCAACTCGCCTGGGGATTTCAAAATCCAGTTCCATACGGCGCAAAGCCTGAGTACCAAGCTCAAGCTGCACAGAGATTACGAGAAGGTGCGGGAATTGCCGTTGGCGAACACGCGTGACGAGCGTGACGAAGCAAGGGTCGACTTCGACGCGGACCGCGAGCGACGCCTGAAGACAATGCGCGATGCGACAGCTCTTGTCGAGCGCCCACAAGGTATCGAAACCTTGATCTCATTCGACCACTATCTGGATACGCCGTGACACGGCGCGCTGGCCCGCCCGGCCAGCGCCGGTCGCCCATGCCCGTTCGGGCGGATACCGCGACCCACCGGGGTTCGGCCATCCGGACGGGCGCGGATGCGCCTGATCGGCGGCACCCGGTTTCCCTGTTTTAAACCACCCCTTATTCGAGAAACTGCACGTTTCCCTGAACAAAATAGGGCTTGTCGCATGGCGATGCCTTGTTCGCGTTCTTGGGTGTGCAATCCTTGAGAAGAGGAGGCAGCTTATCCACGAGGAGCCGCCCACGGATATCGGTGATCCGGATCACCAGAGGCTTGTCGCCAAGCTGCGTGCCGACAAAGTGGTTGTAGTCCGCTTTCGGCAGGCTCACCCAAGCCTTGCCCTGGAAGACCTCCAACTTCACCACTGGGTAGGTGTGATTGCGCACCTGGATCGCGGCCCACCAAATCGTGCTGCCCTCTTTGATGCGGTAGACGACATTGCCGGTGACCGGCCCCGGGATCAGCTTCCACCGGATCGGAATCCGTCCCTGCTGCAGGTCACCGATCTTGGAAAAGGCATTGTAAGAAAGGTCCAACCCGCCGGATGCCGCCTCAGGGTAAAGATCTGTCACGTACACCGTGGTGCAGCCTTTGGGGCCTTGCACGCGCAGATAGGCCCCGGCCATGGCAGCCCGGATGCCGCCCAGGTTTGCCTGCGCCGGATTGAGCGCAGTGATTTCCCGGTTTTTGGCGATCGGATCGAGTAAAAAGGCGCCGCCCGAGTATCCCGAACCGGTTGCGGTCGCGATGCCGGTAAACGTGCTGTCCCAGGTGTTGGCCGGCGTGGTTGTGCTATTGCTGGCACCGAGGCACGAACCCTGCGCAGCGGTGACATTGTCGGCCGCAATGGTTTGGCCATTGGCGCGAGCACTCCAAATCGGAAAAAGCGCCAATATGACGGCAATCCATCGCCAATTCTTCAAACATGACATTTCGTACCTCCTGCAGGCGTTGTTGCATAAATCGACTTTGAAGTCGAAGCCATCCCTGTGAGGCGTAATTCAGTCGACGCGGACGGACTGCGGGCGGGCAAGCGCAGCCATGCGGTTGAGCACG
>CAKKOY010000277.1 GCA_919592095.1 Ralstonia syzygii subsp. syzygii | reverse complement strand
CGAATCAAACGGGTCTGGCGATATCGAGGCTCGGAACAAGCTGCCCGAATACGAGAAAGCCCTGCGCCTGCTGCAAAGCGCAGTCGCCAACGACAAACGTGATCTGGCCGAGGCAGACGCGGCGGCTAAGGCCATTGCCGAACTGGAAGCTGCTGTCGGCAGCGCCCCGGACGAAGCGGAGATCCATGCCGCCCGCAAGCATCTGGACGATCTCAAGGCCGAGCGCAGCGACATCGCCGCGAAGCTGGCCGCGCAGCAGGATGCAAAACGGCAGGCAAAGCAGGCTGACGAGCGCACCACCAAGGCGCTGGCCGCGCACGAATCTGTGCTGGCATGGATCGCCATCGCCGACGCGCTGGCACCGGACGGCATCCCCGGCGAAATGCTGGCCGAGGCGCTTGACCCAATCAACGACCGGCTGGAACAGTCCTCACAGGATGCCGAATGGCCGCATGTCCATGTCGAGCCGGATATGTCGGTTTGGGCCGCCTATCCCGAGCAGTCGCCACGCCCCTACGCCCTCCTGTCGGAGTCGGAAAAGTGGCGTGCCGACGCGATGCTGGCCGAGGCCATTGCCTACCTTTCAAAGATTGGTGTGCTGGTGCTTGACCGCCTCGATGTTCTTGACTTAAAGGGCCGTGAAGACCTGATTGCATGGCTGGACATTCTTGCCCAAAACGGCGAAATCAACACCGCCCTGATATTCGGCACGCTCAAGGCGCTGCCCGCAGGCTTGCCGGATACCGTGAATGCGTTTTGGCTGGAGAGCGGGGGCGTGGAGCAATTGAAGGCCGCCGCATGACTGCCTCCATGTTTCTGACCGACGATGAGGTATCGCGCCTCACTGGCCGCAAGATGAAGGGCGCACAGATCGATGCGCTGCGGCAAATGGGTGTTCCGTTCTTCGTGAACGCGACGGGACATGCGGTCGTGACCAGGGCAGCCATCGAAGGCGGTAACCAGCCGGTCGTGCAGAAACCGGCGCGTGGCTGGTCGCCGAAAGTGCTGAAGGCGGTGTGACTATGGCGCGGCTTGCAATCCACTCTGGGTCGGCCTACACTGCCCGTACCGCTAGTAGACAACTGGCGGACGGGATTGGACTCCTGGATTACGGCGGCGAAGGCCGTCATGTGTGAGCAAGACGGCTTTTTTGCGCTTGGTGTGTCCTCTTATGGGCGACCCTGCAGGATGGAGCCGCGAGGCTCGCCAGTGCCGTACTGGTAGTCCAACTTCCCGTTTCGGTCGCCCACCCCGATTGGACTCGAGCGTGGGCGGTAACAAACCGCTTACGGAGAAATACCATGACGCATTCCAGTCAAGGCGCGCTCGCGCTCAGCGTTTCACCTGAAACCACTTTTCAATTCGAATCACAACCTGTTCGCATCGTGTTGCGCGATAGCGAGCCGTGGTTCGTCGCCGCCGACCTATGTATGGCGCTTCAACTTGGCAATCCGACGATGGCCATGCGTGCGTTGGATGAAGATGAGAAAGCCCTCAGTTCAATTGAGGGCATATCTCGCGGCAACGACCAAGCCAACATCGTCAGCGAATCTGGCCTCTACACGCTGGTGCTGCGCTGCCGGGATGCTGTGAAGCCGGGCACGGTGCCGCATCGTTTCCGCAAATGGGTCACGCACGAAGTTCTCCCGGCTATCCGCAAGACAGGCCGTTATAGCAAGCCAGACTACAGCGCCGCCGCCATACTCAAGCTACTCGAATCCGGCCGCTGGCTCCTGTCGATCCAGGATGGCAACGTTGTTCTCAATCCGGTCGATCCGTGCGCGTTTGTTGTTCCCGAACATG
>CAKKOY010000276.1 GCA_919592095.1 Ralstonia syzygii subsp. syzygii | reverse complement strand
TGCAACCCTTCCAGCTCTCTCTCCCAGCCCCTCACCGTTCCTTGCATCGGACCATGATCGTCTCATCTCACATGGACAACATCATAGGCGATAGGTACGGCTGTAGTACTAAGCCCCATCCAACAATCTACAAATTTATATATTATTGAGCCCTTAATTGATGGCGGATTCGCAGACATGACGATCGATCTCGCGCACTTCACCCCAGGCCCGGCCTTGATCGGCGGGCTGGTCATCGGCACGGCGGCGGCGATGCTGGTGCTGTTCAATGGCCGCATCGCCGGCATCAGCGGCATCCTGGGCGGGCTGCTGGAACGCCCGCGCGGCGACATGGCGTGGCGCCTGGCCTTCCTGGCCGGGTTGATCGGTGCACCGTTGCTGGCGGCGGCGTTCGGCCGGCCGCTGCTGCCCGAGATCGAGGCGGGCTGGGGCGAAGTCCTCGCGGCCGGCTTTGTGGTGGGCCTGGGCACGCGCTACGCGGGCGGCTGCACCAGCGGCCATGGCGTATGCGGGCTGTCCCGCGGTTCGCTGCGCTCGCTGGTGGCCACCGCCTGCTTCATGGCGACGGGCTTTCTCACCGTCTTCGTGCAGCGGCACGTGCTGGGAGGCTGACATGGCCGTCTTCATCGCATGGGCAGCGGGGCTGCTGTTCGGTGCCGGACTCATGGTGTCGGGCATGGCCAGTCCGGCCAAGGTGCTCGGCTTTCTCGACCTCGCCGGCCACTGGGATCCGTCGCTGGCCTTCGTGATGGCCGGGGCGATCCTGGTCGGCGCCATCGCGTTCTTCATCGCGCGGCGGCGCAGGCGTTCAGTGCTCGGATTGCCGGTCCAACTGCCGGCCGGCGCGGAGGTCACCGCGCGGCTCGTGCTCGGCAGCGCAGCGTTCGGGATCGGCTGGGGGCTGGCGGGATTCTGCCCCGGTCCGGCCCTGGTCGCGCTGGGGGCCGGCGCACCGAAAGCCTGGGGCTTTGTCGCCGCAATGCTGGCGGGCATGGCCGTCTTCGGCGCGATGGAACGGCGGCGCTAGA
Source organism: Ralstonia syzygii subsp. syzygii (assembly GCA_919592095.1). Classification (GTDB taxonomy): domain Bacteria; phylum Pseudomonadota; class Gammaproteobacteria; order Burkholderiales; family Burkholderiaceae; genus Ralstonia; species Ralstonia syzygii. Next base: position 876 of record CAKKOY010000276.1, on the reverse strand, counting down.
CACCGTTCCATCGCGCGCCCAAAAAGAAAGCCCGCGACGATCCCGCCCCGGGCTTTTGCTTGGCTCACACTAGGAACGCTGAACACCGCTTGCACGCGCTGGCGCGCATCGATGCACGGCTCACCGCCCGCCACCGCGCTCGCCTCACCCGAGCTCGAACGATTGCGGGCGGGCAATCCCGCCGCCCGCGTGCTGCCGCTGCTCGAAGCACTGGCCGCCCGGCGCGCGGCGAGCGTGGTGCTCGACTACCTGCCGGACACCCGCCTGCACGTCGATATCGTCATGCCGGCGGCTTCCGGCGCCTTCCCGCGATGACCGCCAACCATCCCCTTTCGCCGCAGCTCGACCACACCTGGATCGCCGCGCGCGTTCCGCACAGCAGCGCGATGTGCCTGCTCGACGCCGTCATCGCGTGGGACGACACGCAAATCCGCTGCACCGCGATCAGCCATCGCGACCCCGGCAACCCGCTGCGTGCCGACGGCCGGCTGGCGGCGGTCTGCGGGATCGAATACGCCGCCCAGGCCATGGCCGTCCATGGCGCCCTCCTCGGCGGCGCCCAAGACCGGCCGCGCGCGGGCTTCCTCGCCAGCGTGCGGAATGTCGAAGCGCACGTCGAACGCCTGGATACGCTCAAGGCCCCCTTGACCATCGAGGCCGAGCGCATCAGCGGCGACAGCAACAACGTCCTGTATCGCTTTACGGTGAGCTGCGGCGCGCGCGTGCTGCTCACCGGCCGCGCTGCCGTGATGCTGGACGCGGCAGGCCTAGTACTACAGCCGTACCTATCGCCTATGATGTTGTCCATGTGAGATGAGACGATCATGGTCCGATGCAAGGAACGGTGAGGGGCTGGGAGAGAGAGCTGGAAGGGTT
>CAKKOY010000275.1 GCA_919592095.1 Ralstonia syzygii subsp. syzygii | reverse complement strand
CGTGCTCAACCGCATGGCTGCGCTTGCCCGCCCGCAGTCCGTCCGCGTCGACTGAATTACGCCTCACAGGGATGGCTTCGACTTCAAAGTCGATTTATGCAACAACGCCACTTGAAGTAATCAGCTTTGACCTAAAAAGCAGCGCCATCGCAATCTCTGGCCTTGCCAGCGTAAAATTCCTCGGATGCATTTTCGCATACGCGTCTGTAAAAATCGTCTGCATCTTCCGTTGTGTACCCAGCCCCGGCGAAGCATCCTCTCGCAGTTTCCTGTAGGCTATGCCTTACACCGCTAGCATTATCAAATACAGAATTAAAGCACCCAACAAGTGTCACCACATCATCTTTCGATAAACGCTTCTCGCCATTCATCATCCTCGCATGATTAATGCAAACGGCAGCATTGAATGTTGTAAAGGAGTCGCTTAGGCCGGAGCAGTCTTCAAATCCATCTCTAGTGTCATTTAATTTAAAGTGAGAAATTGGAATATATCGCATCTCCCTGACTTCCCTATGCGAAAAATCTTTTGGTGTCACCAGTCCCGCCCAGGAAATTGCTCTATGAGAATGGACATAGATATCGTGGAAAAATGGTCCCATCATGCTGGTGTTTCTTCCGAGCAAGCCCTTCTTCATATCTTCTTTAGCGAATGGCCTGGTCGTGCCCATATTTTCATTTTCCGCCATAGATAGCCACCCCTTCTCATGAAGAAAGGGCATAAGAGATTTGTGAGAGGTTCCCCAGTTGCTTTCATAGGCTCGGCTGAAAATCAAAAATGCCTGACCTGCACGAAGTTGAGCATTTCCACCAAGACGTCTGTCGCTGTCGAGTTGCGCTTCCAGTGCCTCGACGGCTTGCTTGGGTGAAAGAGATTCCTCGCGCTCGATTGCTTCGAGAAAATCACCTACTCCTCTCTCAATGAATGGCCTTGTGATTGTTCTGGACGCATAACCCGCGGAACCTGTTTCTTCGTTCCTAACGCCTGACAAGGAGTACTTGTTTTTCATCGCATATTGCGGAGATTTGGTTATGTCCAAATTTTCAGGCACTATCAGTTGGCCACATTTCAGGACATCTTCCATTTTAATTTCCGCGCCCTTGAGGCATCTGATGTTCAACATAATGGAGTCGTGCGCCTGCTCTGTATTTATCAAATTTTTCATGTGAACCTTGGTGGCCGCCCGATAATCCAGCATGGTTGCGAATTTTTTGTTCCCGAAAATTCTTGGTAGCTTAAATAGGCTGTCGGTATGGGGGTTTTTATTGTCGGTGCAAGCGTATTGAAGTCGATAGTATTTTTCTGCGTCTTCTTCAGCTTTGGAAAGCCTGGTGTCGCTGCTAAACCCCCCCTTTCCGTCGTGCAAAGATGTCGTGGTGAGGAAGCAATTGTTGGCCGTCTTATCGTAGAGATACGCGGCGCCGGCCACGCCCAACGTGTACTTCATCGCGCGTGAGGCTAAGTCCGGCAAGTCACTTGCCCGGCGTCTTTCTCCTCCGCCCTGGGACTTCGCGTTCTGACTTGATTGAGGAAGATCAGATGCGGCCTGTCGAGAGGCCCGAAAACTGGTCAGCCCGCTTGTATTGGCTTTGGCCTTGTGCTGCATTGCCGGCGAGTTCTGCGATGAGCTTTCTATTCGTTGCGCTGTTTGCAGAACCGCTTTCAATTGACTATTTTTGATACGCATTTTTTCCTGTGGATCTGAATAAAGGTTTCGATCACCGCGCTGGGCGTTGTTGCATAAATCCGGTCGCCCGCGCGCGGCATGATGACGTTTACGCGCAACGGTCTGGGCAGATGGCGCGGTAAACAATCGGGCTGGCTGCGTAGATTGTCGTCTTTTGCCGGAAAGATGCGCAGGGACACACACAAGCGAGCCGAGCCCAAGGGCACCTATCGGGTCAAGAACTGGGCGCAGTACAACGCT
>CAKKOY010000274.1 GCA_919592095.1 Ralstonia syzygii subsp. syzygii | reverse complement strand
GTGCTCAACCGCATGGCTGCGCTTGCCCGCCCGCAGTCCGTCCGCGTCGACTGAATTACGCCTCACAGGGATGGCTTCGACTTCAAAGTCGATTTATGCAACAACGCCCCCTTCCAGCTCTCTCTCCCAGCCCCTCACCGTTCCTTGCATCGGACCATGATCGTCTCATCTCAGATGGACAACATCATAGGCGATAGGTACGGCTGTAGTACTAAACCGGAGCGCGATTCCGGAAATGGACCACGCAAACGAATTCGTAGCCGGTTTGCGGCACGGATTCAAAATCAATGTGCTACGCAATCCGGGCTTCCCCTCGCCTTGGAGCAAACGCCACGGTGTCTCTTGCCCGCGGGCCGTGGCATGCTCCCATTCGGGCAAGCCTTGCCGGTCTTTTCCATTTTCCACCGGCCTGGCCCTGGAGATATCGCCGCAACTGCAACAACACAATCGCAATCGGCGATCTGCATGATGAAAAGACTTACGGACCACTTGCCCTGCAATCGGCCATCCGGCTTGTTGACGGAAGACGGCCTATCTATACTCCCGGTGCCGTTTTAAACGATTGGCACAGCGGTATCAGCCATAATCGGGCGCCCAATCCATTCCGAATCGGCGCGACCCGCATAATGGCGCCGCCGGTCGATGCCCGCGCGGCTCGATTCAATTCCATCAGTTGCACATTCCTATCAAACAAACCAATCCGCCTGACACCAGGCATCCTGTTGACCGGAAAAATCCATCCATGCACACAAAAACCCTGTATTTGAAGGCCGCCGCGTTTCTGTTTCTCGGAGGCAGCAGCCTGGTTGCCGCAACGGCGCTTGCCGCGACGAGCACGGCCACACGCCCGCAGCTCAGCAATGCCGATGCATGGGCCTACACGATCGCCAGCTACATGGCGAGCTTCGGGACCATCGGCTCGCTGACCACCGACAACTGGGCCCCCACCGGCGGTGTCGGCGCGGTGAGCGGCTTCCGGGCCAACTATGCGGTCGCCGCGGACGGAACGGCGCAGTACAGGACGGTGCAGGCCGCGATCGATGCGGCAGTCGCTGCCGGCGGCGTGGCACGCAAGTACATCAGCGTGAAAGCCGGCACCTACAACGAACTGGTCTGCGTGCCCACGTCGGCGCCTCCCATCACGCTGTATGGGCTCGATGCCAATGCCAGCAATACCGTGATCGTCTACAACAACGCGAACCCGACACCCGCCTCAGGCGCCAAGACGAACCCCTGCATGGGCGCCAGCAGCACTGCGACGGTCGGCACGCTGGGCAGCGCCACCGCCATGGTGCGGGCATCGGACTTCCACGCCCGTGACCTGACATTCAAGAACGGTTACACGGAAGCCACCTATGCCGACAACAATCAGTCCGCGGTGGCACTCGCCGTGCGCGGCGACAAGGCGATCCTCGAGAACATCTCGGTCACCGGCAACCAGGACACGCTGTATGTCGGCGCGACAAACAACACCACGGTGATCCGCGCCTACTTCAAGAACAGCTTCATCCAGGGCGATACGGACTTCATCTTCGGCGCCGGCACCGCCGTCTTCCACGGCTGCACGATCCAGTACACGGCAGCGCGCCTCGGCGCCGGCGCCACCAGCTACATCTTCGCGCCGAGCACGGCCCCGAACAACCCGCACGGGTTCCTTGCCATCAACAGCACGTTCAACGCCACCGCAGGCGCGTCGAACAACAGTGCCTACCTGGGACGCGCGTGGGATCAGAGCGTGAGTGGCACGTCGGCCTATGTCAACGACAGCTCGCCCAATGGGCAGGTGGTGATCCGCAATTCGTCTCTCGGCGCGCATATCCGGCTGGCCAACCCGTGGGGCCCATCGACGGCGGGGCGGCCTTATTGTTCGGCCAACTGTGCGTACTCGGCGAATCGGTTCTTTGAATACAACAATACGGGGGCGGGTAGCGGGAAGGCGTTGTTGCATAAATCGACTTTGAAGTCGAAGCCATCCCTGTGAGGCGTAATTCAGTCGACGCGGACGGACTGCGGGCGGGCAAGCGCAGCCATGCGGTTGAGCACG
>CAKKOY010000273.1 GCA_919592095.1 Ralstonia syzygii subsp. syzygii | reverse complement strand
CGTGCTCAACCGCATGGCTGCGCTTGCCCGCCCGCAGTCCGTCCGCGTCGACTGAATTACGCCTCACAGGGATGGCTTCGACTTCAAAGTCGATTTATGCAACAACGCCACATCGATTCGCACAGCAACAGGTAATACTTGGCCTTGGCCATACCGCACAACAGCGGCCAGACGATCGCGGCATGGTCCCCGGCCGCCACGCCCAGCCGGGTATGGCCGTCGACGATGCGCGCATCCTTGGCCGCGATCGAGATATCCGCCAGCAAGCCGGCCACCAGCCCCGCGCCCACCGCCGGGCCGTGCATGGCACTGACGATGGGCTTGTCGCACTGGACGAGGTTGTAGACCAGGTCGCGCGCCTCGTGCCAGACGCGGGTGCGCACCTCGAAATCATCGGCCATCTGCTCGACCAGGTGCAGGTCGCCGCCGGCCGAGAAGCCCTGCCCCTCGCCGCGGATCAGCGCCACGCGCACCGACAGCTCGGCCGACACGTCGCGCCAGATCTCGGCCAGCTCGCGGTGCAGGCTGGCATCGGCGGTGGACAGCTTGCGGTTGGCCGACTGCGCCGCCCCCATCACGATCTCGAGCATGGGGCCGTGCTGCACGAGCGTCAGCGCCTGGTAACGGGCAAAGCGTGGGGCGAGCGGGTTCATGGCTGGGCGGAATGTGAATCAAGCATAGCGGATCGGGCCGCGCACGCAACGCGCACCGGCGGCGCGATGTCATCTGGCGGTGTCGGCGAGGCGCCATTCGCCATGGCGAATCTGGGCCATCACGCGGGCGCGCTGATCCAGGCCGACGTGGTCCTGCGCGCTCATGTTGACGACGCCGGTGGCGGTGGGCAGGCCGCGCAAGTTTTCCAGTGCGTCGCGCAGCGCCGCCCGGAATCCGGGCGTGCCCGGCCGGGCGCGCTTGAGCGCCACCGGCACGGCGCGCTGCAGCAGCAGGCCGATGTCGCCGGCATACGCCGCGAAGAGGGACACCGTATGGCGGCCGAACGCCGCTTCGTAGCGGCGGGCGAAGTCGAGCGCTTGCTTCTTGGCCGGGTTGGCATCGGGCAGTTGCGCAGCCACCATCACCGGCCCGGTCGGCACATAGGCGCCTTCGCAATCCCTGCCGCACAGTCTGACGAATTCGTTGTTGGAGACGCCGTGGTTGAAATAGATCTTGCCGGCGTAGCCACGCTCGGCCAGCGCGCGGGCAGGCAGCGCGGCCGGCGTGCCCGAGGCGCCGATCACCACCGCGTCCGGCCGGGTCGCCAGCAGGTGCAGCACCTGGGCCGTGACGCTGGCATCGGTGGGCACATAGCGCTCGGTGGCGCTCACCCGAATGTGCTTCAGCTCGGCAAAGCGCTGCACCTCGGTCAGGAACGCCTCGCCCAGCGCGTTGGCGAAACCGATATAGGCGAGGGTCTTCACGCCGTGCGCGGCGGCATGCTCGACAATCAGCGAGGCCATGTGCGAATCGGAGTGCGGCGTCTTGAAAATCCAGCGGCGGCGGGCATCCATCGGCTCGATCAGCCGGGCGGACGAGGCCAGGGAGATGACCGGCGTCCGGCCCTCGGCCACCGCGTCGATCATCGCCAGCGTATTGGGCGTGGTGGACGAGCCGATGATCAGGTCGACATTGGACTCGCTCGTCAGCTTGCGCGTGTTGGTGACGGCGCGGGTGGTGTCGGAGGCGTCGTCGAGCACGATGGTCTCGATCTTCTCGCCGCCGATCTCGCGCGGCAGCAGCGTGACGGCGTTCTTCTCGGGCAGGCCCAGCGAGGCCTGCGGGTCCGTGACCGACACCGTCACGCCGATGCGGATGTCCGCCCGCGCGGCGCCGGACAGCAGGACCGACACGCCCAACACGCCGGCACAGGCCAAGGCGAGCCCAACCCTGGCGGCTGCACGTCGCTGCATGGATGTCTCCTCCGTGGTTTGGCAGCAGCCTAGTACTACAGCCGTACCTATCGTCTAAGATGTTGTCCATGTGAGATGAGACGATCATGGTCCGATGCAAGGAACGGTGAGGGGCTGGGAGAGAGAGCTGGAAGGGTT
>CAKKOY010000272.1 GCA_919592095.1 Ralstonia syzygii subsp. syzygii | reverse complement strand
AATCTACGCAGCCAGACGGATTGTTTACCGCGCCATCTGCCCAGACCGTTGCGCGTAAACGTCATCATGCCGCGCGCGGGCGACCGGATTTATGCAACAACGCCCCTTCGCTGCTTCATAGACATTGGTGTCGCAGTAGTTCTTTTTCATCTCATTAGGACGACTTGCGCCGTGCGATATGGGAGAACCCGGGGCCCGCCGCGCCGAAGCGGGATGCCGATCGGCGCCCGGACCCTTGCCGCTGAAGTGGCGCCCGGCCTTGCGAGGCAGCGACGTCCACGTTGTCGACGTGCTGCCGGCCGAGCCCCTTCAGTTCACCGCGCAACCGGCAAGCGGCCCACGGGTTCACATGCACTTACCACTGGTACGACGCGCCCACGCCGACCGTCGTGCCTTCGCTGCTGTAGCCCACGCCCATCTTGGCCTTCAGGTTCTGCGCGATGCGCGCCGAGGCACCCAGCGCAACCGCCTGGTAGCCCTTATAACTCGCGCCACCGATACCGACCGCGATCGTCTTGCCCTGGTCGACGTCCGGAATCATCGTCAGCGCGGTCGCCGCCGCGATACCGCTGTAAGCGCCACGCGCCACCTGGTTGACCCCCTGCCGCACCATGCCGACCTGCTCGTCCGTGTACTGCTTGGCCGTCGTGCCCGCCGGCAGATCGCCGACGGCCGCATAGACTGTCTGGCTCAGTTGGCTCACGTTAACCGCATCGGTACCCTGCACGCCGGCCGCGACATTGGTGACCTGCCGCTCGTTGCCCGCCGAGCCCACCGACATCGTGTTCGCACGGTCCGCCACCGAGCCGTCACCCATGGCAACCGCATGATGCGCCGTCGCCTTCGCATTCGCGCCCATCGCGATTGAGCTGTCGCCGCCCGACTGAGCGTTGTGGCCCGCCGCGATCGACTGGTCGCCGCCCGCGCTTGCCGCAGCACCCATCGCCGTGGCATGCGTACCCTGGGCGATCGCGCGCTTGACAGCGCGGTCGCCGTCCGCCACGAACATCGGGTCGCTGGTGTTGCTCACCTTCTGCACGCCGGCAATTGCCGCGTTCATCTGCCTGACGTTCACCGCGTCGGTATCGGCCGTGCCGGCCGCGACGTTGTGGATCGCCGTGCCGGCCGACGCGTTGCCGCCTCCCAGCGTCACGTTGCCGTAGTCCGTCGAGCCGTCGGCTTTGGTGCCGTACGTCACCGCGGCGTTGGCCTTACCGTTGCCATTGATGATGCCGGCCGCCTTCAGCTGGGCAACGTTCACGGCATCCGTGTCCGCCGTACCGGCCGCCACGTTGGTGATCTGGCGCTCCTTGCCCACCGAGCCCACCGACACCGTGTTCGCGCGGTCCGCCACCGAACCCGCGCCCAAGGCCACAGCGTTGCCAGCCATCGCCCGGGCATTGCCACCCATCGCCATCGAGTTCATACCGGCCGCGACGGCCGCGCCGCCGAACGCGATCGACTCGAGGCCCGTCGCCTGCGCATCGTCCAGCGTCGAGTTCGCGTAGAAGTACTTGAGCCCGCCGCCGTTCACGATGGTGTTCATCGTGTTCTTGATATTGGTGACGTTGTCGCTCACGTTCGCCACGTTCTTGTTCGTCGCATAGAGTTGCGAACCCGTCACCGCGTCGGTGCTGGTCGCCGACAGCGTACCGTCAGCCAGCCCCGTCAGCTTGCGCGAGAACGTCGTGCTGTCGCTCAGCTTCTTGCCGCTGAAGTCCACCACGTCGCCGTCCAGGTCCTTGGCCACCGTGATGTCCTTGCCCGCGGCCGACTGCTGTACCAGGCCCACCGAGCCGGTGCTTATGTTGTTCACCGTGTTCTGCAGGTTGCTGATGTTGGTTGTGGTCGCCGACACGGTCTTGTTCGTCTCGGCCAGGCTCTTGTTCGTGTCCGCCAGATTCTGGTTCGTCGTGGCCAGATTCTGGTTGGTCGTGTAGAGCTGCTTGCCGCTCACCGCATCGGTGCTGGTCGCCGACAGCGTGCCGTCAGCCAGACCTGTCAGCTTGCGCGAGAACGCCGTGCTGTCGCTCAGCTTCTTGCCAGTGAAATCCACCACGTCGC
>CAKKOY010000271.1 GCA_919592095.1 Ralstonia syzygii subsp. syzygii | reverse complement strand
GCTGCGCATCCGCTTCGAACGACGACTCGATATTCACACCGCGCTCCTTTCACTCGCCGCTGCAATCATCTGCTCTCGATTCGTCGATGACTTGTGTTAGCGGCTCTTAGTATAGGTGTCGAACTTGCCCGGGCTGTTGACGATGGTGGCCGGCCGATCGAGCGACCACGCCACATCCTCCGCAGTCAGCTCGCTGCCGTCGTGGAACTTCACGCCCGGACGCAGCTTGAACTCCCAGGTCAGGTTGTTGACCATCTTCCACGACTCGGCCAGACCCGGAATGATGTGGCTGTCCGCATCCATCCTCACCAGGCACTCGAACATGTGCTCCGACACGTTGATGTTGGAGAACAGGTTGTAGAAGTGCGGATCCATCGAGGTCGGCGGCGAGCTCATGCCGATCTTCAAATCGACGGCCAGCTCATGCCGATCTTCAAATCGACGGCCAGCGCCTGCGGGCTGGTGCCCGCCATCACGCACCCCGCCACACACATTGCAGCGGCCACACGCCGCAAGGTCCGAATCATGGTCACGGCTTTTCTCCCCAAAAAGGAATCGATGGTTCGATCTTGCTGATGGCGCAGCCACGCTTCTCCGAGCGCTCGCGCCGACTATAGCGACGCGCACGTGCGATCGGCAATGTGCGGCGCCACAAATTGGTGCATGCCGATGCCGCTCGTACTCGGAAATCCCTCGCGGCGGCAGCGGACGGGAGTGAAAAGCAGGAACCGTTCCATGTCAGAAACGAATGCTGAGGCGCCAAGCATGCCGCAATCGCGAGGATGAGACGCCGGCCGAGCAGCCACCTTCGGCGTATCATCGAACGTTAAAGCGAACTTCCACGCCAGAACACGAGCGCCATCCATGAAGCTGATTCCAGAAATCCTCGCCGCCCAGGCAGAGATCCAGGCACTGCGACGTGATATCCATGCCCACCCCGAACTCTGTTTCGAAGAGCAACGCACCTCCGACCTAGTCGCCGCCAAACTGGCCGAATGGGGCATCGAAGTGCACCGGGGATTCGGCAAGACCGGACTGGTCGGCGTGATCCGCAACGGTGAAGGCAAGCGGATCGGCCTACGCGCAGACATGGACGCGCTACCATTGGCCGAGGCCAACCAGTTCGCTCACCGCTCCAGGCACGAAGGGAAGATGCACGCATGTGGCCATGACGGCCACACAGCCATGCTGCTGGGCGCAGCCCACTATCTCGCCAAGCACCGCAACGTCAGCGGCACCGTCCACCTGATCTTCCAGCCGGCCGAAGAGGGCGGCGGCGGCGCACGGGAAATGATCAAGGACGGCCTGTTCGATCGATTCCCGTGCGACGCGGTGTTCGGCATGCATAACTGGCCGGGGGTACCCGTCGGTTCATTCGGGACGCGCGTCGGCACGCTGATGGCATCCAGCAACGAATTCCGCATTGTCATCAAAGGCAAGGGCGCGCATGCTGCGTTGCCGCACAACGGCAACGACCCCGTGTTCGTTGGTGCACAGATGGTGTCGGCGCTGCAGGGCATCATCACCCGCAATAAGCGGCCGATAGATACGGCTGTGCTGTCCATCACGCAGTTCCATGCCGGCGACGCCAGCAACATCATTCCGAATGAAGCGTGGATCGGTGGCACCGTACGCACCTTCTCGACAGACGTGCTGGACCTGATCGAGCGGCGCATGGAAGAAGTCGCCAAAGCGATTGCCACCGCCTACGACTGTTCCGTCGACTTCACCTTCCACCGCAACTACCCACCCACCGTCAACACAGAGCGTGAAACGCTGTTCGCGGCCGAAGCCATGCGTGGACTGGTCGGCCCCGATCACGTCGATGCCAATATTGACCCGACCATGGGGGCCGAGGATTTCTCCTTCATGCTGATCGAGAAACCGGGCTGCTTTGCCTTAATCGGCAACGGCGATGGCGACCATCGAGAACAAGGCCACGGCCTGGGACCGTGCATGCTGCACAACCCCAGCTACGACTTCAACGATGAGCTGCTACCACTCGGCGCAACTTACTGGGTTCACCTAGTACCTCTGCACAGGGGTTATGACGGTTTGTCAGAGGTGGTTACAGGGTAGGCTTTGGCCAATTTTTTGCGAGCCGTTTCAGTAGAGAACATCCAGTTGATGCGAGC
>CAKKOY010000270.1 GCA_919592095.1 Ralstonia syzygii subsp. syzygii | reverse complement strand
CAGGTGCTGGCATGGTCGCGATGGCGGCGCGCGCATCAGTGGCGCGCTCAGCAGTGTCACTACCGGGCGCGGGGATGTGCTCCGCCATTTTTAGCTACGGCTGTAGTACTAGGCCCTAGACGGGCACGTCGCCCTCGATGGTCGTGCGATGCAGCGTGCGCCGGTACGCGTCCGGGCAGCCGGGTGCGAAGTGGATGGTGGAGCGGTTGTCCCAGAACAGCATGTCGCCGGGCTGCCAGCGATGGGTGTAGATATTGTCCGGCTGGATGCTGTGGGCGAAGAGCTGCTCAAGCGCGGCGGCGCTCTCGTCTTCCGGCAGGCCCGGAATGTGGGACGTGAACCCCGCATTGACGAAGAGCGCGCGCTTACCCGTCTCAGGATGCGTGCGCACGACCGGATGATCGACCGGCGGCACCGCATCGCGCTGCGCCTGTGTCAACGGCGGACGCCACGTCGACAGCGCGCGCAGCCGCTCATAGCGGTACACGTAGGAATGCACGGCGCGCCGGCCTTCGATGATGCGCTTGAGCTCGGCCGGCAAGGTCTCGTAGGCGCGGACCATGTTGGCGAACAGCGTATCGCCGCCCGCCTGCGGCAGTTCGCGGGCCAGCAGCAGCGAACCGAGGCTCGGCTGCGGCTTGTAGGACAGGTCCGAATGCCAGTCCCGGCCCGCATCGCCCAGGCCGATCGGCTTGCCGTTCTCGACCACGTTGGACACCACGAGGATTTCCGGATGATCCGGCAGGTGGAACTGGTTCAGCACATGCACCTGCAGCGGCCCGAAGCGGCGGCTGAAGTCAACCTGGGCCCGCGGTGCGAGCTGCACGTCGCGGAACACCAGCAGGCCGTCGTGGGCCAGCCAAGCCTGCCGGATGGCGGCGATGTCGGCATCGGACAAGCCGGCCGCATCATTCAACCCGAGGAACTCGGCACCGAGCGGCGCACCGGGCAGGCGGCGCAGATGGAAGCGGCGGGTGTGGACAGCGGGAGCCTCGGGGGCGACAGCAACGGCGTCGGACATGGTGGATGCGGAAAAAACCAGCGGATTCCCCATTAGACCGCGCCCGCCCACCCCGAGCCAACGAAGGAAAGCGCAGATCGATACGCGCTCAGCTGTAGAGCGTCGCCTCGGGCAGGCTGCCCTCCAGCGCATAGCGGCCGATGGCGCGCAGCTTGTAATCCAGCGGATCGTGCAGCGTGTGGGTGCGCGCGTTGCGCCAGAAGCGGTCGAGTGCCAGTGCCGCCTTGGTCGAGCGCGCGCCGGTGGCCTCGAACAGCTCCTGCCCGATGAACAGCGCCGCGCGATGGGCCAGTACCTTGGCCTCCTCCGTGGCCAGCGAGACCTCGGCACGCTCATCGGCGGTGAGCGCCGCGCCCCTGCGCCACGCACGGTCGAGACGCTGCACGGCGCGGTCGGCGAGGGTCTCCGCGGCCAGCCACTGCACGCGCATCTCGCCGAAGCGGTGGATCTGGTAGGGGTCGTCCGCCGCACGCTCCACGCCCGAGGTGAACCACGGCCTCGACGCCCGCAGCGTATGGCGCCGCGCCGCGTCCAGCGCGCCTGCCGCGAGCCCGGTGTAGAGATTGACCAGCACGTTCTGCGCAATGCACGACCGCAAGGTCTGGTAAGGCGTGAAGCCGGTGTCGGGCCACGCCAGCACTTCGTCCTCGCTGACCTGCACATGGCGGAACTGCACGGTCGCGCTATCGGTCTGGCGCTGGCCGATCGGATACCAGTCGTCGCGCACGGTGATGCCGTACCGGGCCGTCGGCACCACCGCCACGACCGGCCGGCCGCTGCGCGCATCGTGCGCGGACAGCACCGTCATGTCGAAGCCGAGCGTACCCGAACAGAACCCCTTCTCGCCATCGACGATCCAGCCGCTGCCGGAGCGCTGCGCGCGCAGCCGGTGATCGAGCGGGTTGACCGCATTGCCCCACCACCAGCCCAGCTCGGCGGTCGGGCGCAGAAAGCGCTCGCGCTGCGCATCGGAGCCGTACAGATGGACCATAGCGGTCTGCAGATACTGGAAGGCCGGCGTTGTTGCATAAATCGACTTTGAAGTCGAAGCCATCCCTGTGAGGCGTAATTCAGTCGACGCGGACGGACTGCGGGCGGGCAAGCGCAGCCATGCGGTTGAGCA
>CAKKOY010000269.1 GCA_919592095.1 Ralstonia syzygii subsp. syzygii | reverse complement strand
ACGACAATCTACGCAGCCAGACGGATTGTTTACCGCGCCATCTGCCCAGACCGTTGCGCGTAAACGTCATCATGCCGCGCGCGGGCGACCGGATTTATGCAACAACGCCCAGTGGGATAGCGTCGATTGCGCAAAACGCGCCGCAATCAAGACAGCTGAGGACATCATCGATGGCGTTGTTGCTGCGGTGTGTTGAGGCAGCGCCAGCGTTGGCTTTCCGCAAGGCTTTGCATCAGCGGAGAGGATGGCTTCAAGACGCTCGAGGAAGGGCAGAAAGTCAGCTACATCAAAGGCACCGGGCAGAAGGGTTCCACGGCAACAAAGATTCAGGCCGTCTGAACTCCGGCGCAGTACGGATGGTTTCGTGACGTTGGGGCGATGCTCCGCTGCATGTCGGGCCCGATCAGTACGCGCACGCGATACTCACTACTGTTGAAGTACTACACTCGGCCCCTGAACCGTACGTGATGGGTCCGGGAGAGGCGTTGTACGTGGACACTGCGCCCGCCGAAACCTATAGAGGCTTCGACCTCTACCCGCTGCTGTACCGGGCGCCCATTCCGGATGTATGGCCTCGCCCCAAGATGGATCGGATGTATGGTGTTTCCGTGCTGATTTGCAGAGAGGGCGTTGCCCCTGGCGGACCGCGCTCGCAGGTGTTCCGTCTCCAGATCGAGCCCATCGGGAGTATTGGAAGTGCCCGCCGAGCGGCAATCGCCTTCGCCCAACGGATTATCGATGGATCCGTCGACGGCCAAACAGTCGCGTCTCTCTAGCATTGCCTTGCGGGAGCGTAAGCTCCCCCGCCAGCCTGGTCCCCAAAGCGGCCCACATCCTGCAAGCGGCTCGCGACTTGTAGACGCGTTTCAACATGCGATTGAGTCGGCCTTCTTCGCTGGTGACCAAGCCGAAAGAGGGCGCCGTGTTCGACGCGCACGCCTTTCGTGATGTCAGCCTGCGGTGCTAACCCGCAGCGCGAGTCACGATGGCTCGTACGATTTCCGCCACCGCGTTTTCCATGGAATAGCCCCGGTACTTCAACGCGAAGCCTTGTGCGCTTGCTCTCAAGGCTTTGCTGGAGAGCGCCGTGTCGACGATTGCACGTGCGCTTTCAACTGTGCGTGGCGGAGCCCAGAGTACCGCGGCCCCAAGCGCTTCAATGCGTCGGGCAAGCAGGGCCTGCTCGATAAATTGCGGTGCCATGAGCAATGGAACACCCGCCAGCAGGGCATCCGCGACGGTGCCGGCGCCGGACGTCACCAAAAGGTCTGCTTCGGGCAGTAGCTCTTGCAGCGAAATTGGCTGATCGAGAACGGTGAAGCCCGGTGCTCGATATCGCTTGGCCATTGCGGCAGACACGCCTGGAATGACGCAGAGAACGTTGGCTGACGGCGCCTTGAGCGCAGCAAGAAGATGCTCGAGACCCGGGATCGATGGGCGCAAGTCGGCAAAGATCCGCTTGCCCGGAGCGGCAGGCCATGCGTATTTCTTCGCTTTGGGCATTGCGGCAACGGGGCCAACGTAGTGTTCTTCGGGGCGAGGGCCGTAGTGATCGAGTTCGGAAAACGTCGTCATCAGGCGCGTTTCCCCGGCAAACAAATCGCCGACACGGGCAAGCAGTGGCTTGCCGTATTGGCGCAAGATGCCGTTCATCAGGTGCATCACCGCTTGGTCCGCTGCGATCAGGCGTTCTGCCGGGACATGCTGCCAAGGGATGATGGAAGGGAGCGCATCGCCCGCGGGCGGCAGTTCGAAACCCGTGCAAGTCAAGACGGTGGGGATGCCAACGGCCCGCGCAGCGAGCAATGCAGTCGGCGCGTGATTGATCACCACCACATCCGGCTTGAACAGCCCAAACATGGTGAGCTATCCATTCACCAAGCCAGCCAGGAGCGCGCTACTGCTGTAGCCCAGCGCCATCAGCATCTCCGAGTCGTTGGCCTGAGTCTGACTGGTCGTGGCTGCGCCAGGCGCCAGCGGCGCTTGCATGAAGCGGAATCCCTCGGCTGCCAGGACTTGCTGTGCGACATGGACGTCCTTTACGGGCGTTGTTGCATAAATCCGGTCGCCCGCGCGCGGCATGATGACGTTTACGCGCAACGGTCTGGGCAGATGGCGCGGTAAACAATCCGTCTGGCTGCGTAGATTGTCGT
>CAKKOY010000268.1 GCA_919592095.1 Ralstonia syzygii subsp. syzygii | reverse complement strand
CCGCCGGCAAGCAGGCATCGCTCGCAGCATTGAGCTGCTCGTTGACCACAACTGCTTGCCTGTCCTACAACCTACCCAAACTGTCATAACCTCTGTGCTGAGGTACTAGCAGGTCCTGCGCGAGTCCGCGGTCGATGCGGTCCGCAAGCCCCGCCGAACCATCGGCGGCGGCGTCCGGGGCATCCAATCGCTCTTCGACGACGTCCGTCATAGCAACGGCAGCCGTGTGCCGACGCCGGCCCGCGCGGCCAGCTGATAGAAATGGCGCGCGCAGACCATGTCGTCGATCGCCATGCCCATCGGGTTGAGCAGGATGATCTCGTCGTCGTTCTCGCGCCCGGGGCGTTCGCCGATCACGATCTCACCCAGCTCGGCATGCAGGCGTTCGCGGCTGAAGCGGCCTTCGAGCACCAGCTGGTTGATGATCTTCTTTTCGCGGTTCGACTGGTCCCAGTCATCGACGACCACCTTGTCGACCTTCTCGTAGACCTCCTTGTGCACGTCCATGATCGACACGTTGCAGACGAATGCCCCGCGCCGCAGCCAGGCGTATTCGAGATAGGGCGCGTCGGTGACGGTGCAGGTGACGATCACGTCGGCCGCGCGCACGGCCTGCTCCGCGCTGTCGGCTTGTTCGCACGCCACCTGCGGGAAGCGCGCCGTGAGCGCATCGCTGAACGCGCGCATCGCCTCCCGGGACACATCGAAGAGATGGACACGGCGGATGCCGGGGAACTGCTCGACCAGCGTCTGCATCTGCATCCGCGCGATCGGGCCGCAGCCGATGCAGGCGACGTCGGTGAAGCCCTCGCGCGCCAGATGCCGCGTCGCGACCGCGCTGATCGCGGCCGTGCGCATGCCGCTGATCAGGCCGCCTTCCATGATGGCGACGGGATAGTTGGTATCGGCATCGTTGAGCACGATCACGGCGCTCGCCCGTTCGAGCTGGAAGCGCGACGGATTGTGCTGGCGGTTGCCGATCCACTTCAGCCCCGCGATCGGCGTCTCGCCGCCGACATAGCACGGCATCGCGATGATCCGGTCAGCGATGTGGTCGGCGCCGGGCCAGCGCAGATAGGGCTTGAGCGGCTGCACGAAATCCTGCCTCGCATGCAGGGCGAGCCCCTCAGTGATCGCGTCGACGTAAGGCTGCGAGCGGTCGCCGCCGAGGGCAACCAGATCCTGGCGGCCAAGATAGAGCAAACCGGTATCGGCTGGATGGGTCATGTTCAGAGAACCTCTTCGAGAGATGGGACGTGGAGAGACGGCGAGGCGGCGGAGACAGCACCGCCCGCCCGGGATGCAGCAATGCGCGCGAGCCACTCATCGTCGTAGACGCTGTCGAGATAGCGCTCGCCGCGATCGGGCAACAGCGTGACGATGCGCAGCGGCCGCGTGGCGCGCGCCAGCAGCCGCTCGATGGCGACCACGACGGCGCCCGACGAGCCGCCCGCGAAGATGCCCGCGAAGATGCCCTCGCGTTCGAGCAGGCGCCGGCAGCCCATGGCGGCGTCGTATTCGTCGACATGGATGACGTCGTCGATGTCGTCGTGGCACAGCAGCTCGGGCACCCGGCTCGCGCCGATGCCGGGCAGTTCGCGCGGCCCCGGCTTGGCGCCGAACAGCACGGAGCCCACCGCATCGACCGCGACGACCTTGAGCCCCGGCCACTCCCGGCGCAGGCGCCGGGCAATGCCTAGCACGGTGCCCGACGTGCTGACGCCGAGCACCAGCATGTCCGCCGGTCGGTCGAGCGCGCGCGCGATCTCGTCGCCCTCGCCGTAGAAGTGGCTTTCCCAGTTACGCGGATTGCCGTACTGGTTGATCCACACCGCGCCGGGCTCTCTGGCGAGCATCTGCTGGACACGCTCGATGCGCGTCTCCAGGTAGCCGCCCTGGCTGTCCTTGCGGGTCACGCGCTCGATGCCCGCGCCGTAGCAGCGCAGGATCTTCAGGTTGGTCGGGGATATCTTCGGGTCGACCACCGCCGTGAAGCGCAGTCCCTTGATGCGGCACACCATCGCCAGCGCGATGGCGAGGTTCCCCTAGTACCTCAGCACAGAGGTTATGACAGTTTGGGTAGGTTGTAGGACAGGCAAGCAGTTGTGGTCAACGAGCAGCTCAATGCTGCGAGCGATGCCTGCTTGCCGGCGG
>CAKKOY010000267.1 GCA_919592095.1 Ralstonia syzygii subsp. syzygii | reverse complement strand
GCTCGCATCAACTGGATGTTCTCTACTGAAACGGCCCGCAAAAAATTGGCCAAAGCCTACCCTGTAACCACCTCTGACAAACCGTCATAACCCCTGTGCAGAGGTACTAGGGCTCGCCGAGCAGTGGGACAGGCGCATGACCCAGAGAGACCGTGACCTGGCGAACGAGCTGGCCGCCATGCAGTACCAGGCGACGGCAGTGAACAATGAATGCCAAGCTCTACGAGCTCGGCGAGACCAGATCCTGCGGCTGTCAGTGACGCAACAGCAGCAATACCCCTGGCGCGACACCATGAACGACATCCGGCGGCGCATGAATCAGCTGCATTGCTGAATGCCGACGGCAATCAGCCGCGGCTGAAAAGCGGGCTTGCAAGAAAGGGGGTGTTTGCTTGTGGCGCAGGATGGACATGCCTATGGTCATACCCGCTGCTCGGTCCCGCCAGGCGCCCTCCGGGCGTCAACTGTCCTGCACCTGGTCAAGGCTCCCATGTCCCCAGAGGGGCCCCCTAGCGGCTCCGACTACGGCGCGGACACTCCCGACGCTGGACGTAAAAAAAGGCCGACGAGATCCGCGCGGCCTTTTTGTTTTTCGTTACCTCTTCGTTACTCCGGATAGAATTCCGGCGACAGCACCTGCTCTGGCGTCCACGGCCACTCCTCCGGGAACACATCCAGGCCAGTCTCGTCCACGGCCGCCGAGACCGCATCCGCCCAGATCTCTTCCTTCCAATCTGGATCAGCCAACATCGGCTGCAGGCTGGGCGTCCGATGCAGCCGCGCCAGAATTGCGCGACGCTGCTCCTTGATCGTGCGCTGCCAACTCGAACCCCGGCGGCCCGGCTGATATTGCCACTTGAGCAAATGCGCCAGCAGTACTGCCATACGGCTTGCCAACTCCCGCTGTTCGCTCTTGCCCACGTCCTCAATCTCCTCCGCGATGTGCCGAATGTCGATGTCTGAAAGCTGGCCGGACCGCAGCAACGCCGCCTGCTCCCTGGCCCACGCCACCACGTCCACTTCGTAGCTCGTTCCCATGACGCGTTCCCTCTGATAACCGAACCATTTTACGTTATGCGTTACACCTGGCGCGTAACGACTTTGCGATCACCATGAATCGCCTCACCAGCCGCCACCATCTGCGCCTCGCTCACCAGTAGAGAGCGGACAAACGACTCAACCCATAACTCCGTTTCGCGCACCTTCTGACGCTGTTCAACAGTATTAGCCTTCGCAGCCAATGCGATTAGATCCAGCATCGTATCGAACGAAACAGGGTTTCCGTTACTCGGCGTAACGGATTTTTCCTGCAGCAGACGCTTCTTCAGTTGAAGGACCTCGCGCCCCAGCTCTTCGGCCTTGTCACGCTGCTCACGCATCACGCGCCAAGCAATGTCCTTCTCACGGCGCGCCTCATCGAGCTGCGCGACCACCTGGTTATGCGCCTGCACTGTCTCCGCCAGTTCAAAGCGCAAGGCGTCAACCTGTTCCTGGCAATCGTCATAGGCGTCCACCTCAGCAACCTTTTTCGTTACCGTAACGCTCCGATCGGCGGGCTGTTCAGCCTTGCGGCGAGCCCGGAAGGCTGCCTGACGCTCCGCATTGGTCATGGCGTGCGCCTTGCGCGGACGACCACGGCCGCGCTTTTGCTCCATCCCTGGCAGATCGACCATCACATTATCCGTTACGTCACGCATATTTACCCCCGTCTCGATGATTATATTTTATGTTACTCGTAACGGATAATAAATTTATGTTACAAATGAATCCGTAACGGAAATTAGGCGACCACTCGCGACGCTAGCCGCTCTCAGGAAAGGCTTCTAGTTCGTCAGCGCGGCGAGCCCTACCCGAACCCACCACCGTGCGCTTGCGAGGAGGCTCCTGGGCCCTCTGCGTGCGGCCGTCCGGGTCGAAAGCTTCGAAGAAACCACGCCGCACGACCTGGTCGCAGATCTGCGGTGTCGTCTCCAGATGCCTACCCTGCTGCGTCCAACACTCGCAACGGCCACGGATCTGTACGCACGCGGCAGGCACCCGAACACGTGCCGGCTTCGTAAGCTCATCGTACGCCGGCGCCGTGTACTGCAACCCCGCAACGCGCGGCGTATAGCTAGTACCTCAGCACAGAGGTTATGACAGTTTGGGTAGGTTGTAGGACAGGCAAGCAGTTGTGGTCAACGAGCAGCTCAATGCTGCGAGCGATGCCTGCTTGCCGGCGG
>CAKKOY010000266.1 GCA_919592095.1 Ralstonia syzygii subsp. syzygii | reverse complement strand
GCTCAACCGCATGGCTGCGCTTGCCCGCCCGCAGTCCGTCCGCGTCGACTGAATTACGCCTCACAGGGATGGCTTCGACTTCAAAGTCGATTTATGCAACAACGCCGGTGCGCCAGTCAAAAAAAACCGCCGTACAGGACGGCGGTTCGCATGGCGGCAGGCGCGGCGGCTCACTCGTTCAGCTTCGTGATCTTCGTGCCTTCGACCGAGGCACCGGCCATCAGGCCCGCATTGGTCAGCACGAAGCCGATTACCGGCTGCTGGGCCGTGTTGGTATCCACCGCGCCATTGGCGCCGATCTTGGCGAGCGCCACGGTGGCGTCGACGCCGGCGGTCCAGCCCTGGCTGGCGCGGAATTTGTTCAGCGCCTCGTCCGTCATGAACAGGATGATGAGCGCCCGCGACTGGGCACCGGCCTGGAAGCCGATCGAAGCGGAAGCGATGTTGTAGTAGCCCAGCGGACGGCCGCCGCTGCGCAGCACGCCTTCGCCGTACTGCCCGCCGACCACAAAGCCGGCATTGAGCACCGACGGGAACACCAGCACGCCCTTGGCGCGCGCGACGAGTTCGCGCGAGCCATCGGCGGTGGTGTACAGGCGCGACAGCGCGGAGTCTGCCTGCGAGTTGGTGGTGGCGTGCTTGTTGGTGGACGTCATCACGTCCGAGCCCTGCGCGCTCGGGCTGGTGGTCGTGCAGGCCGCGATCTGTGTGCCCAGCAGCGCGACGGCGGCGAGGGTGGCGGCGGTACGACGGCTGAGAAGCTTCTTGTCCATGGCGATCGGTCTCTCTGTGGTGAAAGGGGGCGACGCGGCCACGCGATGACAGCCAGCGGCTTGTGCCATGCCATCGGTAACAGATGTCACTTGCCGGGCAGCAAGCGGCGTGCCCGCCATACGAGACGCCGTGGCCATGCGCCTAGTTCCTGACATTAGGTGAGATTTGTGTCGTTGGTAGCGCTTTTTCGCGTCGACCTACACCAGCGCAAACCGCGCCGGCATGACGTGCCCGTTTTGCAAACGCAATAAAAAGACCGGCCGCGAAGCCGGTCTCCCTGTCTTTTCTGCGCGGCGCGCGGCCGTCAGATCCAGATGATCAGCGCCGCCACGCCGACGATCAGTCCGAACTTCACCACGTAGTAGACCTTGCGGTTCCACGCCTTGAAGCGGCGGCGGTACTGGCCCATCAGCCAGACATAGCGGAACAGCTTGTTGATGCCACCGGTCTGGTCGCCTTCATCGTTGGGCGAGCTGGCGGCCGTCATCACCCTGCGGCCGAGCCACTTGTTGATGCGCTGCGCCCAGCCGTACTTCATCGGGCGCTCGATGTCGCAGAAGAGGATTACGCGGTCCTTGTCGCTGGCGTTCAGTGCCCAGTGCAGGTAAGTCTCGTCGAACACCACGCCTTCGCCATCGCGCCAGCTGTGGCGCTGGCCGTCGACCTCGATGAAGCAGCGGTCGTCGTTGGGCGTGGCCAGGCCCAGGTGGTAGCGCAGCGAACCCGCGAACGGATCGCGGTGCGGGTTGAGCTTGCCGCCCGGCGGCAGCTCGGCAAACATGGCGGCCTTCACGCTTGGCAGCTCGCGCAGCAGGGCCACCGTCTTCGGGCACAGCTGCTCGGCCGACGGGTGGCTGGCTTCATACCACTTCAGGTAGAAGCGCTTCCAGCCATTCTTGAAGAAGGAGTTGAAGCCGGCGTCGTCGTTCTTTTCGGCGGCCTTGATCTTGCGCAGGTCAATCAGGGCGAGGGCTTCGTCGCGGATCTGCGGCCAGGCGGCCTGCAGCTTATGCAAGTCCGGGAAGCGGTCGACCGGCACGTACGGCGTCTGCGGCACGCCCGAGAAGGCATACATGAAGCAGTTGACCGGGGCCACCACGGCGGAATGGTCCAGCATCTGACGCCAGAATTTCAGGCGCACCTTGCCGCGAAAGTGCACGTACAGGATGGAGCCCAGGTACAGGGCCACGAGAATCCATTTGATCAAGGCGAGTTCCTTGCCGCGCTCGGGCGGTCAGCAATGGGGCGCAACGATTGCGCGCAGACCGGCATTTTACCCGGTGCTCGGCGGAACGGCATTGATCCAGGCCAACCTGTTGTGGGTAGAATACTTTTATTGATATTTTAGGCGTTGTTGCATAAATCCGGTCGCCCGCGCGCGGCATGATGACGTTTACGCGCAACGGTCTGGGCAGATGGCGCGGTAAACAATCCGTCTGGCTGCGTAGATTGTCGT
>CAKKOY010000265.1 GCA_919592095.1 Ralstonia syzygii subsp. syzygii | reverse complement strand
GCCACTCACCGCATCGGTACTCGTCGCCGACAGCGTGCCGTCAGCCAAGCCCGTCAGCTTGCGCGAGAACGTCGTGCTGTCGCTCAGCTTCTTGCCGCTGAAGTCCACCACGTCACCGTCCAGATCCTTGGCAACGGTGATGTCCTTGCCCGCAGCCGACTGCTGCACCAAGCCCACCGAGCCGCTGCTGATGTTGTTCACCGTGTTCTGCAGGTTGCTGATGTTGGTCGTGGTCGCCGACACGGTCTTGTTCGTCTCGGCTAGGCTCTTGTTCGTGTCCGCCAGATTCTGGTTCGTCGTGGCCAGATTCTGGTTGGTCGTGTAGAGCTGCTTGCCGCTCACCGCATCGGTGCTGGTCGACGACAGCGTGCCCTCGGCCACCCCCGTCAGCTTGCGCGAGATCGCTGTGCTGTCGCTCAGCTTCTTGCCGCTGAAGTCCACCACATCACCGTCCAGGTCCTTGGCCACCGTGATGTCCTTGCCCGCGGCCGACTGCTGCACCAGGCCCACCGAGCCGCTGCTGATGTTGTTCACCGTGTTCTGCAGGTTCGTGATGCTCGTCGTGGTCGACGACAGGTTGCCCTCGGCGGTCGTCAGGCGCGTGTTGGTATTGGCCAAGTCCTTGTTGGTACTCGCCAGGCCCTGGTTCGTCGCATAGAGCTGCTTGCCGCTCACCGCATCGGTACTCGTCGCCGACAGCGTCCCCTCGGCCACCCCCGTCAGCTTGCGCGAGAACGTCGTGCTGTCGCTCAGCTTCTTGCCAGTGAAGTCCACCACGTCACCGTCCAGGTCCTTGGCCACCGTGATGTCCTTGCCTGCGGCCGACTGCTGCACCAGGCCCACCGAGCCGTTGGTCAGATTTTTGATGGCGGTATTGTTGACCGTTACTTGGCCGTCCAGTGCCGTGACAGCGGCGCCGACACTGTTATAGCTCGTGCCGTTAACACTGTATTTCGGCACGGAAAGGACCCCTGTGGTAGCGCTGACAGTCGTGTCGCCGCCCAGAGCGGCCGCCACTGCAGCAGCGTTGCTGTCCATGACAGTTTTCACAGCTTTGACTTGCGCGACGTTGACTGCGTCCGTATCTGCCGTCCCCGCTGCGACATGGGTAATCTGGCGCTGAGCCGATGACGATCCAACTGAGATCTCGCCCACGGTCGTCGTAACGGACTGATCGCCATACGCCAATGGGTCTGCTTTTTCCTTAATGCTCCCTCTATCCGCGACGGAAGTGCTGCCGAGCGCTACTGCACCGGCTGCCGAGCTTACAGATCTCGCACCGATTGCCAAGGACTCGACGTCTGAGGCCTTTGCCAATGTTCCGAAAGCCATCGTATCCACCGCTTGAGCCTCGGCGCCAACACCAAACGCCAACGAGCCTTGTCCCAACGCCTTTGCATATAACCCTAACGCCACGCCACCGGCACCATCGGCTTGAGCGCCCCAGCCCGATGCGAAAGAGCCGAAGCCATTGGCTTTTGAATCACAACCGAGTGCCGTCGAGTTCAAGCCCCATGCCTGGGTCTGTGCAATTATTTGCGCGCTTTGTGTAACGTACCCTTGGTTTTCGGAAGTCCAGCCTTTATATCCATTCGGCTGGCCCTGCCCAACGTTGTTCGGGCCATCGTAGCTCTCCGCTTTCGCCTGCACGCCGAAACCGAAGATGCCTCCCTTATATGATGTATTTCCGCCGTCGCCATAAATGCCTTGATTAGAGATGTTGGTCAGGCGATTGCAGTCGCCATCCCCAACCATGGCGATCGAGTTCCCCGAGGCACTGGCTCCTTTGCCCCAGGAAGTGCCCCATCTTTCGGCAGTACCAGCGCCATTGGTGAACACACCACCATCGGAAATAGCGACAGACGCTACAGCTGTCATTGGATCAAACAAAGCAATTGCTGCGGCCATGCTGAACATCAGCAGACCGTCTCCGACCTTGGTGACTGCAGAAAACGGGGGACGACCTGCAAATACATTATCCATTTCTATGCACTCCAAATATCGTTTATTGACATGCATAGATAATCATTTGCAGCGGCTCGCCGTCCCATGATTGGCAGCCCAAATAAGCATGGGCATCCGCCTAATTTTCATTTCCTTGGTATGCGTCCCCCGGCTAGTACCTCTGCACGGCGTTGTTGCATAAATCCGGTCGCCCGCGCGCGGCATGATGACGTTTACGCGCAACGGTCTGGGCAGATGGCGCGGTAAACAATCCGGCTGGCTGCGTAGATTGTCGT
>CAKKOY010000264.1 GCA_919592095.1 Ralstonia syzygii subsp. syzygii | reverse complement strand
CGCCGGCAAGCAGGCATCGCTCGCAGCATTGAGCTGCTCGTTGACCACAACTGCTTGCCTGTCCTACAACCTACCCAAACTGTCATAACCTCTGTGCTGAGGTACTAGGCGGGCGGGTCCCGGCCGGCGCCCGCCGTATTTTCGATGAAACTCACCCTGAAGTCGCAGGCGGCGATCATGGCCACCGCCATCAGCGTGGCGGTGGTGAGCCTGTTCGGCTGGTCGCAGCGCGAGCCGATCCGCCGCGAGGTCATGCGCCAGATCAAGACGCAGCAGACCGCGCTGGTGCGTGAATCCGCCGACGATCTCAGGCAGCGGCTCGACACCTACCTGGGCCTGCTGGAGCGCACCGCCCGGCAGATGAACACCGTCCGCTTCGACAGCCCCGCGCAGGAGGCGGCGTTCTACGCGTCCATCGCGCCGACCGCCGGCCTGTTCGACAGCGTGTTCCTCGCTTCCGCCGATGGCAAGGTGACCGCGGTGTCGCCGCATCGCGAGGGAGTGGTCGGCATCGATATCGCTGACCGCGACTATTTCAAGCAGGTGATGGTGGTCGACCAGCCGACCATCTCCGCGCCGCTGCGCAATCGCATCGGCGGCGAGCCGGTGGTCACCTTCGCCGCGCCCGTCCACGACCGGGATGGCCGCATCGTCGGCCTGATCGGGGCCGGGCTGTACCTGCTCAAGCCGAACTTCCTGGGCGACCTGCGCGACATGCGGATCGGCGAGACCGGCCGCGTCTACCTCGTGGCGCGCGGGTCGAAGCCGGTCTTCATCCTCCATCCGGTCGCTGACAAGATGCTCGCACCGCTCGACGCGGACCCCGAGATCGGGGCGGCGTTTCATGCCGATCCCGCCGCGCTGCCCGGCGCGGAAGCCAACCGCCAGCTCAATGCGATGCGCGAGCGCTTCCGCTGGTCGCTGCTGGCGCTGGCCGCGCTGATCGGGGTGTCGGTGTGGGCGGCGATGCTGTGGCTGTTGCGTCCGCTGGGCCAGCTGCATGCCGCCATGACGCAACTGTCGGCCACCGACCTGCGCGAGATCCGTCCGGCCGAGCTGCCGGGCGCTTCGGCGGAGATCGAAGCGGTCTCGACGGCATTCCGCAAACTGATGGATGAGGTCACGCGGCAGCGTGCCGAACTGGAGGCGGTCAACGATGCCTCGCCGCTGGGCCTGTTCCGCTGCGACGCGGCCGGCCAGATGGTCTACGCCAACGAAGCCTGCCGCCGCCTGCTGGGCCTCACGCTTGAAGAGGCGATGACCGGCACGTGGCTCGCGCGGCTGCATCCGCAGGACCGCGAGGCCGTCACGGTGGGCTGGGCGGACGCGGTGACGCGGGGCGTCGGCCATTGCGCCGAACTGCGCGTGATCGTGCCCGGCCGCGACGAGCGCCTGCTGGTCGTCAACACCGCGCCGGTGCGCGTGGAGGGCCAGGTTGTCGGCCACGTGGGCGTCATGGAAGACATCACCGTGCGCGCCCGCGCCGAGCAGGCCTCGCGCGTGTTGACCCAGATTCTCGATTCCACCACCGACTTCGTCGCCCAGACCGACGTGCAGGGCCGCGTCACCTATATAAATCCGGCGGGGCGGCGCTTCGCGGGCGTCGCCCTGGACGCCGACGTGCGTGATCGCCGCGCGGAAACGTTCTACCCCGACGACACCATGCAATGGCTGCGCGAGGTGGCCGTGCCGACGGCCGCGCGCGACGGCGTGTGGATCGGCGAGACCACGGTGTTCGATGCGCAGCGGCGTGCCGTGCCGATCAACCACATGGTCATCGTGCACCGCGACCCGATGGGGCGGGTCGAGTATTTCTCGTCGATCATGCGCGACATCACGCAGGACAAGGCGGCCAAGGAAGCCTTGCAGCGCAGCCGTGAGACTTTGCAGACCGTCACGGATGCGATGCCTGCGCTCGTTGCCTTCGTCGACGCGGACCAGCGCTTCCGTTTTCTGAATGCTGCTTACGAAAAGGTGTTCGACCGGCCCACCGCCGCGATGCTCGGCCTCACCGTGCACGAGGTGCTGGGCGAGGAGGCCTACGCCGCCATGCGTGGTCCGCTGCAGCGGGCGCTCGCGGGCGAGACCGTCGTCTTCGAGCGCGAGGCACCCGATCGGGACCTGTACCGCTGCGAGCAGATTAAGAGCCGCTAACACAAGTCATCGACGAATCGAGAGCAGATGATTGCAGCGGCGAGTGAAAGGAGCGCGGTGTGAATATCGAGTCGTCGTTCGAAGCGGATGCGCAGC
>CAKKOY010000263.1 GCA_919592095.1 Ralstonia syzygii subsp. syzygii | reverse complement strand
CGACAATCTACGCAGCCAGCCGGATTGTTTACCGCGCCATCTGCCCAGACCGTTGCGCGTAAACGTCATCATGCCGCGCGCGGGCGACCGGATTTATGCAACAACGCCCCTCCTGCATTGAGCATGGAAAGGTTATTCACCATAGCCCATAACACTTTCGAAATGAAGTTTAAAAATTGTCACAAAATCAATTTTTCAATAATTATATTTTTTGCAATTCAATCCATCTTGAATCCATAAGGCACCAGCGCTGGCAGGCGAACGATGCGGTCATCGCTGGTCAGCAGACGCCTTCCTGACCGGCTGACCGACTCGCCCGACCGGATCATCCTGGCACCCGCGGTCTCGGTGCATTGGCAGGGGCTGACCCGCGGTGTGTGGAGCCATGACGCCGCACTCGACTTTCGGATCTGCTGCCAGATCCCGAAAAAAAACGGGCCCGAAGGCCCGTTTCTGACGGGGGCATCGTTGACGGCAACGTTTCTGCCTTACGCCCCCGCCTCGCTCAACAACCCCTCCGCCTCCAGCGCAGCCAACACCGCCGGCCGCTCCGCAACGCGCTGCTGAAACGCAGCCAACGCCGTGAATGCCGACAGATCGAGGCCCACATGCCCCGCCCAGTTGGTAACCGTGAACAGATAGGCGTCTGCCGCCGTGAAACGTTCGCCCAGCAGCCAGGGATGGGCTGCCAGGTGCTGCTCCACCAGCGCGTAATGCCTACGCAGGGCATCCTTGCGCTCCTGCCGGACCGTCTCGGGCGTGGACGGCTTGAAGAGCGGCGAGTAGCTCTTGTGCAGTTCCGAGTTGATGCAGCCCAACCATTCCTGCAGGCGATAGCGTGCCATCGTGCCGTTGGCGGGTGCCAGGCCGCTTTCCGGCTTCAGGTCTGCAAGGTACTGAACGATCGCCGTGCCTTCTGTCAGCCGCTCGCCGCTGTCCAGTTCGAGAACCGGCACGGCCCCCTTGGGGTTGATTCCGTGGAAGTCTTCACCGTGTTCCGTGCGCTTGGCCCGGATGTCGACCTTGACCAGTTGCAGAACGATGCCCGCCTCGCGCGCCACGATGTGCGGCGAGAGTGAACAGGCTCCGGGAAAGTAATAGAGCTTCATCGTGTTTTCAGAGTGGTTGGACAACTGCGCGGGGCCTCCGGAACCGCCTGCCGGGGCCCGGATCGCCGCGCGCCGTGCATGGTAGTCGAACCCGTCGGTCCGCAGCACAGGGCCGCCGATATCATCCGGTCACTCCGAAGTTACCGACTGTCGCCAAAACGAGCGCCCATGGGCCTGCCGCTACGCAAGAACAAAGCCGCACCGCCGCCGACCTGCCAGGTCACCGACGCACTCGGATTCCTGCGCGGAGCGTGGGCGCTGAATGTCGTCTGGCAACTGCGCGATCAGGCCCGGCGCTTCGGTGAACTGCGCCATGACCTTCCCCGGATTTCGGCGCGCGTCCTGAGCCTGCGCCTGCATGAGCTCGAGTCGCGCGGACTGGTCGTGCGACGCGCGCTGGACAGTTCGCCGCCGTCGGCCGAGTACGCGCTGACGGCGCTCGGCCGCGAGTCGCTGCCCGCCATCGATATCCTCGCTTCGGTCGGCCAGAAGCTGATTGCCGCGTGAGAGGATCCGCCCCCCTCGGCCTGAGCGTACGTTCAGGCAACAAAAAACCCGCGAAGCCTGGCGATCGCGGGTTTTGGGTTGCGGCAGACGCGCGTCAGCCGCCGATCACCACGTTGAAGACGATACCGGTCGGGGCGACCAGGAAAAAGTCGCCGCCGACACCGACCCAGTGGTAGCCGCGCGGCGGCGGCGCCAGATGGTAGGCACGCCAGTCGTCGACGACATATTGGCGCTGGCGGTATTCGGAGGGAATCCGTTCACCCTTGTTCCATCTGCCCGGGCGGTCGCGGTCCGCACGGCGGTCGATGTCGACCGGGCCGCGGCCCTCATCGCCATGACGGCGGTCCGGACCACGATCCCCGTCTCCGCGGCCCATCGGGGGCCTGCCCCGCTCGTCGCCCCGGCCCCGGTCCTGGGCATGGCCGGCAAGCGGCAGCAGCGCGCTGGCCGCGAGTAACAGACAGGAAACTATCTCGGCTTTCCGCATCGTTCGTTTCTCCAGGAAAACGTCCGCCTCATGCCGGACGTGCCATCCAGTCTAGTACTACAGCCGTAGCTCAAAATGGCGGAGCACATCCCCGCGCCCGGTAGTGACACTGCTGAGCGCGCCACTGATGCGCGCGCCGCCATCGCGACCATGCCAGC
>CAKKOY010000262.1 GCA_919592095.1 Ralstonia syzygii subsp. syzygii | reverse complement strand
CGACAATCTACGCAGCCAGACGGATTGTTTACCGCGCCATCTGCCCAGACCGTTGCGCGTAAACGTCATCATGCCGCGCGCGGGCGACCGGATTTATGCAACAACGCCGATTTTCCTCCTCCATTTGGATCATGCCGGATGCTGTTTTCGCTCAAAAGTGCGGTATCGGCATGCTTTCTGTTGCAGCGTGGGCCAGGCGGGGTTTTGTCAACCATTGCTGCTATATTCGGGGAAAACGCTTTGCAAGCGGGTTTCGCTGCGTGTCCGCCGGCCTCCGGGTCTCGGCCGGAAAGCAAACGATAAACAGGGGAGTGTTGCCCTGCATGGGCAACAGATAATGCAGTCAAGCAGGAAACAGGTATGACAGAAATACAAGCCCGCCACGCGCGGCGGTTTTTCACTTGGGGGCCGGCATGGGCTCTGGCGTTGTCGGTGGCGGCACCGGCGCTGCACGCCGCGGAGCCGACGCTGGCCAAGCGCCGTGCCGCGGTCGAGTCGACCCTGCAGCACGCGGCCGCGTGCCAGCGCATGGGGGACTACTACTGGGAAATCGGCGATGCGGATCGCGTGCTGCTGCATGGCCAGCAAGGCCGCCGCGTTGATGCAGAGCGGCCGGTGAGGCTGGCTTCGGCGTCCAAGTGGGTGTTCGGGACCTATGTCGTGGAACATCAGCAAGGCAGGCTGACTCCGGCGATCATCAATGCTCTGACCCTGCGTTCGGGGTATGACGCGCTCAATCCGTTTCTGTGCAATCGCTACGACACGGTGCAAAGCTGCTTCGCGCGGGGCCGCAACAGTACGCTCACGCCCGGACACGTTGGCCGTTTCAGCTACAACGGCGGCCATGACCAGATGCTGCTGATCGACCTGGGTTTCGGCAAGGCCGACGCGGCTGCGCTGACCGCGGAACTGGAGCGCGAACTGGCCCACGCGCCCGCCCTCACGGACGCGAGCGCGCCGTTCGGCATTCATTACGTTGCGCCCGAGCCGGCCGGCGGGATGGCGGCCTCGCCCGCCGCGTACGGGCAATTCCTGCGACGCCTGATGCGCGGCGAATACCGGCTCGGCAGGATGCTGGGGGAGCATGCCGTCTGCACCGAGCCCGGCAGTTGTCCTGCCGCTGTCAGCACGCCGGCCTCCCAGCCGTGGCACTACGCGCTCAACTATTGGATCGAAGACCAGCCTGGCGGCGACGGCGCGTTCAGCTCGCCCGGTGCGTTCGGCTTCTATCCGTGGATCACCGCTGACAAGCGCCACTACGGCATGCTCGTGCGCGAGACCGTCTCGCCGCACGCCTATGTGCGCAGCGCGGTCTGCGGCGCGCTGATCCGCAAGGCCTTCGACGAAGGGCGCGTACAGCACGCCGACGCGGACGGTGATTCGGCCGACGCGCCGGATACCGACTGAACGCCACGCCTGCAACGACCGGTCACCCCGGTCGTCGCTTAGCTGGAAACTGGATTGAGGTGGTGCCGGTCGCGACGCGGGTGCCACCGCATTCACGGAGATAGTGCATGGCCCGGTCCCCCCCGCAAGGCCGAGTGTGGTGCTCGGACCTCGCTTGAGGCGGACTTGGCCGGGCCCTGCGGCAATGCCGGTGCCGGCCACCTCGCCATGACACGTATCCGCTCGCCGCGGGCGCGCAAGGCGCAGCGGTCGGCCATGGGAGGCGGTCGGGTTCAGTAGCCGCGGTAATACGGGTGGTAGTGCGGGTGGTAGTAGTAGCCATCCGCCGGCACCACCACGCAGGCGCTCAGGGCGGAAGCCGCGGCTGCGGCAAGGATCAGCAGGGCAAGGGTACGTTTCATGGCGAGGCTCCGGACGGTTGCGGGATGGGACTCGCCTTGACTGTAAGGAAAGCGCGCGTGACCGCGCTTTACGGTTTGTAAGCAAAACTGCGCCGCCCGGCGGGCAAACGGCGGCCGTTGCCGCTGCCTGCGTGTGCCGCCTCGGGCTGCCGTAATTTGCCGTTACCTTTGTGTGGGAAAACCGGGCGGTCGAGAGTTGTCACCCGCAGACGACAATCCTTCGCAAAAATGTGGGCAGACCATTGACAGATGGTCGGGGGAAGCACGAAACAATGCGAACGGCAAACGTTGGGTGTTCAAGTTCGGATGCCCGGCGCCGATAGCCGGAATAACGAGACCGGAGTGCAAGGACACTCCACGGGGACTAGTACCTCAGCACAGAGGTTATGACAGTTTGGGTAGGTTGTAGGACAGGCAAGCAGTTGTGGTCAACGAGCAGCTCAATGCTGCGAGCGATGCCTGCTTGCCGGCG
>CAKKOY010000261.1 GCA_919592095.1 Ralstonia syzygii subsp. syzygii | reverse complement strand
TCGAGCAGGTGCTGGCATGGTCGCGATGGCGGCTCGCGCATCAGTGGCGCGCTCAGCAGTGTCACTACCGGGCGCGGGGATGTGCTCCGCCATTTTGAGCTACGGCTGTAGCAGTAGGCGTGCTGGCGACCGCCGGCGGTCGCCAGCACCAGCATGTGCTTGCCCTGCAGGGCATCGCCGCCCGGCCCGTAGGCCCAGCCCATCTCCAGTACGACGTCCAGCCACTCCTTGAGCAGCGACGGCGTGGCATACCACTGCACCGGAAATTGGAGGACCATCACGTCGGCGGCTTCCAGCGCTTGCTGCTCAGCGCGCACATCGATGTCGAACTCGGGGTAACGCCAGTAGAGATCGTGCATTGCCACGCCGGGCAGGCCGGCCAGCATGCGCGCCAGCGGCTTGTTGGCGCGCGAACGGCGCTGCGCGGGATGCGCGTAGATCACGAGAATGCGCGGCGGATTCATGGAGGATCGGGACAATCAGGAACCGGTGCACCTTGAACGCGCATCTTCGCACGGCTATCGTGGGGCGGCGTGAGAAAGCCGATTGCGGGATCAAGCGGCACATCAGCCGCATTCACCTCTCCAAGAGATTGGCGCACCTCCTTTTGAGCATTGCAGCATTTCCAGTTGCAGGAAAGCCACAGTCCGGAAAGCCGTGCCCGGCTGCGATAAATCAATGATCTGATGGGAAAAACCGGCAGAACGCTGGTGTCACGCTTACGGGCAATCCCCGATTGCCCTAAAATAGCATGATGCATTGCACAACACGCAAGCACATCCGCCTGCGTGTACCTGAAGTGCAACCCGCACCTCATGCCATGACCCGCCGCCCGTCAGGCCGGCACTCAAAGGAAGCGTTGTCGTGAACCCGCTCGAACTGAGCAAGGCCATCGGCGTCGTCACCCAGGACGACATCGACAAGACCGAAGCGGCGCAAGGCTCGCCGCGAACCACCGTGCTGGTGCGCGAGCTCGCCGCGCACCATCGGTCGCGCCTGCTCAAACACCTGCTCGGCCTGGGCGAGGAAGACCGCCTGCTGCGCTTCGGCCAGGTGGTGGGCGATCACGTCATCGAAGCCTATGTCGACAGCATCGATTTCGACCACGACAAGGTGTTCGGCGTCTATGACGACCGCCTGGCCCTGGTCGGCGTCGGCCACCTCGCCTACCTGCGCGACAACCCGCAGGGCCGGGTGGCGGAGTTCGGCGTGTCGGTGCTGGAGTCGGCGCGCGGCAAGGGCGTCGGCAGCGCGCTGTTCCAGCGTGCGGCCATGCACGGCCGCAACACCAAGGTGCGCACGCTCTACATGCACTGCCTGTCGCGCAACGCGGCCATGATGCACATCGCCAAGAAGGCCGGCATGCGCGTGCAGTACGCCTACGGCGAGGCCGATGCCTATCTGGAGCTGCCGCCGGCCGACACCATGAGCCTGCTGACCGAGGCAATCGACGGACAGGTCGCCGACCTCGACTACCTGCTCAAGCGCAACCTGCCTTCGGCCAGCGCTTCTGGCGCTCGCTGCTGCCGCTCAAGCGCACCGTCTGATCCCGCGGCGCCATGCCGCCGCCCCACGCAAGACGCCCAGACTGCCCGGGCGTTTTTTTTCGTCTACGTGGTACGTCGTTTGCCTAGAGCAATTGCGCGCTTGTCAGCCGCGCAGGAGCCTCCCCTACCATGTGACGAGGCAGCGCTCGCCCTCCAGGGGCGGCCATCACCGTCGCCCGCGAGCCGATGCCGAAGCAGGAAGAAGGAGACGACGATGAACACGCAATCCGTGCGGCTGCCGCTGCTGGCCGCGGCCGTGCTGCTGGGGGTGGGTACCCTGCCCGCCACCGCCCAGGACACCGGCATGGGCGACATGGCAATGATCAATCCCGCCGGCATGAAATGGGGCGATGCGCCGCCCACGCTGCCCAAGGGCGCCAAGCTGGCCGTGCTGTACGGCGACCCCGGCAAGGACGGCCCCTTCGTCGTCCGCATCAAGACCCCGGCCGGCTACAAGATTGCGCCGCACTGGCACACACAATCCGAAAGCCTGACCGTCATCTCCGGCACGCTCTACCTGGGCGGCGGCGATGCGATGGACATGGGCGCCGCGCATGCGCTCAAGACCGGCGGCTTCCACTACCTGCCGGGCGGCGCGCATCACTATGCGTTCACCAAGACGGCGACGGTGGTGCAGATCGGCGTTGTTGCATAAATCGACTTTGAAGTCGAAGCCATCCCTGTGAGGCGTAATTCAGTCGACGCGGACGGACTGCGGGCGGGCAAGCGCAGCCATGCGGTTGAGCA
>CAKKOY010000260.1 GCA_919592095.1 Ralstonia syzygii subsp. syzygii | reverse complement strand
TGGTACAGGGCGCACATCTCGACGGGGACTTGAGAGGGCGCGGTCCACAATGACCTAGCCTTTCTCCAAAACGTAGAGGCGGTAGTTGTCACGCAGCCTCCCGTGAGTCGGGATGTTCTTGGTTCGCCAACTCAGGCCAAATCAACATCCAGTCGTCGGGGCGTAAGTCGCGCCGGCTGACAGAACAGTCGGTGGCGCGCTCTATGGCAGCACAGTGCTCGATAGGGGCGGGGCGGAGACCGTTGGAAATTTGCCAGATATAGGCTGGGGCTAGTCCAGTAGCAGAAGCAAGTGCGGCTTGCCTGCCACGAACGCCAAGGTAGTCCTTCAGTTTCATTGCTCAACCTCGATGTGCGATAGATGAGCAAAGTTTAGCGCGGATAAATCATTTGTCAATATCCGAGCTATATATAGCAAAGCTTAAGATACGGCATGAACAGGAAATCCCTTCTTCACAAACTTCTTGAGACTCGGTTCGGCGGGAGTCAGGCGGCGTTCGCGCGCGCGCTTAAGCGATCCCCATCTCAAATTCATCAGTGGTTAAGCGGCCATCGGATGCTTGGCGACGCTGGTGCTCGCCACATCGAAATGACGCTGGGGCTTCCGGCTGGATGGATGGATGGCGGAGGGGCGTTGCCGGAAGGTGGTGGCATAAAAACAGTAGACGAACTGAGACGCGAAAATCTGGAAACCTTGACAAGGGAGCTTGGCGGGGTCGGGGAGCTTGCGGCGAAGATCGATCGTAGCTCCTCGCAGGTGAGTCAGTGGATCAATGGATCGCAACATTCGGAGAGCGGGAAGCCGCGCCGATTGAGTAGTGATTCGGCTCGATACGTTGAGGAACGGTGCGGCAAACACACGGGCTGGCTTGATCAGAATCACCAGGGTAGCGCGACTGAATCGAATGACGATGAGAACTCGGTACGGCAACCGACCGACGATGAATTTGCACTTGTTCCGCAATTGGACATAGCCGCCGCGTGTGGTGATGGGCGATTTGTCGATCATGTGGTGGTCAAAGGTGGCCTTGCGTTCAAACATTCGAGCCTGCGTGATTTCGGGCTACCTGAACGGGCGGCGCGAATTATCTACGCATCGGGGGGGGGCATGGCTCCAACGATCCAGGATGGTTGCGTTGTATTGTTGAATACCGCTGATGTCGAGCCGAAAGAGGGCAAGGTGTATGCCATCTGTACGCCGGACGGGGGATTGGTGCTGAAGCGCTTGATCTGGGACTATCACCCGGCGATAGGGAGTCAGACTTGGATCATGCGGAGTGATAATCCGGACAAAATTGCCCATCCGGACAAAATCTTGCCGCCGGACACTCGTACCATGATCGTTGGGCGGGCCGTCTGGAATGACAATCGGCTATGACAGTGGCTTTGCTCACGGTTCTGTTAACCACGTCTCCGTCGCACCTCTTTCCTGTCGCGCTGGAGATCGCCGCTCAGGCCGACAAATTCACGGAAGAACCTGTCGGCAAGATCACGCGCTACCGCGCAGCGTTCGGAGTCTTGCCGGAACAGGCTGAAATGGCGGTCGCCCTCCTCTGCAACACCTCGACAACATCAAGGGGGTGCTGGTACACGCCGGTGGCCGTTTGGCGGTCAATCAGGATGCAGTGATCGCTACGCTTGGATGCTTCATTTCAGCGCAGGCTGGCGATGGCGTTGAGCACTACTGCTACAAGACTATCGAGATTACAGACCCGGAGACGGAGCATCGAAACATGCTTGAGGTCGGGTTTCTTGCGGCCCCACGCTACAAAATACCGTGCGCCAAGTTGTTGCGCGCAGGCTTCTTGCCGGACTGGATCTATTGACGTGCAAATTCAGGCCGAGGCTGTCCGCGAAGGCTGCGACTGGTGTCCAAATTTTCGCCTGAGAAGCTAGCCGGAAGCGCTCCCCATGTAGAGTGTTCGCGTGCCTCCGGCGGCACACAACCTGCTTCGGCAGGTTTTTTTTCGACTTGCTCCCGGCTGGCTAACGAGGTTTAGCGCCGCTATCGCCAGATGGTTTAGCTTGGCTATTGACAAATGATTTATCCGCGCTAAACTTTGCTCATCGTCACCAACTTGGAGTAACCGATGAGCCAGACAGCCAACAGCCACGTTCACCCCGCCTTCGCGGGAGTCCTGAACGGTTTCGCAGCCATCCCTCAACAGGTGGCCGCCGCCCTCGTCAAGTGCCGCGTCGCTGTCATGACCGAGAACGGCGAGACCAGCTACGACGGCTTGTTTCCCTCGACCTGCGACGCGGTGATCGCTGCCGCCGAGTGTCTCGGCCTGCGTTCCGGAAAAGTCAGCGCT
>CAKKOY010000259.1 GCA_919592095.1 Ralstonia syzygii subsp. syzygii | reverse complement strand
GCTCAACCGCATGGCTGCGCTTGCCCGCCCGCAGTCCGTCCGCGTCGACTGAATTACGCCTCACAGGGATGGCTTCGACTTCAAAGTCGATTTATGCAACAACGCCCATCGCCGCAGCGACGGCACACAGCGTTGCAATGAACCCTGCTGGAAACACTTTTGGGCGATCGCCCAAGCGCCATTGGGCCGATCGCCATCGCCCAGGAGGAGGCCTGTTTCCAAACTGTCAATTATCCGCGAACAGATGCCCCTTCGCATCATCGACTAGGCTTCATATGAACAGCAATGCCCAAGTCCCCTTCGTCAATATCGATCACGCGCTGATCGCCTGCGAAAGCGAACTGCAGCGCTGCTACGTGAGCAGGCTGCTGCAGCGGCTGGGCATCACGGCCGTGTCCAGCGCATCCAATACCGCCGAACTGCTCGCGCGGGTCCGGGAACGGCCGTTCAAGCTCTTTGTCATTTCCTCCTGGCTGCCGGGCACGCCGATCCTGCAACTGATCGACGCGCTGGCCGACTACGGCCGCGGCGGATACATCATCGTGAGCGGCCTGTCGGACAGGCGGATACAGCATGCGATCTCCGAGTATGCACGGTCGAGGAACGGCGAGAACGTGCGACTCATCTTCGCCGGAGAGCCATTGCGGCTGTTCGACTTCACCGACATGCTTTGCCTCGCAGGATCACCTTCGGCCCTCAACCGCGAGGGCGCACTGCCGAATGCCGTTCCGCACCTGTTTTCGGCAAACGAGATCTTTCGCGCCTATCGGGCGGGCGAAATCGCAGTCTTCTTCCAGCCGCAGTACTGCCTCGCCACCGGCGTGCTGCTTGGCGCCGAGGGATTGGTCCGCTGGCGGCATCCCGAACTGGGCGTGCTGAGCCCGGGCCATTTCCTGCCCATGCTGGAAGAGCTCGGCCTCGGTCACGACCTGATCGATCAGTTGATCCATGCAGCCGCCGGCATCAGCACGTCGTTGAAAACGCCGACCCCGCTCAAGCTCTCCATCAACATCCCGAGTGCCCACATCGTCTCGGCGACGTGGGCGGAAACTATCGTGCAGCAGATCAACAGAGCGGCCGGCACCTGCGCCGGCATCGCGATCGAAGTCACGGAGGACAGCACGCCCGGGATCGGCGACAGCAACATCGCCGGCGCCGTCGCGCACTGGCGGCTGAACGGCATCGACTGCGCGATCGACGATTTCGGCACGGGCGCTTCGACGCTGCGTCGGCTCTGCCTCGCCCCCTTCAATGTCCTGAAGCTTGATCGCCACATGGTATGGCGGTCCCGCCTGGCCACGCATGTCTGCAGAATGCTGGAGGGCATCGTGGAAATGGCCCATGGGCTCGGCATGCGCGTGGTGGCCGAAGGCATCGAGACGGAAAGCGATCTGGCGCGCATGCGCAGCATGAAGTGCGACGCGGGTCAGGGCTACTACTTCAGCCGGCCATTGTCAGACACGGATTTTCGCGCCCTCGCGATGACCTCTCCCAACAATGCCTTCAGGCAACGCGCCCCCATCCTCTCCCACTAGCACCCTCACCGGCCGCGGCCAGCGCCAAGGCGAGCCGCAACGGCGACACGGAAGACCGAGGGCGGACGACCGACGCCTCAGTACGTCTTGTACGGCAGGAACTTCCCGCTCATTACGATGCGCACCCGATCGCCCTTCGGGTCAGGCTCGCGCGTCAGGTCCATGCTGAAATCGATCGCGCTCATGATGCCGTCGCCCAACTCTTCGTGGATCAGCGCCTTGAGCGTGGTGCCATATACGCTCACCAGCTCATGGAAACGGTAGATCAGCGGGTCAGTCGGCACGGTGCCCGGTAGCGACCCCTTGTACGGCGCCACCTGCAAAAGCGCGACCGCCTCGTCGGGCAGGTCGAGCGCCTCGCCCACCGCCCTGGCCTGTGCTTCGGTCAAGATCATCTGGCCGAGCAGCGCGGCCGTGCTCCATTCCTTGCTGTGGCCGACGATCTCGGCGAGCCGCGCCCAGCTCAGCTGCTTCTTGGTCTTCTGCTGGACGATCAGGTCGGTCACGTCTTCGCGTTGCATGGTCAGGCTCCTTCGGTTGGATGAGGGATTGCGCCCGCGCACCGGCCGGCCGCGGGGGCCGCGCAGCAAGAGCAAGGTTGATGCCAATCGCCGGATACCGCGCCGGCCGCACGGCTTGCACCGGCACCCCGGGGCTTGCGCGCCGCACCAATCGCCCGGTGCCCCGCATCG
Organism: Ralstonia syzygii subsp. syzygii; assembly: GCA_919592095.1. GTDB lineage: Bacteria > Pseudomonadota > Gammaproteobacteria > Burkholderiales > Burkholderiaceae > Ralstonia > Ralstonia syzygii. The sequence goes on along the minus strand of CAKKOY010000259.1, from coordinate 150 downwards.
CGTTCTGACATCGGGGCTTGCATGTCCTATTTCTATCCAGAGACTAGTACCTCAGCACAGAGGTTATGACAGTTTGGGTAGGTTGTAGGACAGGCAAGCAGTTGTGGTCAACGAGCAGCTCAATGCTGCGAGCGATGCCTGCTTGCCGGC
>CAKKOY010000258.1 GCA_919592095.1 Ralstonia syzygii subsp. syzygii | reverse complement strand
GCTCGCATCAACTGGATGTTCTCTACTGAAACGGCCCGCAAAAAATTGGCCAAAGCCTACCCTGTAACCACCTCTGACAAACCGTCATAACCCCTGTGCAGAGGTACTAGGCCCCCGGAGCCCCACCCATGGCTGTTTCCGTTTTCGACCTCTTCAAGATCGGCATCGGCCCATCCAGTTCGCACACGGTCGGCCCGATGCGCGCCGCGCTGATGTTCGCCGCCGGCCTGGAGGCCGACGGCCTGATGCCGCAGGTCGCCAGCGTGCGCGTCGAGCTGTATGGCTCGCTAGGCGCCACCGGCAAGGGCCACGGCACCGACCGCGGCGTCATCCTCGGCTTGATGGGCGAAGCGCCCGACACTATCGACCCCGACACCATCGACGCCAAGTTGGCCGAGCTGCGCGCATCGCAATCGCTCACGCTGCTGAGCCGCCACGCGGTGCGCTTCACCGAGAAGGAGCACATCGCCTTCTACCGCCGCGAGGCCATGGCCGAGCCCCCCAACGGCATGAAGTTCCACGCCTTCGATGCGGCCGGCGAGCGGCTGCGCGAGGCGCGCTACCTGTCGGTGGGCGGCGGCTTTGTCGTCACGGCGGGTGCGTCCAACACACAGGTCCTGAGCGCGCACGACAAACTGCCCCACCCCTTCCGCAGCGGCCGCGAACTGCTGGCGCTGTGCGCATCGACCGGCAAGTCCATCGCCCGGCTGATGCTCGAGAACGAACTGACCTGGCGCAGCGAAGCCGAAGTGCGCGCCGGCCTGCTCAACATCTGGCACGTGATGCAGGCTTGCGTAGCGCGCGGCTGCCGCACCGAGGGCGAACTGCCCGGGCCCTTCCACGTGCGCCGCCGCGCCGCCGAGCTGTACACGCGGCTGACCGGCCGGGCCGAGCGCACGCTGTCCGACCCGCTGTCCGTCATCGACTGGGTCAACCTGTACGCCATCGCCGTCAATGAAGAGAACGCCGCGGGCGGGCGCGTGGTCACGGCGCCTCACCAACGGCGCGGCCGGCATCATCCCGGCCGTGCTGCACTACTACGACCGCTTCGTGCCCGGTGCCAACGACAACGGCGTGGTCGATTTCCTGCTGACCGCCGGCGCGATCGGCATGCTGTACAAGATGAACGCCTCCATCTCCGGCGCCGAGGTTGGCTGCCAGGGCGAAGTGGGCGTGGCCTGCTCGATGGCAGCCGGCGCGCTGGCCGCCGTGCAGGGCGGCACACCCGCGCAGGTCGAGAACGCCGCCGAGATCGGCATGGAGCACAACCTCGGGCTGACCTGCGACCCGGTCGGCGGGCTGGTGCAGATTTCGTGCATCAAGCGCAATGCGATGGCCTCCGTGAAGGCCGTCAACGCGGCGCGCATGGCGCTGCGTGGCGACGGCACGCACTACGTCTCGCTCGATTCCGTCATCAAGACGATGCGGGAGACGGGGGCGGACATGAAGACCAAGTACAAGGAGACGGCTCGGGGGGGATTGGCGGTGAATATCGTCGAGTGTTGATGGCGGGGAACGGGCTTTTGTCGTTCGTTCTTTGCTGCGGGCTGTTCTTGCCGGGACAGGCCTTGGTGGTCCATCTCTTGTTTCGGGCCCTGCCGGGGACGAAACCGGGGGTGAGCCCACAACACCAAAGCCGCCTTCCTATAATCCCCGCCACATCCCCCCAGAAGGCGCCCGCAGCATGCAATCCTTCCATCCCCCGAAGCCTATCCTCGCGGCCGTGCTGCCTGAGCTGACGCTGCGCGGCATGGTCCTCGGCGCGGTCATCACGGTGATCTTCACGGCGTCGAACGTGTACCTGGGCCTGAAGGTCGGCCTGACGTTCTCCTCGGCGATTCCGGCGGCGGTGATTTCGATGGCGGTGCTGCGCGCCGTCGGCGGCTCGAACATCCTCGAGAACAACATGGTGCAGACGCAGGCGTCGGCGGCGGGCACGCTGTCGTCGGTGATCTTCATCCTGCCGGGGCTGGTGATGATCGGGCACTGGCAGGGCTTTCCGTTCTCGCAAACGTTTGGGGTCTGCATGGCGGGCGGCATCGATCGCCACACGGTCGAGCACTCGGTGCACGTGCACCGCGACTGGCGCGGCAAGGGTGCCGGCAGCCGGCTGATGGAAGCGCTGCGCTCGGCAAGCACGGGATGATCGGCGCCATCGACGGTGCCAACGCGGGGTCGATCCGCCTGCACGAGCAGTTGGGCTTCAAGGAAGCCGGCCGCTGCCCGGAGGCGGCCATCAAGCGCGGGCAGTGGCTGGACCGGGTCTTCATGCAGCGCCGGCTGGAAGCGCCCGGCACCGTCCGCACCGATTAAGCGATCAGCGATCCCTAGTACTACAGCCGTACCTATCGCCTAAGATGTTGTCCATGTGAGATGAGACGATCATGGTCCGATGCAAGGAACGGTGAGGGGCTGGGAGAGAGAGCTGGAAGGGTT
>CAKKOY010000257.1 GCA_919592095.1 Ralstonia syzygii subsp. syzygii | reverse complement strand
GCTGCGCATCCGCTTCGAACGACGACTCGATATTCACACCGCGCTCCTTTCACTCGCCGCTGCAATCATCTGCTCTCGATTCGTCGATGACTTGTGTTAGCGGCTCTTAACATGGTCGAGATCGAAATCGGCGTGCTGCGGAGCCAGTGTCTGGATCGCCGCATCGACTGTCGCGACCGGCTGATCTCCGAGGTCGCGGCTTGGGAGCAACTGCGAAACGCCAGCGGCGCTCGCATCAACTGGATGTTCTCTACTGAAACGGCCCGCAAAAAATTGGCCAAAGCCTACCCTGTACCCACCTCTGACAAACCGTCATAACCCCTGTGCAGAGGTACTAGTCACCGGCGAAGTCATCTACGTATGCGCCGATCCGGCCACGCAGACGTCCGTGCCCGTGCCCGCCATGCTGCGCGAACGTATCCTCCGTTTCGAAATCCTGAAGCCTGAAACATGACCGCCCCCGAATCCGCCCACCCGCTCGCCACGGTGCAAGTCGACCGCTGGGATGCCGTGTGCGACGAGGCCCGCGCCGTCCGCCACGACGTGTTCATCATCGAGCAGAACGTGCCTGTCGAACAGGAATGGGACGACTACGACGCCCAGTCCTGGCACGCACTGGCGCGTGATGCCTCAGGCTGCGCCGTGGCCACCGGCCGGCTGCTGCCCGATGGCCATATCGGCCGCATGGCGGTGCGCAAGGAGGCACGCGGCACCGGCATCGGTGCGCGCGTGCTGGAAGCGCTGATCGACAAGGCCCGGGCGCTGGGCTACACGCAGCTGATCCTCAACGCGCAGATCCACGCCATCCCGTTCTATGCGCGCGCCGGCTTCGTGCCCGAGGGGGAGGCATTCGAAGAGGTCGGTATCCCGCACCGGACCATGCGCCGCGTGCTGTAAGCCGGCTGCCCGCTACGCTGGGGGGCGATCTCCACCACGAACGAACGGCTGGCGGCTGCGTTCGTCGCGTCCGACGCGCGCCGGTTGCTGATCGTCGTCGCTCGGCTCGACCGCGCGGCCGGCGGAACCGCGCGAGCGCGGTATCAACGTCAACGGCGTGCTGCCGGTGGTGGGCCTGAGCGGGAGCCCGGCACGCTCCCTGGAGACGGTGTCAAAAAAGAGGCGCGAGCAAACCCGGCAGCGAATCGATCGGACTACGCCGAAAACCGGCGCCCCGATTGGCGTCGAGGACAAATTCCAGGCAGACGTTTGCCGCGAGCGGACGACTGAAGAAGTAGCCCTGGAATCGATCGCAGCCCAGGGCCCAAAGGCGCCCGAGCTGCTGCTCATTATCGACACCTTCGACCACCATGGAAAGATTGAGCGACCGGCTGAGATTGGCAATGCTTCTGACGATGTGTTCGTTGACACTGCCGGGACCGACATCTGCCAGAGAGCGATCGATCTTCACCTTGTCCAGCGGCAACTCGCGCAGATAGTGCAGCGATGTATGCCCCATGCCGAAATCATCCAGCGCAATCTTGACGCCGATCTCCCGAAGCCGTTTCAGGTTGTCGATCGCATTGACGTCAGGGCGCAGCACCGTGGACTCCGTGATCTCGAGTTCGAGCACGGAAGGCGGCAGATGCTCGCGATGCAGGATATCGATCACCTTGCGATGGAACTCCCGGTCCAGCAGTTGCCGGGGGGACAGATTGACGGCGATCACGAAGTCGTCCGGCAGCACATCGCGCCAGGCGCTTCTCTGGTGGCATGCGAGCGACAGGATGTGCAGACCGAGACGGTTGATCTGGTCGATATCATCCGCAAGCGTCACGATGATCGGCGGCGCCACGCGTCCCAGCACCGAATGCTGCCATCGCAGCAGCGCCTCGGCGCCGAAGACGTGCCCGGTCTGGCAATCCACCTGCGGCTGGAATTCGAGGAAGATCTGTCCCTCTGTCTTGAGCGCATCCTCGAGATCGCTCGCAAGCGCTACCGCCATCCGGCCCTCATCTCCCGGAAGGTCGAGACAACGCTTTGCCTTCAGGCTTGTCTCTGGCGCCTCCGTAATGTGGAGCAGGGAGGCGAGTACCTCCTGGCCTTTCTTCATGGCGAGATACTCGGCCATACGGACGAACGGGACGTAGATCGCCGTCCCTGCCACCAGCGCGAGCAATTGGACGAGCGTTCCGGAAATCGAGCCCGTTGCCGCGTAGCCGCTGAACAGGGCGGGCGTCGTCCAAGCGATGCTGTAGCCCGTTTTCGGCATCAGGTCGGCGACGATGGCCCCATAGGCGATGAGAATCTGTACGGCCGGTGCCAATAGGAACGGAATCGCATAGACGGGATTCAGCACCAGCGGCAGTCCGAAGAGCAAGGGCTCGTTCACGTTGAAGAGCGCCGGTACCATCATGAACAGCGCTAGTACCTCTGCACAGGGGTTATGACGGTTTGTCAGAGGTGGTTACAGGGTAGGCTTTGGCCAATTTTTTGCGGGCCGTTTCAGTAGAGAACATCCAGTTGATGCGAG
>CAKKOY010000256.1 GCA_919592095.1 Ralstonia syzygii subsp. syzygii | reverse complement strand
CGCCGGCAAGCAGGCATCGCTCGCAGCATCGAGCTGCTCGTTGACCACAACTGCTTGCCTGTCCTACAACCTACCCAAACTGTCATAACCTCTGTGCTGAGGTACTAGTTGGGTTCCTGCTGCTTCTTGAATGCGAACGCCATGTCTTTGCTTGCTCAGGCAGCGAGGCCGCCGCGCGGAAAGCGCGTTACGCAGCGGCAGTTTCGGGTGATGCGGCAGGGCAACGGACAGGCGTTCGAGGGGTTGGCGCACCTAGGCCCGGGAGTACAATCACGCCTCATTGTGCATTGCACGATTTTCAAACGGCCGGCAGTTGCGGCCGACAAAAACGCATGAGTCAAGCACTCACAGCTACGGAATCCTCGCAATCCAACGTGAATCTGCGCGCCATGGTGGTCGGCGCCGTGGGCGTGGTGTTCGGCGACATCGGTACCAGTCCGCTGTACGCGCTCAAGGAGTGCTTCAGCCCTGAACACGGCATTCCGTTTTCCACCGCCGCGGTGCTGGGCATCATCTCCATGCTGTTCTGGGCGATGGTGATCGTGGTGTCGCTCAAGTACGTGCTGTTCGTCATGCGCGCCGACAACAACGGCGAAGGCGGCATCCTCGCGCTGATGGCGCTGTCGCTGCGCACCGCGAGCAAGCAGTCCAGGCGGATGACGTTGCTGACCATGCTGGGCGTGTTCGGCGCCTGCATGTTCTACGGCGACGCCGTCATCACGCCGGCCATCTCGGTGCTTTCGGCCATGGAGGGCCTGGAGATTGCCGCACCGTCGCTGTCCCCGTTCGTGTTGCCGGTCACGCTGGTGATCCTGGCGGCGTTGTTCCTGATCCAGCGCGGGGGCACGTCGGTGGTGGGCAAGCTGTTCGGGCCGGTGATGCTGGTCTGGTTTGCCGCGCTGGCCGCGCTGGGCCTGATGAACCTGATGAAGGCGCCGCAGATCCTGGTGGCCGTCAACCCGATGTACGCGATCGCGTTCCTGCATGAGCATGCGCTGCAGGCGTTCGTCGTGCTGGGCTCGGTGTTCCTGGTACTGACCGGTGCCGAGGCACTGTATGCCGACATGGGGCACTTCGGCGCGCGGCCGATCCGCTGGGGCTGGTTCTTCATCGTGGCGCCGAGCTTGCTGCTTAACTATTTCGGCCAGGGCGCGGTGCTGCTGACCGATCCGAGCACTGTCGAAAACCCGTTCTACCGCGCCGTGCCCGAAGCGCTGCAACTGCCGATGGTGGTGCTGGCTGCGGCCGCCACGGTGATCGCATCGCAGGCGGTGATCTCCGGTGCCTTCTCGTTGACGAGCCAGGCCATCCAGCTGGGCTTTGTGCCGCGCATGCGCATCCGCTATACGTCGGAAGCCGAGATCGGCCAGATCTATGTGCCGGTGGTGAACTGGATGCTGCTGATCCTGGTGATCAGCGTGGTGCTGGCGTTCAAGAAGTCCGACAACCTGGCTGCTGCCTACGGTATCGCCGTGACCACCACGATGGTCATCACGACCGTGCTGGCCGCGGTGGTGATGCGCTCGGTCTGGCGCTGGCATCCGGCGCTGGTGACGCTGGTGAGCCTGGGCTTCCTGGTGGTCGACATGGCGTTCTTCGCGGCCAACCTGCTGAAGATCCGTGACGGCGGATGGTTCCCGCTGATGCTGGGCGGCGCGGTGTTCTTCCTGTTGATGACGTGGTACAAGGGCCGCCAGCTGGTGCGTGCCCGCAGTCTGGAAGACGGTATTCCGCTCGAGCCGTTCCTCGCCGGCCTGCTGGCCCACCCGCCGCACCGCGTGGAAGGCACCGCTGTGTTCCTGACGGGCAATATCGACTTCGTGCCGGTATCGCTGCTGCATAACCTGAAGCACAACCGCGTGCTGCACGAGCGCGTGATCTTCATCAGCTTCGTCACGCGCGATATCCCCTACGTGGACGACAAGCGCCGCGTGACCATGCGGGAATTCGGCAGCGGCATCTACATCGTCAAGGCGGAATACGGCTTCAAGGAAACGCCGGACGTCTACCGCGTGCTGGAGCTGGGCCAGCCGCAGATCGGCTCGCGCTGCGAATTGATGGACACGTCGTTCTTCATTGCGCGGGAATCGGTGGTGCCGTCCAAGCTGCCGGGCATGTCGATGTGGCGCGAGCGGTTGTTTGCGTGGATGCATCAGAACGGCGCCAAGCCTTCGGACTTCTTCCACATCCCCGCCAACCGCGTGGTGGAGCTGGGCACCAAGGTCGAGATCTGACCCGTCGCTTCCGGCAAGAACAAACGGCCCGTGCATCGGATGCACGGGCCGTTTTGCTTGTGGCGTGCCCATGCTGCTGCCCGCGGCAGCGCTTCCGGGCGTGAGAAAAGTTGAGGGTTCCTGGGGCGGCCGGGAACTAATACTACAGCCGTACCTATCGTCTATGATGTTGTCCATGTGAGATGAGACGATCATGGTCCGATGCAAGGAACGGTGAGTGGCTGGGAGAGAGAGCTGGAAGGGTTGC
>CAKKOY010000255.1 GCA_919592095.1 Ralstonia syzygii subsp. syzygii | reverse complement strand
TGCTCAACCGCATGGCTGCGCTTGCCCGCCCGCAGTCCGTCCGCGTCGACTGAATTACGCCTCACAGGGATGGCTTCGACTTCAAAGTCGATTTATGCAACAACGCCCATCAAATGCAACGTCAATGCCAATCCCGATGCCAAGCATTTGTAAGAAAGTAAATTCAGTCGACCCCATGGGATACACTGCATAAATCGCTTCCCTGAAGTCGGGGCTCATTGAAATCAATGCTTTACGTAAGCCTCACTGAGAATTTCTGATTGATGCAGAGGTTCCCGTGAGGTGCACTCAAGATTCGGACGTTTCCGTACTACAAGCGCTTCTCCGTTGAGCACAAGCTCGATCGTAGTTTTCGTTACTGCATGCTGCAATGCCGTCGGTGCGAGTGAGAAGGCGAAGGACTGCGGGAACACGTCGATGTTCCTGGTCACGGCGTATCCCAATTCCAGGCCGAGCGTGTAATTCGACTTGATGGCGGAGTCGCCTGCCGCACTGACTCAGTCGTCGACATGGCTGCGCATCAGGTACTGGAACGGGTAGCCACCCTCGCGTATTTCCAGCGCCAGGAGCCGCCCAGGTTGAGGTAGCCCGCCGTGCAGTCGACGTCCTGGCCGAAGTCCGCTCCGGAGACCACCAGCGCCCGGACGCATCGGGCCGAACAACATGCGCCCGGCCCGCCCTCAGGCAGGATGAAGGAAACCGTCCACGCGCTGCCGGCGTGGACGGACGGAACGATGCGCGCCCGGGTCAGGGCACCAGCGTCACGATGGTCTGGGTTCCATAGCCGACCACCGCGCTGTCACCGGTATCGACGCCCACCACCGACATCGGAGCTGTCCCACTGCCGGACACGGCTCTGACCCTGATTGGTTGGCCAGTTTCGCTGCCGACCACAAGCGTGACGTCGGCCGCGCCGGGTGCCGTGGGCGTCAGCGCCTGGATCTGTGCCGCGCTCAGGATGCCGGAACTTCTGAGCTTGTTCAGGAGCGTGGCGATAGAGAGGGTCAACTGCCCGCTGCTGCTATCGAACAGGCTGTCTCCGGTGCTCGTGACCGAGACCCGGGTGTTGATCGTCCCATTGACAACGAACTGGAAGGAAGTGCCCGGCGGGATCTGCGCGGCAACCAGCTGGTTGTTGCTGAATGTCAGCACAGCCCGTTCGATGACGACGATCACCTCATTGCCGTTGTACACGTAACGCAGGCCGGCGCGGATTTCCGACGCCCCGGTGCCGAAGGGCTGGCCCACCTGCGTCACGCCGGTCTTTATGTTGTTCAGCGTACTGCCGTTGACCGTCACCGCGCTGCTCAACGGAACCGCCGTGCCATTGATGCTGAAGCTGTCGATCCGCAGATAATCCGTCGGATTGACCGCACTGATGACGGACGCGATGCCATTGCCGTCCACGTTGTTGCCCAATGCGGCGGCGGCGCTGCCGATGGCGCTTCCATCGCCAAGGGCTACCGCACTGCCAAGGGCGGCCAGACTGCTTGCCAATGCTGCATTGCCAAGGGCAGTCGATGTGACCGACGACACAAGCAGGCTGGAGCCGCTTGACTGTACGCTGTCGGTCAAGGCCTGAAGCGCCCCGGCCTTTTGCAACGAGGCCACCGTTGCCGCCGGGGTCGCCCCCAGCGTCGCGTTGGCAAGCCCGGCGCTCACGTTGGTCACCTGGCTGGCGATCACCGGCGTCCCAGTGCGGCCACGTTGGCCGCAACCACGCTGATGCTCGCCTGCACGCTGGAAGGCAACGCAGCCTGGCTGTCGACCACCGCCGCCGCAACAGCATTCGATATCAGCGTGGTGCTGGTCAGATCGACGCTGCCGCTGGAACCGATCACTGTTGCGCCCACAGCCTTTGCCGCAGCGGCGGCGGCGGCCTCCGCTGTCAGCGAGCCACCCGTGCTCGCGGAGAGCCCGGCCAAGGCCTTCGCAATCTGTTCGATCAACTGCTGCAAGACCACCCCGCCCTTGAGCATCGTCACGTCCAGCATCGGGTCCTGGGTCAACAGGTTGCTCGACTGCAGACCGAGATTGGCGGCCAGCGCGGCACCTTGATCCGTGCCCACTTGCGTCAGCAACGTGGTGAACGGTGTGACCACCGCCGTGCTGCCCTGCGCCACATCGCTCGCCGGCGCCAGCAGCACGCCGCCGAACGCCAGCCCCGTACCGATATCGGTACCGCCCGTGACCTTGACCGCGCTCTTGGTGCAGCCACTCGGAAAGGTAAAGTTACCCGTGCTGTCGGTGGTTGCTGTCTGATTATTGCAGTCCGGGAACACGACGTTCGCCTGGGACAGGTAGAAGTCGACGGCCCTGCCCTGAACTTGGACCGCAGATGGGGACGAACCCGAATCCGAACCACCTCCACATGCTGCAAGTGCGGCGACTGCAGCGGCTGCCATACTTAGTACTACAGCCGTACCTATCGCCTATGATGTTGTCCATGTGAGATGAGACGATCATGGTCCGATGCAAGGAACGGTGAGGGGCTGGGAGAGAGAGAGCTGGAAGGGT
>CAKKOY010000254.1 GCA_919592095.1 Ralstonia syzygii subsp. syzygii | reverse complement strand
GTGCTCAACCGCATGGCTGCGCTTGCCCGCCCGCAGTCCGTCCGCGTCGACTGAATTACGCCTCACAGGGATGGCTTCGACTTCAAAGTCGATTTATGCAACAACGCCCATTTTAATTATTAAATTGATTCGCCCGGAAGGTGGAATTTTCGCCCGCACGGATTTCGATTGAGCGCAGCACTTCGATACTAGCGTAGCGGCGAAATGGTTGAAGTTTTTTCACCGCCCCAAGCCACCTGAAAGCATCACGGGGCACCGCTCGCCGCGCGGCCCGTGGCAGCCAGGCTCAATATCAAACTTTCAAGCACGAGGATTCAATGAACAATAGTCGAATCAGCAGTACAAATTCACGTTACAGCGCGGCATCCGGTTCGCCAGAGTCTGAAGCGTCATCGTCACAGAGCGAGATCAGTCAGAGCCGACAAGCGTCATCGCATTCTCGGGTATTAAGTTGGCTGGCTGATCTTGGCCCGGCACGGAGGCCAGGTGCCGAGGCCCAATCCGCACAAAGCGACATCTCGCGTCGCAGCTCGGCTTCGGTTGCAATCTCTAACGTATCTCGGCGTTCTTCGGCATCTCAGGGCACTGAGATTCTGGGGCTCGGATCGCATTACACTACGCTCGATCGGCAAACGTCGAATGTCTCGTCGACAGCAGCTGAAACAGGGTCCCGCCGATGGACCAGCGGCCAGGTTACGTTTAGGGAGGACCAGCCGGTTCAGTTCACGCCGGAAGCAGTGTCTTATGCGGCAGAGCGTCACCAAACGAATGTCAATAAGAAGGCAGCATTTCTTCTTTCCAATGTCGGATCCAGTTTGTCTCGGGAGGCAAGGCAAGGTCTGCGAGCGGGAACGAATACGCATGTCTTTGACCGTACTCCTGAGACCGGGCGCGCGATTCTTTCTGCCCACAGAGCCATGGATAGGGAGGGAAACCCCGTGGGCACGAATATGAGCGTGCGCGAGCGGCAATGGCACTTGGCTGAGCTAAGTCGAGCGGAACAGGCTGAATCGGAAGCCTCTTACTCGCGACATTCTGACGTGGAATAACCTGAAACGTAAGGTGTGATAGCCGAGACTCGATTTGACAGTGGTGGGTTATCCATGCCGCCGCCCACCGTCGCGTAGGGCGTAGCCCGAAGCGACGGTGGGCGGCGGAAGCTTTGCTGCTTGGCACAACTTCACCGGCCTCGCCCAAAATCCGTCCACCGCTTGCTGAGCCACACTCTTACCTGCCTTCGATTCGTCCCACTTCCGCCAAGTTGACCATGCCAGCAATCCCGCTGCGGTTTATTGGCTTGACACCGCGGCCGACAAGAAGCCGTGCCATGCGCTCCGGGGATGCGAAGGACGAGGTCTCGCGCGCAACAGCGGCAGGGCCGGTTCACTCGACGTCACACCAAGCGGGCTGCGTGATTGCCCAAGATGCCATAAGCAACGCATAAAACACGTTCCTTTCCGGCCCCGGCAACCTGACCTAATGTTGGATGTATCCTGCGGTCAGATCCGGAGGCAGCCATGAGCACGGTCTCGGTGGAACCAGGCGTCTATCGCGCGGAGCCGCCCAGGCGTCCGGGCGAGGTGATCGATCTGATCCGCAAACGTGCTGTCCAGGTGGTGGACCTCCGGTTTACGGATTTGCCAGGGCTGTGGCAGCACTTCTCGATCACGCTGCCGGAAGTCAATGACGAGTTGTTTGACGCCGGTATCGGGTTTGATGGGTCATCGATCCGCGGTTTCCAGGAGATTCATGAGTCCGACATGCTGTACTGTCGGACTACCGGGCGCAGCTCGGCTTTCCCGGGGCGGCAGCATGAAACCGCCAGATTCATGCGCGAAAAGTACGATTATCCCTTGGCGAATTCGATGCGCACCCCGCGGCGGGTCAGCGATTGGACCAAATGACGCAGATCGTCCAAATTCCTTGCCAGCCGGTCCATGCTGTGCACCACCACCGTGAAAGGCCAGGAGCGCGTCGAGGTGCAGGCGCTTGGTATCCTTGCCAGATGCATCGCAATACAGGGCGTGTCGAAAATGTTGATTGCGTTTGGAGGACTGCCGGGAACGGGAAAGGCGACGGTAGCGCAAACGCTCGCACGCGAGCTCGCCGCAGTTTATCTACGTATCGATACCTTGGAACGGCGCGCGGGCGACCGGATTTATGCAACAACGCCCCTTGGAACAGGCATTCATCAGGTCGGCGAGCGGCCGGGTGGATATTGGACCTGGTGGCTATCTGGCCGGATATGCCGTTGCAGCCGATAATTTGCGCCTTGGGTTGACCGTCGTCGCGGACTCTGTCAATTCGTTGCAAGTTACGCGCAGCGCCTGGAGAAACGTGGCGCTCGAGGCCGGAGTGCGGTTCTTGGAGATTGAGCTGATTTGTTCTGATACAACCATGCACCGTCTGAGGGGGCGTTGTTGCATAAATCCGGTCGCCCGCGCGCGGCATGATGACGTTTACGCGCAACGGTCTGGGCAGATGGCGCGGTAAACAATCCGTCTGGCTGCGTAGATTGTCGT
>CAKKOY010000253.1 GCA_919592095.1 Ralstonia syzygii subsp. syzygii | reverse complement strand
CAACTGCGAAACGCCAGCGGCGCTCGCATCAACTGGATGTTCTCTACTGAAACGGCTCGCAAAAAATTGGCCAAAGCCTACCCTGTACCCACCTCTGACAAACCGTCATAATCCCTGTGCAGAGGTACTAGAAAGAAATGGGAAGGAGGGACGGGGTTGGCCCGTCAGGCCGCCTTGGTTTGCGCGGACAGCAACGATTGGGCGTCCGACAGCGCGCCGTCGGCGATTTTCGAGGCGTCCATCTTCAGCGTGCCGTTCTGGATGGCGGAGCGGATCTGCTCGACGCGCGCCGCGTCGAAATCGCCGCTGCCCACCTGACGCGAGATTTGCTGCACCGACAGCGACGGCGTGCCGTCGTTCTGGCTGCTCGAACGTGTGCCGCGCGTGGCACCGGTCGAGGCGGTTCCCGCTGTGCGCGTCGACCCGGACGCAGCGTCCTTGGTCGGCGTGATGGCCGGCGAGTTGTTGACTTGATTGATTTTCACGGGTGTCTCCGAAGAGCGCGTTCATCCTAACACCCATATCGGCCGACTCCTGCGCAAACTTTAGCGCGTCGGAATCACACTGTGAAAAGTGACGTTTGATTCTCAAAATTGAACCGCCACCACGCCAACTGACTGCGCGATGCCCGAAATGACATTGCCGTTGGTGGTGCGGACCTGCGCGACCTGGCCGACGGCGGCCTGGTTCAGCGCCCGGCCGTCGCTGGTGACCTGGAAGCCGCCGCCTTCGGCGACCAGCTTCACGGTCTGGCCGGCCTGGACGGCGATCGGCATGCGCAGGCTCTCGGCGCGCAACGGCTGGTTGGGCGCCAGGCTGGTCAGCAGGACCCGGCCCACGGCGTCCGCCGGTTGCTGGACCACCGAGGCCGGCAGGATGGAGAGGTCGCCGGTGCGGGCTTCGAGGTCGCCCATGTCGAGCGTCTTGCCCGGCGGCAGTTGGCGCGCGGCGACGTAGTAGGTCCCGCTGATCTGGATCGTGGCCGGCACCCACGCCGCCCATGCGTGCGGCGAGCGGCAGCGCACGCCCACTTGTATACGGCCGCGCAGGCGGTTGGCGGCGGGCAGCATCAGTTCGACCTGGTCGCAGGGCTGGTTGGCCACGCGCGGGTCGACGGCGCCGACTTCCACCGAGGCGCGCGAGCCGCTGTCGTCGGTGGTGCCGCTGAGGATGTCCAGCTGCGACTGCAATTGCTGCTGGATCTGCATCTGGATGGCGGTGGGGCCCTGGATGGTGGTGGCAGTCTGGGCGGTGGCGCTGCCCGGGGGGGCATAGCCGACGCGCATCATCTGCTGCGCATGGGCCCGCATCGGATGGACGACGCTGGCCAGCAGGCCCAGTGCCAGGACCAGCAGCAGCCTGCGGTGACGCGCGGCCAGCGGTGCGGCCTGGGCGCGGGCGATCGCGCCGGGGCGCCGGGCAACGGCAAGGGTCGGGTCGTCAGTGTTGCGCGCGGGTCGCGTGGACATGGGTGGTCCTCCATCGAAACTGCGGTGAAGTGTAGCCACGCGCGTGGGAGGGCCAAATCCGGAAATGTCGGCTAATCCCCCCCTTATTCCGCCGAATGCACTTGCGGGCCGGCCCCTAGACTTTGCAACGTGGTGAAGTCCCTGGCACCGCGCGAGGCCGTCTCTAAGCCATGCTGGAGCCGATGTCGCGTGGACTGCCCCGGAGCCGGGTTTCCCGGCCGGCGCCGGAGCCGCAGGCCGGGCGCGCCACTGAGGCTGCATGATGGCAACTTCAGCAATACGGCAATACGGCGTTCTGGCGGACGGCATCGGCGGTTTTGAAGGGGCAGCCGGTGCCACTCCTCCGGGGTGCCCCAAGAACAGGAATACCCGGCGGGTGGCAGCCAAGGCGCCACGCGCGAGGACATGACAGACATGGTCGACAAACTGGATCAACTGTTCGGCTTCCAGGAGCAGGCGCTGCGGCTGCGTTCGCAGCGGCACCAGCTGCTGGCATCGAACATCGCCAACGCGGATACGCCGAGCTACAAGGCGCGCGATTTCGATTTCCAGTCCGCGCTGCAGAAGGCCGTCGGCCAGCAGAGCGGCAGCAGCCTGCCGATGACGGCCACGGCGGCCGGTCATCTGACGGCGGCCGGCGCGCCGGCCGCCGATGTAACGCCGATGCAGACATCGTTGTCGGCGCAGTCGCAGGCCGACGCGCTGCAGGGCGAGGTGCAGTACCGCACGTCGCAGCAGCCTTCCATCGACGGCAACACGGTCGACATGGACGGCGAGCGCATGCGCTTTGCCGACAACACGGTACGTTACGAGGCGGACCTGTCCATCGTGACGGCCAAGATCAAGTCGATGCTGGCGGCGATCCAGAGCAGCTAGCCGGCGCAGACGGGGCAGGACGACCGTACCGCGGCAGCGGCGCGGCGAAAGAAGGGCGGGAAGTGCGCGGCGCCCCGGGCTAGTACTACAGCCGTAGCTCAAAATGGCGGAGCACATCCCCGCGCCCGGTAGTGACACTGCTGAGCGCGCCACTGATGCGCGCGCCGCCATCGCGACCATGCCAGCAC
>CAKKOY010000252.1 GCA_919592095.1 Ralstonia syzygii subsp. syzygii | reverse complement strand
GACAATCTACGCAGCCAGCCGGATTGTTTACCGCGCCATCTGCCCAGACCGTTGCGCGTAAACGTCATCATGCCGCGCGCGGGCGACCGGATTTATGCAACAACGCCCCCCATCGCCAAACGGTCAATGCGAGCCTGGATGCGGCGCTTCGCCATGCGGTATGTGCTGCGGCAGAATCCCGGCTTGGAACCCCGTGCAGGGATGTCTTCCAGCAACGGGGTTTTGTTCCGCAAAGCGAAAAGCACCCAAGCGGGACAAGGGTTTGCGGGCGACGATCCGTCACCGATTGCGGAACGTATTTTCGCGTAAGTGACTGATATTTATAAGATTCGCGGGAGCCTCTTAATCCGTAGGTCGAGTGTTCGAGCCACTCACGCCCCACCAAAATTCCTTTACGAATCAAATAATTATGCCGCTCTGACCAGCGGCATTTTTTTCTTTCTGCTCCCCCAAGCTTGACCAAAACTTGACCGTACCAGCATGGGCGGCCAAGTGACTGGGAGCAAGGTGGGCGTACTTCTGCACCATCTCGACGGTTTCCCATCCCCCCAACTCTTTTAGCACCATCAACGGCGTTCCGCGCTGGACGTGCCAGCTTGCCCACGTATGGCGCAGGTCGTGCCAGTGAAAGTCCTCGATGCCGACCACCTGGCAGGCCCGCTCGAAATCCCGCGTGTCGATTTGCTGGATGCGAGCATCCAGCCCTTCTCCACGAGTGAAAACAAGGTGCTCCGCCGACTCCAACCGACGAGTCAACACACCCACACCATCGTCGTTTAACGGCACCGGGCGGGCACGCTTGGATTTGGCTCCCTCATGCGTGATCCATGCATTGCACTGGGCCAAATCGACTTGGGACGGCGCAAGTCCAAACAACTCGGACTGACGCATACCCGTGGCAACTGCCACAATGGCGGCGTCACGCATCCAGGGCAACCGCAGTGCGTTGATGAGCGCCGCGATGACCTCGGGCGGCTCCCATCGGACACGCACATCCGGCTCGAAGTACCGGGGAAGTTTGGGCACCCGATCGATCCACTCCCAAGCCTCGCATAGATTCAGCAGGCGTTTGATGGTAGAGATATACCGATTGCGCGTACTCCCGGTCAGCGGCTCGACGGGCTTACCCTTGATTACACGATGCGTGGGCAAGGCATCCGTGATTTCGTCTGCTGTTAAAGAGCGAACCGCGCGGCCCGAGAACTGCTCGCGCCAGTACGCGACATGCCGTAGCTTGGTGGCGTAGTCGCGCTGGCCCTCACATTCCCGCAAAAACTTGACGGCCGCTTCCTCGAACGTGCGGTCAGGGATATCACCCAGCTTGTCCTGTCGCCACAGGTCCGCTTTCAAACGGTCGTGGTACTCTTGGGCGGCCTTTCTGTCCTTGGTTTCAGTAGAGCGTCTAATTCTTTCGCCGCTTGGTGTGCGGATGTCGAGGTGCCAGACACCGGATTTTTTATCTTTGCGGATTGGCATTCATTTTCTCCACCGACCCGCAGCGATAGCCGGGTCAGATTGTTGCGCGTTTCAGAAAGTCGGGCAAGATGGGACGGCCAGACACGCCAAATGCGTGAGCCTGGCAAACGGAAGCCAATTCGGTGTCGCATTGAAAACACCGTGCTATATGAGAGTTGCAGAAGCTCGGCAACTTGATGCAACGTAAGAGCGGTTTCGTTGAC
Source organism: Ralstonia syzygii subsp. syzygii (assembly GCA_919592095.1). Lineage (GTDB taxonomy): Bacteria > Pseudomonadota > Gammaproteobacteria > Burkholderiales > Burkholderiaceae > Ralstonia > Ralstonia syzygii. The sequence goes on along the minus strand of CAKKOY010000252.1, from coordinate 891 downwards.
ATCTGGGGTCACGATTTCGCCCTCCTTTTCATTGCTTCAAGCAACAAGTCCTGCACCTCACGCTTGGATTCGCGCCGGGCCATGACCAACTCGTCCATCGTGTCGATGGCGACAATGTGGTAGACGAACACCGGGCGGTTATGTCCGGCCTGCGCTTGGCGCGTTGGCCCAATGCGTTCGATGATCTGCTGATACTGCTCCAAGTCCCACCAATGGCCGAAAAAGGCCAAGATGTTGCCGCCGTCCTGCAAGTTCAGTCCGTGGCCTGCACTGGCCGGGTGGGCGAACAGCAGCGGGATTTTTCCCGCGTTCCAGTCGCGGATAGTCTGTGGATTCTGGTCAAGCGCGCGGCCATGAGGGAAGGCACTCTGCAAGCGCGCGAGATCAGACTTGAAGTGATACGCCACCAGCACCGGCATACCAGCCGCCTCAGCAACAATAGATTCGAGCGCTTGTAACTTGACATCATGGACATCGGCCCAGACGGTCGCTGTATCGTCTGTGTAAATCACACCGTTGGCGAGTTGCAGGCACTTGATAGTCTTGCTGGCCGCGTTGAAGGCTTCCACCTCGGTGCCACATTCGAGCGCGAGGAACATCTCGCGCTCCATGTCCCTGTAGAGGCGACGGGCCTTGGTCGGCAGTTCGACTCGCACCACGTTGACGATGGGTTCGCTGATGTCAAAATAATCGCGAGCGTCCAGCGATAGGCACAGATCGCGCAGCCGGTCCTCGATCTGTTGCTGGGCGAATGGCAGCGGTTCCAAGCGCGTGGCGTGGCGGTCATTGCCCACCTGGATCGATTGAAACCACCGCGACTTGAAACCACCGAAGCTACGGCCCAAGCGCTCGCCCTTGTCGAGAAACCACGCCTGCCCCCACAAGTCCTGC
>CAKKOY010000251.1 GCA_919592095.1 Ralstonia syzygii subsp. syzygii | reverse complement strand
TTGGAGGTGGCCTGTGCAACACGAAGCGGCGTCATGATCGTGCTATTGTCCGCACCCGCAACGGCTTGCTCTTGAGACGCGACCACCGACACAACCTTGACCCATTTCGTCGTATCGCTCGGCTCGGCCGTGTTGTTGTCCACCAAGGACTCGTAGACGTCCCACGGGCCCGCATCTTGTGCTCGATACCGCACGCGTGCGCGACGAGCGTAGGGATAGGCAGTACCTCCGTTGTTTTCGGTCGTGATCCATTCCGGCGTACCGAACACCTGGTACTGCTGCACGGCTTCGGTGATGTCGTTCAAGATGGCGTTGAGCCGGTTGCGTTCGATCGGTTTGGCAAGCGGATCAGTTGCCTGATTGCGCTGATAGTCGTAGCCGTAGCCCTGCTCGTAGCTGACATCGCCAGTAGTCTGGGTGTCGTTTGGTACCGCCTCGCGGTCGCCAGCCACGGCAAACGGTTTGGCGAAGAATTTCTGCTGCATGATTGGTTACTCCGAAAAAGTGCCGTGTTTAAAGTTCTTGTTGTGCTCGCCGAAGCCGAACGACGGCCGGGTGACGACAACCCGGCGCACGCCGACGCCAGCGGGGCGCGGCAGCAGATCGTAGGTGTCGAGCACGAAGGCGAGTCCGGGATTCGGCTGAAAGGAAAAAACGTAGACGACATAGGTCATGTCGTTTGAATCAAGCACATAGACCTGCCCCTGGTCGCCCAGCAGCATCTTCATGAACTGGTTGATCTCGGGGATCGTGCCGCGCGAGACAAGCTGGGAATAGCGCAGCCGCAGCACGGTTCGCTTTTGCTCGACGGTCAGGCCGACTGTCGAAGATGACTTGCTGCCGAAGCCGCCATGCCCGAAATTCCGGTTGGACGCGCCGAATCCAAAAACAGGCGTGCCCGGCTTGGTCGGGTCTACAGTGACAGCGAGCGGCACGCCGAGGATTTCCGACCAGACCGACAGCCCGAAATCGTTGGCCGTGCGCAGATCGAATACGTCACGAATCCAGTTTTCCCAGAAGGCGGTGTGGTTGCGCTCGTACCATGTCTGCTTGCGTTCGAGCAGCCCCCGCAGGTTGTCCGCGTCGTTGTATTGCCAGAGCAGCGCTTGTAGTAGATCGACCGAGAAATCGAATGATTGGATTCTCATGCCGTCAGACCACCGGACGAAAGCATCTGCGCCAAGCGCACCATGCCTTTGGGCGTCACGCGCACTTGCTCAACGACTTTCTCAGAACCATCCGACCGGGAAACTTCCGTCACCTTGTGTTCCAGAAAGCCAGATTGCACTTTGTCTTGGTAGCCGAGCCAGGAAGCGCCGCCGGGGCGTCGATAAATCCAATGCCTCTCGCTCAACCACTTAAAGAACCGCCTGGGCTGCGCCTGCAATGCTTTTGCCGCATCAGTCACGCAGAGCGAGCCGCCAGCCGTGGCGATGCGATCGAGGGCCTGCACCTTCGGCGTTTGCTCGGCGACCTTGCTTTCCAGTGCCTTGTTCTGCTCCGCCAAGTCGGCGGCCAATCGAAGTGCTTCGGGTAGCGTTTGCGGAATGGCGAACTGCGGTTGTGCCACCATTGCGTCATAGGCCCGGATCACCTTCAGGTGGAATGCCGCGCTGATCCACATGGCGTAGGCGTAGACCAGTTCTTTGGCAACGTAGGTGCCGTTGTTCTGGCCATCGTTCAGGGTAACGACGGGGCCTGCGGGAATTTCCGCACCCCCTAATTCGGCGACCAACTCCCTGGTTTGCTTGTTGCGTAGCCATTCGCCCGGTCGGTGGTTTGGGTTGCCACCGCTGGCGCGGTGCAGATCGTTCAAGCAGTAGCGGCCTTCCGCATCGCGGCGAATCCCAATGTCGCCAATCATCAGTTCATTCATCACACTACCTCCGCGCAAAGGAAATCTTCCACCGCATTGCGGTCGGTTTGAGTCAGCTCGTCGTATTGCAGGCAGAACGGCAGCACGCTGCGGATATACTGTTGTGCCTTCCGGCAGAACTCGCGTAGGTGTTCCAGAACCTGCCGCAAGCCCCAGGTGACGGAGCGTCCGTCTTCCAGAACGACGGATATGAGGGGATTGAACCCCAGGCCGAGGTTGCTACCGGCGATGCGTAGTCGCTTGGTGGCAACGCGTAACTTGGCCCTTGGGGCCGATGTGCTACTATTCATCCAAATCTCCGCAAGAGATTGTTGTACTCAAGGCCCTGAACGTAATCCGCCAAGATCACGCGTTCGGGGCCTTTCCTTTTTCTGCGTCCAAACTCGCCGCCAGCCGAGCATTGATCTCGGCGTTGAGTGAGCGGAAGTTTTTCTGTGCAACCTCCATCAGACTTTCCTTGATCCACCTTTCCAGCCGAAGCTGGAATGACGCTTGCCTACGTTCCATTTCATCTCCAAGTCACCGTGACGCCAAGCAAACAATAAGTCACGGTGACATTAATGACAAGCAGAATTTGTGTCACCGTGACTTTATTTTCAAAGTGTCACGGTGACGGTACTCTTCGTGTCATGAAGAAGCCATCCGTAACGCACCCCACACAGAACCATCCGCCAAAGGAAGCGGCACCTCTCCTTTCCGGGGGGG
>CAKKOY010000250.1 GCA_919592095.1 Ralstonia syzygii subsp. syzygii | reverse complement strand
GGCGTGCTCAACCGCATGGCTGCGCTTGCCCGCCCGCAGTCCGTCCGCGTCGCCTGAATTACGCCTCACAGGGATGGCTTCGACTTCAAAGTCGATTTATGCAACAACGCCCACAACCTCAACAAAGCTCTCCCCACTAATTATTGTACCCTTCCTCTCCTATATTGAAATCCCTTCCAATTCAGGAGCAACACCAGTGTTGATATCAAAAATATCAAGAGCAGCATTATTGATTTCATTGTCCGGGGGATTCTCAGCCGACCTGATGGCCCAAGTGGATGCATCGCCATCGAAACCGAACGGCTCGCCGCTCGCCAATATCGACGGCATGCCGTCGGGCCTGCCTCCCAAAGCGCAGGCTGAAGGCAACACCGCCAAGCTGGATGGTGCGTTGATCCGCCTGCGGCAGAACACCGCCGCCTCGCAGGTGAGGTCCGCCTCCGGCATCGAGAGCTCGGCGGCGGTGGACCGCACCGGCAACTGCGTCAACGTCGACATCGTTGTCCAAGGGGACGCCCAGCAAACTGTCGCCCAGCTGGAGCGCCTGGGTCTCCAGAGCAGCGCGGTGTACCAGCACTACATCAGCGGTTGCCTGCCCGTCGAGAAAATCGACGAAGCCGCTGCCATTCCGCAGATCCGGCGGATCAGCAAGGTGGCGAGGTCCACGCACTCCGGCGTGGTCCAGGGACAGGGCGACTACGCCCAACTGAGCCGCTCGCTGCGGCAAGCGGTCAAGAACCTGGGACTCGAACTGACCGGGAAAGGCATGACCGTCGGCGTTCTTTCCGATTCATTCAACTGCAATAGCCAGCGCAACCAGGATGCGCGCTTCGTCGCGAAGAACGGCCGCCAGGACACGATGGAGGACGACATTGCCCGGGGCGACCTGCCCGGCAACGGCCGCATCCGGATCCTGAAGGAACTGCCCAATTGCAGCGACGGTTTGGACGAAGGCCGCGCCATGGCGGAGATCATCCACGACGTGGCCCCCGGGGCAGACATTGCGTTCTACACCGCGGCCAACGGGCAGGCCGACTTCGCGCTGGGCATCGAAACGCTGGCCTTGCCGAAGGACAAGACCAACGCCAAGGGGGTTCCCGGCGGCGGCGCGCAAATCATCGTCGATGACGTCGAGTATTTCGCGGAGCCCGCTTTCCAGTCCGGCATCGCCGGCGTGGCGATCGACAATGTGGTCAAAAATCACGGGGTCGCGTACTTCACTGGCGCCAGCAACAATAGCGCGGATGCATCCCCCGTCTCTTACATCAACAATACCGCGCGCTTTGCCGACCAGCCGGTCGCCCCTGCCGGCACGGGAACGCCCGGACGTCCGCTGAACTTCGATCCCTCCGGGGCCAGTCAGGTGGATTCGATTCCGGTGCGGGCGTTGCATCAGATCCAGGACACGCCGTTCTGGATGTTCCGGGTCCAGCTCTACTGGGATCAGCCGTTCGACAACAGCGCCAGTTCGCTCCAGGTGTGCCTGGCCGACAAGAACGGCAAGCCGTTCAACATCGTGCTTGATGGCGAGCCATACCCCAGTTGCACCGACGCATCGGTGATCGGCCAGCAGGCCATTACATGGGCGACGCTGCTGGGGACTACGCCGGAGGCCACGTTGCGGATCCAGTTGCTGGATGGCATTGCGCCGCGGCGGCTTCGTCTGCGTGCCAGCCGGGTCGTCATCGGCCAGTTTGGTACGGCGGATGCTGTCATCTACGGGCATAGCCTGTCGCCCAACTCGTTCACAACCGGCGCGGCCAACTACCTGTCGACGCCGATGTGCGATCCGACGCTCAAGACCGCGCAGCTGGAGCGCTTCTCATCGCACGGCGGCGGCCTGATGCTGTTCGACAATGACGGCCGTGCGCTTGCGCGCCCGGTGCTCGACGGCAAGCCGGATATCGTCGGCCCGGATGGTGTAAGCTCCGTGTTTTTCGGCATCCGGGCCAAGGACGGGGATCGGGGCTTCGGCGTCTACAACCTGAACTGCCGCTACTACCCCGAGTATCCGTATCAGTTCTTCGGCACCTCGGCCGCTGCGCCGCACCTGGCCGCCGTGGCGGCATTGATGCGCCAGGCGGTACCGAAGGCCACGCCGGAGCAGCTTTACAACGCCCTGCGCAAGACGGCCGTGGACATGGGTTCGCCCGGCCACGACAACGCCACCGGCGCCGGCTTTGTCCAGCCCGAACGCGCACTGCGTGAACTGGTCCGGCAGGTATTCGGCCAGTCTCGCGTCTTCGATCCATCGGGACAATAAGCGTGACCACCCGGCGCCGGGGAGACGGATCTCCCGGGCTTGACCGGGCCGGCCCCCGAGGTCGGGTATTGGCGGGGCTGGCATTCCGCACCCACCATCACGGTGCCCTCCCCGGCTTTGCGCGCAAGTTCCGGACACGTTGCTTGATGGGCGCGGTACCACGGCCCCGGCAACTTGAGTCAACGTGTCACCAAACGCGAATGCTTTCTTCAGGACTGACGGACCGATTGACCTGAAAGAATTCTTCTGGATGGCCTGACAAAGTCAGCTGGCGTGGCGTTGTTGCATAAATCGACTTTGAAGTCGAAGCCATCCCTGTGAGGCGTAATTCAGTCGACGCGGACGGACTGCGGGCGGGCAAGCGCAGCCATGCGGTTGAGCA
>CAKKOY010000249.1 GCA_919592095.1 Ralstonia syzygii subsp. syzygii | reverse complement strand
GGGTCAGGGTCAGGGTCAGGGTCAGGGTCAGGGTCAGGGTCAGGGTCAGGGTCAGGGTCAGGGTCAGGGTCAGGGTCAGGGTCAGGGTCAGGGTCAGGGTCAGGGTCAGGGCCAGGGTCAGGGTCAGGGTCAGGGTCAGGGCCAGGGTCAGGGTCAGGGTCAGGGTCAGGGTCAGGGTCAGGGTCAGGGCCAAGGTCGCAACGGCGGTGGCCGCCAGCGTCAGGCGCAGGGCCAGCGTGATGGCCAGGCGGCACCGAAGCCGCGCGGCGGCAAGGGTAGTGGTAGCGGCAACGGCAACGGCCAATCGCAAGCACGCGGTCAGCGTCAGGGCAATGGCCAGGGCAGTGGGCAGGGCGGTCAGCGCCGCGCTTCCAGCACGCAAGCCGCGCAACCGGCCCAGGTGGCGAAGCCCGCGCCCAAGCAGCCGTTCAACGGCCTGTTCGCCAAGGCTGCGGCGCTGCTCGGCGGCCGCAAGGCCTGACACCCATGCGGCACGACGGCCAGCAGCCCCCATCGTCTGACGCGTCCGAGGCGCCCTACGACGGCCTGACGCCCGACAGCATCCTCGATGCGCTGGCCCAGGTCGGGCTGATGCCGGACGGCCGCATGTTCGCGCTCAACAGCTATGAGAACCGCGTCTATCAGGCGGGCATCGAGGACAGCGCACCGGTGGTCGTCAAGTTCTACCGCCCCGGGCGCTGGAACGACGCGCAGATCGTCGAAGAGCACGCCTTCACCGCCGAGCTGGCGGCGGCCGAGATCCCGGTGGTCGCGCCGCTGGAAATCGACGGCCGCACGCTGCACGCCTTCGACCGCTGGCACTTCGCCGTCTTTCCGCGCTGCGCCGGCCGCGTACCGGCCATCGACCGCGACGACACGCTCGAATGGATGGGACGCTTCCTCGGCCGCATCCACGCCATCGGCGCGCGCCGTCCGTTCATGGCGCGCCCCGCGCTCGACATCGACACCTTCGGCGTGCAGTCGCGCGACTGGCTGCTCGAACACGATTTCATTCCGCCCGACCTGCTGCCCGCCTGGCGCAGCGTGGCCGACGCCGCGCTCGACGGTGTGCGCCGCTGCTACGACCGCGCGGGCGACCTCGCGCTGCTGCGCCTGCATGGCGACTGCCACGCTTCCAACGTGCTGTGGATCGACCAAGCCGATGCGCTCAAGAACGATCCGCTGCGCAGCGCCGGCCCGCACTTCGTCGATTTCGACGACAGCCGCACCGGCCCCGCCGTGCAGGATCTGTGGATGCTGCTGTCGGGCGACCGCGCGTCGATGCGGCATCAGCTCGCCGGTGTGCTCGCCGGCTACGAGGATTTCTGCGCGTTCGACACGCGCGAGCTGTACCTGGTGGAGGCGCTGCGCACGCTGCGCCTGCTGCACTACAGCGCCTGGCTGGCGCGGCGCTGGCACGATCCGGCGTTCCCGGCCGCCTTCCCGTGGTTCAACACGCAGCGCTACTGGCAGGACCGCGTGCTGGAACTGCGCGAGCAGATCGCGCTGCTGGACGAACCGCCGCTCTGGTAAAACCAGGCGGCGGTTTTGCCTTGTGGGCGAGGCGTTCGCTTCAGGCGAACTTGCCGGCCTGGAAGTCGCGCACGGCCTCGAAGATATCTTCCTGCGTGTTCATCACGAACGGGCCGTACTGCGCGATCGGCTCGTTCAGCGGCTGGCCGGCCACCAGCAGCACGCGCGCCGGTGCATCGCCCGCGCGGATCACCACGCCGTCGCTGTCTTCCGTGTTGGCGAGGATGGCCATCTGCTTGTCGTCCACGCGCTGCAGCCCGGCACCGCCCGGCGCCCGCGCATCGCCGACCAGCGCGCTGCCGCGGAACACATAGGCGAACGCGTTGTGCCGTTCCGGCAGCGGCTGCGCGAATGCCGCGCCCGCCGGCAGCGAGATGTCCAGGTACAGCGGCTGTGTCGCGTCGCGCGTCATCGCACCTTGCACGCCATGCGACGCACTGGCGATCACGCGCACCGCCACGCCGTCTTCCGTCGTGAACTCGGGAATCTCGGCCGACGGGATGTCGCGGTACCACGGCGTCGTCATCTTGTCGCGCGCGGGCAGGTTTAGCCACAGCTGGAAGCCCTCCATCACGCCGTCCTCCTGCTCCGGCATTTCCGAATGCACGACGCCGCTGCCGGCCGTCATCCATTGCACGCCGCCGGTCTGCAGCAGGCCCTCGTGGCCGGCATTGTCGCGGTGACGCATGCGGCCAGCGATCATGTACGTCACCGTCTCGAAGCCGCGGTGCGGGTGATCGGGGAAGCCCGCCAGATAGTCGTTCGGATCGTCGCTGCGGAAGGCATCGAGCATCAGGAACGGGTCGAGCCGGCGCTGCAGCGGCTGGGTCAGCACGCGCGTCAGCCTGACGCCCGCGCCGTCCGAGGTGGCGCGGCCGCTGACAACGCGCTCGACGCGGCGGGCGCGTTCCACGCGGGGTTGTACGAGGGTGTCCATAGCGTTCTCCTGAATCGGGAATGAATCTGTCACATCCCGAATGTAGGGTGGTTGCCCCTTTTGCACTAGTACCTCAGCACAGAGGTTATGACAGTTTGGGTAGGTTGTAGGACAGGCAAGCAGTTGTGGTCAACGAGCAGCTCGATGCTGCGAGCGATGCCTGCTTGCCGGCGGAGCAGTCCATCACGTTCGAGGTTAAGCACCATGTGATGGACGGAAGGCGCGGTGACGCCAAAGAAGCGCTGCATGTCGAGC
>CAKKOY010000248.1 GCA_919592095.1 Ralstonia syzygii subsp. syzygii | reverse complement strand
ATTCGCCCCTCGCTGCACGACACAGCGCCGAAGCGAAAGCGAAGGCGGGGTGTTCGAGGTGGTGGAGAAGCAGTATTGATGGGGGTTTCCGGTCGACGGGAGGTAAGAGTCGGGCGGGGGTTGCTGAGGTTGGCGACGAGTTGGTGAGAAAAAATTCTCCGACAAGTTGTTGACGGCGACGAAAAAGCTCTGCATAATTTCTTTTCTCTGCTGCGGGCAACGCAGCGACGCGAAAAGCAAAGCGAAATCGCGAAGTTCTTTAACAAACAAACAGCCGATAAGTGTGGGCGCTTGATTACGGATGCGGCGAACGGAAGTTCGTTAGCTTACAAGTTATGAAGAGCTCGCACAGAAGTAAGGTTTGAACGAGAGTTCAAGTCAGATTCTGAGAGTGAGCGACCGCTCGTAATAGAGCGAAACAGCAGATTGAACTGAAGAGTTTGATCCTGGCTCAGATTGAACGCTGGCGGCATGCCTTACACATGCAAGTCGAACGGCAGCGGGGGTAGCTTGCTACCTGCCGGCGAGTGGCGAACGGGTGAGTAATACATCGGAACGTGCCCTGTAGTGGGGGATAACTAGTCGAAAGACTGGCTAATACCGCATACGACCTGAGGGTGAAAGTGGGGGCCGCAAGGCCTCATGCTATAGGAGCGGCCGATGTCTGATTAGCTAGTTGGTGGGGTAAAGGCCCACCAAGGCGACGATCAGTAGCTGGTCTGAGAGGACGATCAGCCACACTGGGACTGAGAGACGGCCCAGACTCCTACGGGAGGCAGCAGTGGGGAATTTTGGACAATGGGGGCAACCCTGATCCAGCAATGCCGCGTGTGTGAAGAAGGCCTTCGGGTTGTAAAGCACTTTTGTCCGGAAAGAAATCGCTTCGGTTAATACCTGGAGTGGATGACGGTACCGGAAGAATAAGGACCGGCTAACTACGTGCCAGCAGCCGCGGTAATACGTAGGGTCCAAGCGTTAATCGGAATTACTGGGCGTAAAGCGTGCGCAGGCGGTTGTGCAAGACCGATGTGAAATCCCCGGGCTTAACCTGGGAATTGCATTGGTGACTGCACGGCTAGAGTGTGTCAGAGGGGGGTAGAATTCCACGTGTAGCAGTGAAATGCGTAGAGATGTGGAGGAATACCGATGGCGAAGGCAGCCCCCTGGGATAACACTGACGCTCATGCACGAAAGCGTGGGGAGCAAACAGGATTAGATACCCTGGTAGTCCACGCCCTAAACGATGTCAACTAGTTGTTGGGGATTCATTTCCTTAGTAACGTAGCTAACGCGTGAAGTTGACCGCCTGGGGAGTACGGTCGCAAGATTAAAACTCAAAGGAATTGACGGGGACCCGCACAAGCGGTGGATGATGTGGATTAATTCGATGCAACGCGAAAAACCTTACCTACCCTTGACATGCCACTAACGAAGCAGAGATGCATTAGGTGCTCGAAAGAGAAAGTGGACACAGGTGCTGCATGGCTGTCGTCAGCTCGTGTCGTGAGATGTTGGGTTAAGTCCCGCAACGAGCGCAACCCTTGTCTCTAGTTGCTACGAAAGGGCACTCTAGAGAGACTGCCGGTGACAAACCGGAGGAAGGTGGGGATGACGTCAAGTCCTCATGGCCCTTATGGGTAGGGCTTCACACGTCATACAATGGTGCATACAGAGGGTTGCCAAGCCGCGAGGTGGAGCTAATCCCAGAAAATGCATCGTAGTCCGGATCGTAGTCTGCAACTCGACTACGTGAAGCTGGAATCGCTAGTAATCGCGGATCAGCATGCCGCGGTGAATACGTTCCCGGGTCTTGTACACACCGCCCGTCACACCATGGGAGTGGGCTTTACCAGAAGTAGTTAGCCTAACCGCAAGGAGGGCGATTACCACGGTAGGGTTCATGACTGGGGTGAAGTCGTAACAAGGTAGCCGTATCGGAAGGTGCGGCTGGATCACCTCCTTTAAGAGCGTGCATTCTAGTTAGGCGTCCACACTTATCGGTTTGTTTGATGTTACAGCCAAGGGTCTGTAGCTCAGGTGGTTAGAGCACCGTCTTGATAAGGCGGGGGTCGTAGGTTCAAGTCCTACCAGACCCACCAAGTTACGGACGGTGGTGAGCGCCTGTGGTTCAATGGGGGATTAGCTCAGCTGGGAGAGCACCTGCTTTGCAAGCAGGGGGTCGTCGGTTCGATCCCGTCATCCTCCACCAAACCTTGTGGTGGCCAAACGCAAGCATCGAGGGACTCGGTGTTTGCGTTTGGCATTGCCAAGACGAGAGAAGTAGCTCGGCTGTTCTTTAACAATATGGAATGTAGTAAAGGTGTCGTGGCGCGTTGATGAGGCGCGCAATTCAAACGCGACACTGGGTTGTGATTGTATCAACCAGTATTCCGAGTGATCGAAAGACCGCTTGGAATACGGCACAACGCGAGAACTCAGCCTATAGCGAGACATACTCGTTATAGGGTCAAGCGAATAAGTGCATGTGGTGGATGCCTTGGCGATCACAGGCGATGAAGGACGTAGTAGCTTGCGAAAAGCTGCGGGGAGCTGGCAAACGAGCTTTGATCCGCAGATGTCCGAATGGGGAAACCCGGCCCGTATGGGTCATCTGTTACTGAATACATAGGTAACAGAGGCGAACGCAGTGAACTGAAACATCTAAGTAGCTGCAGGAAAAGAAATCAACCGAGATTCCCAAAGTAGTGGCGAGCGAAATGGGATCA
>CAKKOY010000247.1 GCA_919592095.1 Ralstonia syzygii subsp. syzygii | reverse complement strand
GCCGGCAAGCAGGCATCGCTCGCAGCATCGAGCTGCTCGTTGACCACAACTGCTTGCCTGTCCTACAACCTACCCAAACTGTCATAACCTCTGTGCTGAGGTACTAGTTGCAAAAAAAACCCGCGCGAACCACCCTGCGGGGCAGGTTTCAGGCGCCGGCGCGCACAGCGATGCCTTCGCTGCCCAGCCGGTCCCGGATGCGCTGCGCGAACGCCAGCGCATGCGCGCCGTCGCCGTGCAGACAGACGGTCTGCGCGTGGATCGGGACCCACACGCCGTCGACAGATTTGACACGCTGTTCGCGCACCATGGCAAGGGTCTGCGACAACGCGGCCTCTTCGTCTTCCAGCAGCGCACCGGGCGTGCCGCGCTTGACCAGCGTGCCGTCGGCGTTATAGCCGCGGTCGGCGAAGACTTCCTCCTTGGCGACCAGGCCCAGCTCGCGCGCGGCCAGCACCAGCTCGCCGCCGGCCAGGCCGAACACCGCCAGCGACGGATCGAAGTCGCGCGCCGCGCGGGCGATCGCCATGGCCAGCGGCCGGTCGCGCGCGGCCTGGTTGTACAGCGCGCCGTGCGGCTTGACGTGCGCGAGCCTGCCGCCCTGCGCCCGCACGATGGCCGCCAGGCCGCCGATCTGGAACAGCACGCCGGCATAAACCTCGTCCGGCGGCAGGTGCATCTCGGTCCGGCCGAAGTTCTCACGGTCGGGGAAGCTCGGATGCGCGCCGATCGACACGCCCTGGCGCAGCGCCCAGGCGGTGGTCTGGCGCATCGTATTGACGTCGCCCGCGTGCCAGCCGCAGGCGATGTTGGCCGAGCTCACCAGCGCGAGCAGGGCTTCGTCGTTGTCGCAGCCTTCACCCAGGTCTGCGTTCAGGTCGATTGCTGTCATCGGTATGTTCCTCGCTCCATCAAGCCATCGACCGTGTCTTGGCGGTGCGCCGTGCCACGGACAGGATGCCCTGGCGCTGCCAGTCCAGCGCCGTCTCGATCTGCTGCAGGTAGCGCGACACGTCGGCGCGCGCGGCCTCGGCCTCTTCCAGCGTTGCGCGGGCAAAACGCACGCGCGTACCGAGCGGCACCTGCGCCAGGCGCCACTGGTCGGCCAGGATGACGGCGCCGATCTTCGGGTAGCCACCGGTGGTCTGCGCATCGGCCATCAGCACGATCGGCTGGCCGGACGGCGGCACCTGGATCACGCCCGGCACCACGCCGTGCGACAGCAGGTCGCCGCTGCGCGGCTTCTTGCGCGCGAGTTCCGGCCCCTGCAGGCGGAAACCCATGCGGTTGCTGTTGGGGGTGAGCGTCCAGTCCGATTCCCAGAAGGCGGCTTGCGAATCGGCCAGGAAATCGTCGTATTCGGGGCCGGGCAGCACGCGCATCACGGGGATCGCGTCATGCATGCGGTCGAAGGTCCAGCGCGGCGCCTTGACGCCGATGGCACCACCGCTGATGTCGGGCACGTGCGACAGATCGGCCGGCAGCACGGCCAGCCGGTCGCCGTCGCGCAGCGGGCGTCCTTCGAAGCCGCCGAAGCCGGCTTTCAGGTCGGTGGCGCGCGAGCCCATCATCTCCGGCACGTCGATGCCGCCGGCCACGCACAGGTAGGCGCGCACGCCGCCCTGCGCCATACGCAGCGTCAGCGTCTGGCCGCGCTGCACGGGAAAGGCATGCCAGGCATGGACGGGCGCCCCGTCCAGCGTGGCGCGGCAGTCGGCTCCGGTCAAGGCGGCCAGCCCGTCGGCCAGGAACCGCAGCGTGGCATTGCCCAGCGTGAACTCGATGCCGGCCGCACCGCTGCGGTTGCCGGCCAGCCGGTTGCCGACGTACAGCGACAGTGGGTCGAGCGCGCCCGACGCGCACACGCCGAAGCGGCGATAGCCGGTGCGGCCGAGGTCCTGCACCGAGGTCAGCACGCCGGCCCGCACGATCTCAATCATGGCCGGCGCGGTTTGGGAGGTGGGCCGGCTCATACGCGCACCTTCGAAGCGACAAAGCGGATGCGGTCTCCGGGCGCCAGCAGCGCCGGCGGGTCGCGCTGGGGCAGGAAGAGCGCCGCGTCCGTGCGGCCGAGCAGTTGCCAGCCACCGGGGGAAGTGGCCGGATAGATGCCGGTCTGCTCGCCGCCGATGCCGACCGAACCGGCCGGCACCGCCATCCGCGGCTCCGCGCGGCGCGGTGTGGCAAGCGACTTGTCGAGCCCGCCCATGTAGGCGAAGCCCGGCTGGAAGCCCAGGAAGTAGACGATGTATTCGGGGGCGGTATGGCGGCGCACCACCTCTGCGGGGCTCAGGCCCGTATGGGCCGCGACGTCGCGCAGGTCCGGGCCGTCGTCACCGCCGTAGGCGACTTCGATATCGACCCGCTTGCCGTCGGCGATCAGCGCACCGCTCTCTTCCCACGCCTGGCGCAGCAGCGCGGTCAGCGCCTGCGCATCGGCCTGCGGCCCGAAGACGAGTGTCAGGTTGTTCATGCCGGGCACCACGTCGATGACGCCCGCCCACCCGGACGCGCGCGAGGCCATCGCCCAGATGCGCTGCTGCCAAGTCAAGGTCGCCGGCGGCGGCACTTCGCACAACAGCGCCAGTTCGCCCAGCCGGTGAATCGTGCACTGCAACTTAGAGTCGCTAACACAACTGGACATGGGCCGATGCAAACCGTATCGTACGCGGCATGTCGAGAAGAAGAATCAGCAAGGAATTGTGGGCGGCGCTTGAATCGTTGATAC
>CAKKOY010000246.1 GCA_919592095.1 Ralstonia syzygii subsp. syzygii | reverse complement strand
CTCGCATCAACTGGATGTTCTCTACTGAAACGGCCCGCAAAAAATTGGCCAAAGCCTACCCTGTAACCACCTCTGACAAACCGTCATAACCCCTGTGCAGAGGTACTAGGATGGACAGCACGTCGATTCCACGCCGCGATGTCGTCCGGCAGGTCGAGGTTCAGCAGCGGCAGTTGCTTGCCCTTGCAGCCCTCCGTAGCGCAGCGGGCGTATGGATTGCTCTTGCGGCGCCTCACGTCCAGCGCGTTGCCGCAAAACGGGCATGGCAGAAGCTCACCCTCTCCCGGCTCGACATCTGAGGTGGGCACATCGATCACGCCCCTTGTTGCCGGCGCATTGGCAAACGCGTAGCCCAATTCGGCTTCTCGCCCGGTCTGACGCAAAAGCGTCGGATGTGGCGCCAGCCCTGCCGCCAGACACGCATCCAAGATGTGTACGGACTTCACGCCATCGACCGGGCTATACTCCAAAACCAGGGTGTCGCTTTTGACGATTTGACCAGGCGAGTCCGACTCAAAGGCATCAACGATGCGACTTTTCCCAAAGTGCTGGGCCAGCGCCTTCGCGTGCGTGCTCTTGCCGCTGCCACGCGGGCCGTAGACAACAACTGCTCGATGCGCGCTCATCACAGCACCTCCGGCACAGTCGGTTTAATCGCGGCGCCAGCCACCCAGGCGGAGCCGTTCCAGTGCGCAAAGCGGCCGAGCTGCTTGAGGTAGTGATCGCCACCCTGGATGTTCCAGACAGGAACCGGCACGCCGCGCAGCCAGCGCAGGACGATCTCGCGGCCGATGTGCTCGACCAGCACGCCGGCGTCGTGGTCGCCGTGCTCGACAGGCTGGTGCTGAGCGATGTGGCAAAGCGCGGCCAAGTACTGGTCGCTCACGCTTTGCAGGCGGTTGGTATCGATCTCGAAAACGAAGGCTTTTTTCATGGTGGTGGCTCGATGTAGATCAGTCGTCCCGGTCGCCGGCGGCGCGGCGCTTGAGGTCGACGGTGGGCGGGGAGGTGCGGGAACGGGCGAGCACGCGCGGCAGTAGCGCGGCGGCGGCGGACTCGACGGCGCGGCGCAATGCCGGCGGCATGGCTTCAAACGGCGTGGTCAGGTGCAGGAAGCCGTGCATCCAGCGCACGTCCGCTTCGGTGATGGCGGGCTTACCCATGGCGGTGCCTCCGAGAGACGAAGCCGCGCCACACGCCGTGGCCATAGCAGACGGCGAAGAAGATCGACGCGGTGAACATGCCGGGCTCGCCGGTGACGTGCGTGAGGTACAGCCACGCCGGTTGGCCGAGCAGGCCGACCAGCGCGCCCCAGCGCTGCGTGTTGTCGCTGTAGTTGAGCAGCGCGACGGACACGAGGGCCGTCAGCAGCATCCAGCGGTTGACGAGGGCGAGCATCATGCGGCCCCCGTGCAGTAGCGGTAGACCAGAACGCCCGCCGTGCAGAACCCACCGCCGATGCAGAGCGCAGCGATCCACATCAACGCGCGGACGATGCGATTGCTCCGGGTGGCGTCGCCGGCGTTGTGATTCAGAGCGGGATCGTTCTTGATGCGCCAGACGAACCACAGGCGGACCGTAACGGCCTGGATGGCGAGGGTGACGACCGTCACGAAGAGTTCGAGGAAGGTCATGCGCCCCTCCCGACCAGACGGGCCGAGCCGCCGCAGGCGGACAGACCCAACGCTTCGAGCGAGGCCAGCACGCCCATCAGGGCATCCGTGCTGGACGCGGCGATGGTGTGGACCGACAGGCGCCGTCCGCCGGCGGCAACGCGCACGAGGAAGGTTTTCATGCCGGCACCTCGTCGAGCGTGGGGAACACGACTGCATCGCCGGCGGCCAAGCAGGTCATGCCTTCGGTCAAGTAGACCAACAGATCGAACCTGTTGCCGTCATCCAGCGTGACGCTGATCGATTGCGTGGCGAACACGCTGTCACCGGCAATCGTCCTGAGGAATCTCACCGGCTCGACGTGGATGCGGGTGGCGTTGCTGAGGGATGTTCTGATGGACATGGCTGCCTCCTCAAACCACGCCGGGCAGGTTCTGCTGGCTAGCGACCGGTGCCAGCTTTGCCAGCGGCTGGGTGGACATACCCAGCAGGCGCGACACGTGCAGCAGGTTGGCGTGCAGTTCTTGTGCAAGCGGCAGCGACGTAGCCGCCCCAAGCTCGCGCACCAGCGCACCGCGATACCGCAGTGCGGCCAGGTGCTGCGGCACCGTGAGCGCCGCCACCTTGCGCGGCACCTGCCGCCCCTCCAGCACATCGAGCACCCAGCGGCGGAATGCCTTGGCCCGCTCCGTGCGGGCCAGCATGCCGAGCAGGTAGCAGCCGCGCGGACTGAAGATGCGCACCGGCTGACGACCGCCGGCGGTGTCCAACTCGACCACCTGGGTCATCTCTTCGGTGAACTCGTCGGCGTTGCGCGAGTGCAGTTCTGCGATGGAACGGGACGGGTCGCTGTAGCCCAAGGCACTCGCAACTTGCGAGCCCCTTAGCCACGGCACATTGCGCAAATCGGCCACATCAAACTCGATGTGCTCAAACACGAGAACAGCGGTTTCGGGAAGGCTCTGCATGACAACGCTCCTGAGAGAAAGCCGCGCACTGCGGCGTTTTTTGGGCAAAAGAAGCCCCCCGCGCCTAGTACTACAGCCGTAGCTCAAAATGGCGGAGCACATCCCCGCGCCCGGTAGTGACACTGCTGAGCGCGCCACTGATGCGCGCGCCGCCATCGCGACCATGCCAGC
>CAKKOY010000245.1 GCA_919592095.1 Ralstonia syzygii subsp. syzygii | reverse complement strand
TGCTGGCATGGTCGCGATGGCGGCGCGCGCATCAGTGGCGCGCTCAGCAGTGTCACTACCGGGCGCGGGGATGTGCTCCGCCATTTTGAGCTACGGCTGTAGTACTAGCGCTTGCTTGTGGCCCGAGCTGGGCTTCTAGCGCGCCTGGGTATCTGTGGGTCTTGCAGGCGACGGGTGACGCTAGGTATGCCAGTGCGGAGGAGGCGTGTGTGGCTCAGGCGTCGGTTGATGCGTGCATTGTCGGTCAGTACGGCATTAGCGTGTCGTCTGCTGGGCCTAGTCTTAATGCGGAGGGGACTGGGGGGCCGTGTGTTGAGGAGAGGGTTCAAGGGACTGATCGCTGGACGCAAAACGCTGGCTTGGTGGCGCGGGTATCCGGTGTTTGTGCGAGCGGGTATGACTTGCAGTCTGACGGTAGTTGTAAGGCGCATAACAGTTGCTCTGCGGCTGGTTCGTCTCCGAGTTGGAACGTGGCCAGCGGTCATAGCCCGACGGCGACGATTTTGAATCCGCTGATCTGCGTTGGCGGTTGCTCGTATTCATACGGCAACTATTGGACTGGCTCTAAGCCTGGTGCGAGTAGTTATGACGCTCAGTGGCAAGGGCCGATGTCGTCAACTGGAAAGGCGTGCGACGGTAGCGAGAGCAATGCCAGTTCAGGTTCTGTAAACGAGAACAGCAACGTCAACTGCCCGGACAAGACGTACCAGGGCACGGTGAACGGGCAGAACGTTTGTGTCCCGTACCCCACTCAGACGAATAGCGGAACGACGACGACGAATACGACGGACACGCCTGCGAGCGGCGTTCCTGCGAATTCGAATAGCAGCGCGACTACGACGACTACGTGCGATGGCTCGACGTGCACGACCACTACAACGACTACGACAACGGGTGGCGGTGGTGGGTCGAATGGGGCTTCCAGTGGGGTGGCGGGTAGTGCGTGTGTGAGTGGTGCCAGCGCGGTTGCCGGTACGTGTACGACTACGACTACGACGACACAGCCTCAGACGGATTACTGCAAGTCGAACCCGAACGCGTCTGTGTGCGCGAGTTCGGCGAGCGGTGGTGCGGATTGCTCGGCGCCGCCGACCTGCAGCGGAGATGCGATCAGCTGCGCGATCCTGAGCCAGCAGTGGCAGACACGTTGCGATCTGCAGAAGGATGCGGATTCGTCCATCAAGCTCGGCAAGCAACTGCAGGCGGGCAACGATCCTATGGCTGCGCAGCTTCCGACGCCGCAGAAGGCCGATCAGAGTCCCGTTGCGATCGGAGACAAGTTGTCGAGCGTTGACAACATGGGCATTGCCGAGCAGTGCCTTCAGCCGATCTCGTTTTCGGTCTATGGCCACACTTACACGTTTGACACTGGGCCGATGTGCAAGCTCGGCCAGGTGCTGGGGGCCTTGAACATCATGAGTACGTTGATGCTTTGCGCTTACATGCTGAAGGGGAGTTTCTGATGCCATTCGTTGCGTTGCTGGCTTCGGCCATCGTTGGATTTCTCGCGCAGGCTGCCGTCTCGCTTGTCGGGCGTGTGCTGATCGCGCTTGGGATTGGCTTTGTTACCTACAACGGGCTCGACTTGTTGATGAGCGGCATCAAGTCGTTGTTCCTGTCGAATATCAGCCAGGTTGGGAGCGTGTTCCCGCAGATCGTTGGTGTCATCGGCCTGCTGAAGATTCCGATGTCCATGAACATGATCCTGACCACGTTGGCGATCCGCGCCACGCTGGCCGGCGTGACCGGTGGGTCGGTTCGCAAAATGATCCAGAAGTAGGGGAGGTCGCATGCTCACGCTCATTACTGGCCAGCCTGGCAACGGCAAAAGCTTGTACGTGATCGCGCTGGTGGAGGCGATGCGTAAGGCTGAGAGCCGCCCGGTTTTCTACTACGGCATCCCGGAGCTGATGCTGCCGTGGACGCTCCTGGAGGATCCTACGACCTGGCATGAGTGCCCGCAGAAATCGATCATCGTGATCGATGAGGTGCAGAAGGTCATGCCGCCGAGGCCGTCGAGCTCGAAGCCGCCGGCGTATGTGGCTCCGCTGGAGGTGCATCGCCATCGAGGCTTCGACCTGTTCTTCATGACGCAGGATCCCAGCCTTGTCGACAACCACATCAAGAAGTTGGCCGGCGAGCATGTCCATCTGATTCGGCAGTTTGGCATGCAGCGTGCGGATGTCTTCCGGATGCAGAAGGTCCAGGATCCGACGAATGCCAACCTGAAGCGTGCGTTGCGTACGACGTTCAAGTATCCGAAGGAGGTGTTTGGCTGGTACAAGAGCGCGGACGCCCACACGCACAAGCGCAAGGTGCCTGTGCGTGTGTATCTGCTGCTGGTGCTGCCGATTTTGCTGATCGCGTTGATCTGGTTCGGGGTGAAAACGCTGCATGGTGTCGGCAAGGCGAAGACCGAAGCGGCTGCGGGCGCGCCAGGCACGCCAGGTGCAGGGTTGCCCGGGCTGCCTGGCGCTTCAGGTGGTGCGCCTGGTCGGCAGAGCCAGGTGCAGACGCCAGCTGAGTATCTGGCTAGTACCTCTGCACAGGGGTTATGACGGTTTGTCAGAGGTGGGTACAGGGTAGGCTTTGGCCAATTTTTTGCGAGCCGTTTCAGTAGAGAACATCCAGTTGATGCGAGCGCCGCTGGCGTTTCGCAGTTGCTCCCAAGCCGCGACCTAGTACCTCAGCACAGAGGTTATGACAGTTTGGGTAGGTTGTAGGACAGGCAAGCAGCTGTGGTCAACGAGCAGCTCAATGCTGCGAGCGATGCCTGCTTGCCGGCGGAG
>CAKKOY010000244.1 GCA_919592095.1 Ralstonia syzygii subsp. syzygii | reverse complement strand
GTGCTCAACCGCATGGCTGCGCTTGCCCGCCCGCAGTCCGTCCGCGTCGACTGAATTACGCCTCACAGGGATGGCTTCGACTTCAAAGTCGATTTATGCAACAACGCCCGTTTCACCGGTAGATTCGGACAGCGCCGTGCCGCCCGTGGACGGTATGTCTTGCGGTCAAGGACGAGGGCAGGACTGTCGAGCCATCGGCAACCGACGTGCGACAAGACCTCTTGCCCTTGCGTATTTCCAGCGCAGATCAACCGGGCGTGGGCCCAGGACTTCGGTCAAGCAATCCGTAACGCGCAGCAGGGAGGCAGGCCTTCCAAGGCGGGCAAGACGCCGGCGCGCCGATTGACCCAGCGCATCCAATCGCAATGCGCAGTACGGTGGATGGAGGTGGGCGGGTTGATAGCGGGCCGGCATGCGCGTCAGGTATCGCTACCGTGACACGGTGCGGACCGGATTGTCGACGGGATGCCGCTGGCGGTTGCCCTTGTGCGTCCGCGGCCTGGGCCAACCGATGCGGCACGCATGTCGGCCGACATGCGGATCAGGCTGGGCTGAGGATCAAGGGAGTCAGGCCGGATGCCGGCGCTTGCAAACCGAAGCACCGGCCTTTCCGGCAGTGATGCATGCATGGGGCAGGGCCGCCTTATGCGGCGAGGCTCAATTCACCGCACTGTAGGCCGCCTTGATCGCCTTGTGCCGCTGCTCCATCTCCTGCCGCAGCGTGCGTCGCTGCTGCGCGGCTTCAAAACGCTCCTTCTCTTGCGCGTTCTCGGGCGTCAGCGGGGGCACGTCGGCCGGTTTGCCGTCGTCGTCCACCGCCACCATGGTGAAGTAGCAGCTGTTGGTGTGGCGCACCACCTTGCTGCGGATGTTCTCGGTCACGACCTTGATGCCGATCTCCATCGAGGTCCGGCCGGTGTAGTTGACCGAAGCGAGGAAGGTCACCAGTTCGCCCACGTGGATCGGCTGGCGGAACACCACCTGATCCACCGACAGTGTCACCACGTAGCGGCCGGCGTAGCGGCTGGCGCAGGCGTAGGCAACCTGGTCGAGCAGCTTGAGGATGTGGCCGCCGTGCACATTGCCCGAAAAGTTGGCCATGTCCGGGGTCATCAGCACGGTCATGCTGAGCTGGTGGGATTGCGTGTTCATGAGACAGCGGAAAGTGACGTGTGGGACGAAGAAATGGGTACGCTGCGCGCCGCGTGGCCGCGCCGGTGGAGCATTCTGCCTGAAAGCCGCTGCGCTGCGGCATCGGCCGGGCCCGGTGTTTGTCCACGACGACGGTGGTGTTCCCTGCGCCATGCCGGGAGCATCGCGCTACACTGGGCGTCTCGATCACGCCGCCCGGCGGCCCTGTCCCCGATTTTCATGACCTCGTTTGCCTCCGTGCTCGCCCAGTCGCATGCGCTGGATGCCGAGCAGCAAGCCTTTTTCCATCGGCATGGTTACCTGATCCTGCGCGCGCTGGCCCGCCCGCCCGAATGCGCGACACTGCTGGCAGCCGCCCGCGCCGCGCTGGATAACGCGGTGCCGCCGGTCGAGCTGGAAACCGATGTCGGCTATGCGGGCGCGCCCGCCTCGCGCGAGGCCGTGGGCGGCCATACGGTGCGCCGTCTGCTCGATGCCGATTCGCGCGGCACGCCGTTCACCGACTGGGCCCGCGATGCGCGCGTGGTCGCGCCGATCGCCCAGTTGATCGGCGCACCCGTGCACCTGTGTCTCGCGCATCACAATTGCGTGATGACCAAGCACCCGGCGTTCGGTACCGCCACGCATTGGCATCGCGACAGCCGCTACTGGTCGTTCGCGCGCAACGAGCTGGTGTCGGCATGGCTGGCGCTGGTGGAGGAAACCGTGGACAACGGCTGCCTATGGGTCATTCCCGGCAGCCACACGCTCGACCTGCCGGCCGGTCGTTTCGACGACAAGCTGTTTCTGCGCCAGGATCTGCCGGAGAACCGCGAGCTGATCGACGCCGCCCGCCCCGTGCCGCTGCTGCCCGGTGATGTCCTGCTCTTCCACTGCAACACGTTCCACGCGGCACGTGCCAATCAGACTGGCGCCATTAAGTTCTCGCTGGTCACGACCTATTATGGAACGGACAACACGCCGTTACCGGGCACGCGCTCATCTGCGCGGCCCGATCCCCGGGTTGGCTGAACTGCGCGCGCCGGGCTCCAACGTTTGTAGGTCAGCCGCTTGTAGGTGATTGGCGGCCAGATTTGTGTTACGCGCGCTTGTTAAGGTGGAGCCCCCGATCGATACCGCAAGGAGGCGGACATGCCGATTCAGGAAGTGGTCCACGGCCCGCACGTCATCCTGGTCGATCCCCTGCAGCGCGCAGATCATCGCTGGATGGCGCGCTTCCAGATCTGTCGTGCCGGCCGTGTCCTGTGCGACTGGGAAGATGTGGAAATGCCCGAAGGGTTCATCTCGCCCCAGCTCGCCATCAGTGCCAGCGTGCTGCTGGCCGAACAGCGTCTCTCCCAGCTTCCCCACTGACATCCTGATCGACGCTGCCCGCCGCTGCACCCGTTGCGACGCCCACGCCGGACGCGTTGTTTTTTCCCCAGCCCCAGCCATTTCCGCCGGCGTGATGGGTTCATCGCGTACAGCCACCGTTTGCGCCGCGCATCGAACCGCTTGTCGCAGGGTGCCGGACGTTGGGTGTGCGCTTGCCTAGTACTACAGCCGTACCTATCGCCTAAGATGTTGTCCATGTGAGATGAGACGATCATGGTCCGATGCAAGGAACGGTGAGGGGCTGGGAGAGAGAGCTGGAAGGGTT
>CAKKOY010000243.1 GCA_919592095.1 Ralstonia syzygii subsp. syzygii | reverse complement strand
GCGTGCTCAACCGCATGGCTGCGCTTGCCCGCCCGCAGTCCGTCCGCGTCGCCTGAATTACGCCTCACAGGGATGGCTTCGACTTCAAAGTCGATTTATGCAACAACGCCCTGCGCTGGTGAAGCGGCTGGCCCGGCAGAAGCTCTGGATCCTGGTGTCACAAGACGACGACAAGGCTTTCCCTGGCCAAAACGCCATCATCGATGTATTGGAAAAAGATGGCTCGAAAATCAGTCGCGCTACCTGGGACGGCACCTGGATGGCCGAACAGTTTCGCGCCGCCTTCGACAGGATCGACGCAGAGGGCAGTCCGATCAACTACGTGAGCTTTGAAAAGGGGTCTGTCATTCCGCCGGGCCAATCGACCGCCGGCGCGAGCGGACACAGCAATACGTGGCGCATTGCTTACACGATCGGACCCATACGCGAATGGATCTTTCGGCAGCGCCGGTAGGTGCCGGTTTGCGTCCTGCTCTGCAGCGGGTTGCCCCGACAGTTTGGAACCCCAACCCTATCGTCACGTCGGTTGCACCAAGCGATTTAATTTGACGTCGGAGGCGCCAGCTCAACAGTGCTTCGTCGCGGATCTTTACGCGCAGCCCGTCAAAACACCCGTTCGCTTACGTCGACTCCAGCGGCAGGCTCTGCCAGTTGCCGGCCTTGAGCACTGAACTTGCCCTCCAACTAATCGGACTGGCAATCCTTACTCAGCCAAGCGAATGCGAACGCGGCAGCCTTTGTTCGTTGCGCGATCCGACCGGCCTGAGCTCACCTTGCCAAGGCTGCACGCACATGTCGAGAACATGGTCGCCCTCGGCAGTCTTGGCGTAGAGGCTGTCCCGAATCGCTTGCCCGATGGCCAGGCGGCAAAAGATTTCGACGCTGCACATGGCAGCGGATGGCAAGTCTGATTCGCTCGCCAACACCCTGAAGGACCGTCTCCCCTCGCCCACGAAACTGGTGAATTGCACGCAATTCGGGTGCTCCGGGTCGACAAAGCCAACCGTGATGGAGTACACAATATCCCTTGCCGCTCCGGGAAGCGTACAGAGGAAACTCGTCTTATTGGATGTGTGAATCATCTTGTTTCCAGGCTGGTCACTTACACAACGCACCTCTCCAATGCCAAGGCCCGAAGACTCCCAGACCAGGAAACGCGAGCGTCCACGGACAGAACTGGCGAGGATGACAGACTGGAGAGGGCTTGATCAAGCGTGGGCGGCGCCCGCTGACGCGTTGATCTGGATGCGGGTCGAAATTCTCTTGTGCCGGGGCCCGTGATCCGCCCCACTGTTGTCAGTCCCCCACTCTACTCCGATCTGCACACGGCAGGCGTCATTATTTTCCGAAGCACCGCGCAACACATTGCCCCCGCCATGGCGAGGGCGTGTCGAAGGACCAGGAGACGCCTGCTCGAACGTGTGAGACGGCCCCTGCATGCAGGCTGGAAGGACATCTGCGGTGGTTACGCGGAACGTCTGGCACGACTGCTGCGATATGCGGCAGACGAAAAAAAACCCCGCTTGGCGGGGTTTCTTTCTGACAGGCGAGATCGATCAGATCGGTTCAATCTTGGTCGCTGCCGGGCCCTTCTGGCCTACGCCTGCGACGTAACGAACCTTCTGTCCTTCCTGGAGCGACTTGAAGCCATTGCCCTGGATTTCGGAGAAATGAGCGAACAGATCGTTGCCGCCCGCGTCAGGGGTGATGAAGCCGAAGCCGTTGGGGTCGTTGAACCACTTTACCGTACCGGTTTCCATGATGGATATCCTGAAAAGTTCTGCATGAGCTTGTGCTCACCAGGCATGACAATCAAGGAAGTAACGTGGCGCAAAGGAGGTACCGCTTGGCGTGACAACCAGAACATCGGAGTAACTGCTTGAAGATCCTGCCTTTCGATTTTTACCAGCATCACGACGTCGCGTCAACAGATAATGAGGCGAAAGCCCAATTCAACCCATTTATGTGACTTATGTTGCTCTTACAAGCCCTTTGGCACGACCCATGAATCCCATTCTCTGCATGCCAAGCAAGGCCGGATCCTCTGACTGACGTCAAGCAGCGAATGCCGGAAGCTGCTATGATGCGCGACCTTGCCCCTTCATAGCATTGATCGGGCTGGGTGGTGAACATCACGAAACGACACAACGTCGGCCACCCGTCGGGCGTACACCCGAATCATCCAGGGCCACGCACGCAGCCCATTACCCACCTGACCGGCGGCGTGTCCGCTCCGTATCCGGCACGCATGTACAAGGCGTGCCAGCCTACGCAAGTACGGTCACCTCGCCGCCAATCGCTTGCGCCATGCGCCTGTGTGCATGACGCGAAGGCATTGGCCCTACCCATCGGGGCGTACCTCATCAGGAGGAAGCGGCTTACATGCCCGCACCACGCTTGCCTTAAGCGATCGCCCGAAACATTGCAGCGTATTGAACCCAATCCACTCCCCATACACGGTGTCCGCGTACCCGATTGAACAAGAACCAAGCATCTGGTTTGCCACCTACCTCATCAGTGAGTACAGGGACGGCATGGAACGCATCCTCGCCAACGTCTCGATGCGCCCTGACGTACATGACACGGAAGCGCAGGCAAGGCACGCGGCCCGGCGCGCGGGAAGCGCTGCCATCGCGCGCCTCCCCTCCCGTCATGCCGCCTGCCGCCCCCAATCCCATAGTGCGGCTCATAGCGCCGTAACAGGAGCACAACATGGCTAGTACTACAGCCGTAGCTCAAAATGGCGGAGCACATCCCCGCGCCCGGTAGTGACACTGCTGAGCGCGCCACTGATGCGCGCGCCGCCATCGCGACCATGCCAGCAC
>CAKKOY010000242.1 GCA_919592095.1 Ralstonia syzygii subsp. syzygii | reverse complement strand
TGCAACCCTTCCAGCTCTCTCCCCCAGCCCCTCACCGTTCCTTGCATCGGACCATGATCGTCTCATCTCACATGGACAACATCTTAGACGATAGGTACGGCTGTAGTACTAAGCACAGTCGCCGCCGCCGGACCCGGCACCCGAACAAGAAACGCAAGAAGAAAGGGAGACGCAATTGATTCTGGAACTGGACCAGGTGACGGCCGTGGTCGGGGCACAGACCCATCTGTACCCGACCAGCGTGCGGCTGGCGCCCGGCGCCATCAACGTGCTGCTCGGACCGACGCAGGCCGGCAAGACCACGCTGATGCGCATCATGGCCGGGCTGGACCGGCCGACCACCGGCCGCGTACTGGTTGACGGCAAGGACGTGACGGGCGTGGGGGTACGCGATCGCAACCTGGCGATGGTGTACCAGCAATTCATCAACTACCCGGCAATGACGGTGTATGACAACATCGCCTCGCCGCTGCGCCTGCAGGGCACGCGGCCCAGGGACGAGATCGACGCCCGCGTGCGCACGGTCGCCGCCAAGCTGCACATCGACCACCTGCTGCAGCGGCTGCCGGCAGCACTGTCGGGCGGGCAGCAGCAGCGCTGCGCGCTGGCGCGGGCGCTGGTCAAGCGCGCGCCGCTGGTGCTGCTCGACGAGCCGCTGGTCAACCTCGACTACAAGCTGCGCGAGGAACTGCGTGCCGAGCTGGCCTCGCTGTTTGCCGATGGGAGCACCACGGTGGTCTATGCCACCACCGAGCCGCAGGAAGCGCTACTGCTGGGCGGCCACACCATCGTGATGCACGAAGGCCGGGTGCTGCAGTCCGGACCGACCCTGCAGATGTACGACGTGCCGGTGTCGGTAGACGCCGCGGCCATCTTCAATGACCCGCCGATGAATGTCTTCCACGCCACGGTGGTGGAAGGCAACCACATCCGCCTGCCGCACGGGGTCGACGTGCCGTGGACGCGCCCGCTGCCGATGCACGCCGGCACGCGCTGCCGCGTGGGCCTGCGTCCGAGCCACATCCGGCTGTCGGCGCGCAACGGCCGCAGCGTGGCCCTGCCCGGGCTGGTGGAACTGGCCGAGCTGTCCGGCTCGGAGACGTATCTGCACGTCCGCGCGCATGCGCCGGGCGAGCCCGGCAGCATCGGTCTGGTGGCGCAGTTGCCGGGCGTACACGAATTCGAGCTGGGCGCGGCACTGGATGTGTTCGTCGATCCGGCCGAGCTGTTCCTGTTCGACGACGCGGGCAAGCTGGTGAGCGCGCCCAGGCAGGAGGCATCGCATGGCGCGCATTGAATTCCGCAACCTCGGGCACGGCTACCGCCCGGCCCCGCAGCACCTGTCGGACTACGCGCTGCAGCCGATGAACATGGTCTGGCGCGACGGCGGCGCATACGCGCTGCTGGGGCCGTCGGGCTGCGGCAAATCCACCCTGCTCAATATCATCTCGGGGCTGCTGACGCCGTCCGAAGGCCAGGTGCTGTTCGACGGCCAGGACGTCACCCAGGCCAGCCCGCGCGAGCGCAATATCGCCCAGGTGTTCCAGTTCCCGGTCATCTACGACACGATGACGGTGTTCGACAACCTCGCCTTTCCGCTGCGCAACCGCA
This sequence comes from Ralstonia syzygii subsp. syzygii, assembly GCA_919592095.1. GTDB lineage: Bacteria > Pseudomonadota > Gammaproteobacteria > Burkholderiales > Burkholderiaceae > Ralstonia > Ralstonia syzygii. The sequence goes on along the minus strand of CAKKOY010000242.1, from coordinate 1,275 downwards.
AGGTGCCGGAGGCCGAGGTGCGGCAGCGCGTGGAGGAAGTGGCCGAGATCCTCGAGCTGCGGCACGCGCTCAAGCGCCGCGCCTCGGGCCTGGCGGCCGATGCCAAGCAGAATATCTCGCTGGGGCGCGGCCTGGTGCGCAAGGACGTGGCGGCCATCCTCTTCGACGAGCCGCTCACCGTCATCGACCCGCATCTGAAGTGGCAACTGCGCCGGCAGCTCAAGAAGATCCACCAGCAACTGAAGCTCACGCTGATCTACGTGACGCACGATCAGGTGGAGGCGCTGACCTTCGCCGACGAGGTGGTCGTGATGACCGAAGGCAAGGTGGTGCAGCAAGGCGGCCCCGAAGCGCTGTTCGAGCGGCCCGACCACACCTTCGTCGGCTACTTCATCGGCAGCCCGGGCATGAACCTCTATCCGGTGACGGTGGACGGCGACGTGATTGCGCTGGGCGGCCAGCGGCTCTGCGTGGGCCGCGACACGCTGGCGGCGCTCAAGGCGACCAGCGGCCCGCTCAAGCTGGGTCTCCGGCCGGAGTTCGTGCAGCTGGCGGCACCGGGCGAGGTCGGGACCCTGGCGGCCACCGTGCACCAGGTGCAGCAGCTCGGCACGCACCAGCTGCTGACCGCCAGCCTGGGGGAATCCGGCGACCTGCCCATCAAGGCCAAGCTGCCCAACGAGGTGGCGGTAAGCGCGTCGCGCGTATGGCTGCGCCTGGATGCGCCGCAGACGCAGTACTACTGCAACGACGAGAGGATCGGCCGATGAACAAGCCGCTCAACAACAAGGCGTGGTTCCTGATCCTGCCGGTATTCCTGTGCGTGGCGTTCTCCGCCATCCTGCCGCTGATGACGGTGGTCAACTATTCGGTGCAGGACATCATCAGCCCCGAGCAGCACGTGTTCGTCGGGGTGGACTGGTTTCGCCAGATACTGCGCGACGGTGATCTGGAGGACGCGCTGACGCGCCAGCTGATCTTCTCGCTGTGCGTGCTGGCGGTGGAGATTCCGCTGGGCATCGGCCTGGCGCTGGCGATGCCGAGCAAGGGCTGGAAGGCATCCGCCGCGCTGGTGATCCTGGCCATGCCGCTGCTGATTCCCTGGAACGTGGTCGGCACGATCTGGCAGATCTTCGGGCGCTCGGACATCGGCCTGGCGGGCTACTAGTACCTCTGCACAGGGGTTATGACGGTTTGTCAGAGGTGGTTACAGGGTAGGCTTTGGCCAATTTTTTGCGAGCCGTTTCAGTAGAGAACATCCAGTTGATGCGAGCG
>CAKKOY010000241.1 GCA_919592095.1 Ralstonia syzygii subsp. syzygii | reverse complement strand
GCACCTTCCTCGACTCGCTCGAACTCGCCAAGGACAAGCTCATCCCTCACTGAATCGGGAGCAATTCTCAATCGGCCCGATCACCTGTCAGATCGAGTCCCGGCTAATACATCTAATAACAAGCCGATTTGCGGGGGGGGGGCGAGTCCCCTACCGGCTTGTCACTTTGCCACTGGCTCATCGGGTAGCGGCGCAACAATCGATAGCCAGCGCCATCCCTCAAACCGGTTTCCGACGTGCCTGACGTGCGTGTATCGCTTCAGGCTCGACCAGCTTCGGTGTCCGGTTACTGTAGCAACGTGAGGGATGTTCCAGCCCATCTCGAAGAGGCGACTGGTGCCCTCGTGCCGCAGGTCATGGAAGTGGAGATCTTCGACCCCGAGAATGTGGCCAGCGCGCGTAAACGCGGCAGAAATCGATCGATGGTTATAGGGAAAAATCCGCTCATCACTTGTTCGTGGCTGGGCGAGGGCAATGTGTAGGGCTTCGGGGGGCAAATCGCACCAGGTGTCGTTTCCAATCTTCTCGCCAGGGTGTTTCATCTCCCGGACCAGCACACGGCTTCCCGCCTCGTCCAGGTCTTCCCAGCGGATGGTGGCAATCTCCTCCTGCCTGCGCGTTGCGAAGATAGCGAATGCGATGATGGCGGGCATGGGAATTGAACTTGCGCCCCGTTTGAGTCCGACGCTGAAATGCTCCATGTACAGATCGAGCTCCTCAAGCGTCGGGCGCCTATTGCGCTGCCTCGACTTGCTAGTTTTGCCAAGCTTCTTGAGCACGATGCGCGCATCCGCCAAGGCAGCCGCATCCAGCGGGTAGCCCCACGCCGGGCGTGCCAAGGTCACCACAGCGCTCAGATGTGACATGTAATTTTCGACCGTCTGGGGCTGTACTTTCAGGCTTTGGCCAAAGCTCACGTAGTGCGGGCTGCCGATTTGACTGCAGCGCATGCTCCCGAGTGGTGCCCTCTGGATCGCGCCTAGCACCTGCTCTTTGGTACGACCGAGCTTGCGGCTGGACTCAAGGAGGTAGCGGCCGATTACCTCCGAAAGTAGGGGGTCTTTCTCCTTGGCCGTTTCAAGTGCTCCAGGCTGCGCAAGCTCTTTCTCTCGTTTCTTCAGCCACGCGCTGGCGGCCTGGGCCCGATCGAACGTCTTCGCCTCCGTGTACACGACCACGCCCCCTTCCTTCCGGCGAATCTGTGCTGTGTACCCTATACTTCCGTCCCTGCGTTTTCTCTCAGTGATCGTGCCCATTTGCGCCAGTGCTACGTGCAAAAGTTTGGTGCTACATCGTAGCACTCACAGGTAAAAATGAGCAAAAATGGCAGAAAACGGACGGCAATCACACAGGCTGGAATGAGGTGTAAACGCTTGAATTTACAGAAAAATATAATGAAATCAACACCGAGGCGCATCAGTGTGGCGCCGATGATGGACTGGACTGATCGCCACTGTCGCTATTTCCACCGCCAGATCTCCCGCCACACCTGGCTTTACACGGAAATGGTGACCACCGGTGCGCTCTTGCACGGCGAGGTGCCGCGCCACCTCGACTTCGATGAGATGGAGCACCCGGTCGCACTGCAGCTCGGCGGCAGCGAACCCGGCGACCTGGCCCAGTCCGTCCGCCTCGGCGAGCGTTGGGGCTATCGCGAGATCAACCTGAACTGCGGCTGTCCGTCCGAGCGCGTGCAGCGCGGCGCGTTCGGCGCGTGCCTGATGGCCGAGCCGAAGCTGGTGGCCGATTGCGTCAAGGCGATGCGCGATACGGTGTCGATTCCGGTCACGGTCAAGCACCGCATCGGCATCGATGCGATCGAGACCTACGACTTCGTGCGCGATTTCGTCGGCACCATCGCCGAGGCCGGCTGCGAGACCTTCATCGTGCACGCGCGCAACGCCATCCTGAAGGGCCTGAGCCCGAAGGAGAACCGCGAGATCCCGCCGCTGCGCTACGAGGTGGTCTACCAACTCAAGCGCGATTTCCCGCAACTGGAGATCCTGCTGAACGGCGGCGTGCAGACGCTGGAGCAGATCGACGCGCATCTCACCCACCTCGACGGCGTGATGATCGGCCGTGAGGCCTATCACCACCCGCACCTGATGGCGAGCTTCGATGCGCGCTACTACGGCGCCGACACAGTCGCGCCCACGCGCGCCGAGGTCGAAGACGCAATGGTCGATTACATCGGCCGCTGGGTGGAGCGGGGCGGATATGCCGGCGCGGCGGTGCGCCACATGCTGGGGCTGTATCGCGGCGTGGCTGGCGCGCGAGGCTGGCGGCGCGTGCTGTCGGACGCCAAGGCGCTCGGCAGGGTCAAGACGCTGGACGACGCGCGGGCCTTGTTCGAGACGGCGCGCGCGCACCTGCGTCGCGGCGCGGAGGCGGATGAAGAGGCGGTCGCTACATAAATTGCGCAACCCTCTAGTCACGCCTAGAGAATGTTTGTATAATCTAGTTTTTCGCCGAGCAGCGATGCGCTGTTCGAACGACGGTGGCTGTAGCTCAGTTGGTAGAGTCCCAGATTGTGATTCTGGTCGTCGTGGGTTCGAGTCCCATCAGCCACCCCAAAGAATTTCCGTTAAAAACAGCGCCTACGATAGGCGCTGTTTTCGTTTCTGGACATCCATGCAATGGTTTATCCGGCCATATTCCCGTGCTGGGAAGGCCCGGATGTCAGGGTGTCTTGCGCTTGACCACCTTGTTGCCGAGCGTAGATCCCGCCCGCGATGAATGCATGGCTGGTCTAGTGCTACAGCCGTACCTATCGCCTATGATGTTGTCCATGTGAGATGAGACGATCATGGTCCGATGCAAGGAACGGTGAGGGGCTGGGAGAGAGCTGGAAGGGTTGCACGAACGGCTGGGGATGCTGTTCAAGCGTCC
>CAKKOY010000240.1 GCA_919592095.1 Ralstonia syzygii subsp. syzygii | reverse complement strand
CCTTGTACTCTTTAGCAGTATTGTTAGCGGAACGGAATGGAAAGTCCGGCCATAGCGGGTGATAGCCCCGTACGCGAAAACAGTATTGTGGAACTAGGTGTACGACAAGTAGGGCGGGACACGTGAAATCCTGTCTGAAGATGGGGGGACCATCCTCCAAGGCTAAATACTCGTGATCGACCGATAGTGAACCAGTACCGTGAGGGAAAGGCGAAAAGAACCCCGGGAGGGGAGTGAAATAGATCCTGAAACCGCATGCATACAAACAGTCGGAGCCTGGAAACGGGTGACGGCGTACCTTTTGTATAATGGGTCAGCGACTTACATTCAGTGGCAAGCTTAACCGATTAGGGAAGGCGTAGCGAAAGCGAGTCCGAATAGGGCGTTCAGTCGCTGGGTGTAGACCCGAAACCAAGTGATCTATCCATGGCCAGGTTGAAGGTGCGGTAACACGTACTGGAGGACCGAACCCACTAACGTTGAAAAGTTAGGGGATGAGCTGTGGATAGGGGTGAAAGGCTAAACAAACTTGGAAATAGCTGGTTCTCTCCGAAAACTATTTAGGTAGTGCCTCGTGTCTCACCTTCGGGGGTAGAGCACTGTCATGGTTGGGGGGTCTATTGCTGATTACCCCGCCATAGCAAACTCCGAATACCGAAGAGTGCAATCACGGGAGACAGACATCGGGTGCTAACGTCCGGTGTCAAGAGGGAAACAACCCAGACCGCCAGCTAAGGTCCCTAAGATTGGCTAAGTGGGAAACGAAGTGGGAAGGCTAAAACAGTCAGGAGGTTGGCTTAGAAGCAGCCACCCTTTAAAGAAAGCGTAATAGCTCACTGATCGAGTCGTCCTGCGCGGAAGATGTAACGGGGCTAAGCCAGTCACCGAAGCTGCGGATGCACGTAAGTGCATGGTAGGAGAGCGTTCTGTAAGCCTGTGAAGGTGTCTTGTGAAGGATGCTGGAGGTATCAGAAGTGCGAATGCTGACATGAGTAGCGATAAAGGGGGTGAAAGGCCCCCTCGCCGTAAGCCCAAGGTTTCCTACGCAACGTTCATCGGCGTAGGGTGAGTCGGCCCCTAAGGCGAGGCAGAGATGCGTAGCTGATGGGAAGCAGGTTAATATTCCTGCACCGTCGTATGATGCGATGGGGGGACGGATCGCGGAAGGTTGTCCGGGTGTTGGATGTCCCGGTCCCTGCATTGGAGATGGCACTTAGGCAAATCCGGGTGCGTGATTCAAGGGTGTGGGGCGAGCGACGTTAGGTCGCGAAGCAATTGGAAGTGGTTCCAAGAAAAGCCTCTAAGCTTCAGTCATACGAGACCGTACCGCAAACCGACACAGGTGGGCGAGATGAGTATTCTAAGGCGCTTGAGAGAACTCGGGAGAAGGAACTCGGCAAATTGGTACCGTAACTTCGGGATAAGGTACGCCCTTGTAGTTTGACTGGCTCGCGCCAGGAGGACGAAGGGGTTGCAATAAAATGGTGGCTGCGACTGTTTAATAAAAACACAGCACTCTGCAAACACGAAAGTGGACGTATAGGGTGTGACGCCTGCCCGGTGCCGGAAGATTAAATGATGGGGTGCAAGCTCTTGATTGAAGTCCCGGTAAACGGCGGCCGTAACTATAACGGTCCTAAGGTAGCGAAATTCCTTGTCGGGTAAGTTCCGACCTGCACGAATGGCGTAACGATGGCCACACTGTCTCCTCCCGAGACTCAGCGAAGTTGACGTGTTTGTGATGATGCAATCTCCCCGCGGCTAGACGGAAAGACCCCATGAACCTTTACTGTAGCTTTGCATTGGACTTTGAACCGATCTGTGTAGGATAGGTGGGAGGCTTTGAAACCGGGACGCTAGTTTCGGTGGAGCCGACCTTGAAATACCACCCTGGTTTGTTTGAGGTTCTAACCTTGGCCCGTGAATCCGGGTCGGGGACAGTGCATGGTAGGCAGTTTGACTGGGGCGGTCTCCTCCCAAAGTGTAACGGAGGAGTTCGAAGGTACGCTTGGTACGGTCGGACATCGTACCTAAAGTGCAATGGCAAAAGCGTGCTTAACTGCGAGACCGACAAGTCGAGCAGGTGCGAAAGCAGGACATAGTGATCCGGTGGTTCTGTATGGAAGGGCCATCGCTCAACGGATAAAAGGTACTCTGGGGATAACAGGCTGATACCGCCCAAGAGTTCATATCGACGGCGGTGTTTGGCACCTCGATGTCGGCTCATCTCATCCTGGGGCTGTAGCCGGTCCCAAGGGTATGGCTGTTCGCCATTTAAAGAGGTACGTGAGCTGGGTTTAAAACGTCGTGAGACAGTTTGGTCCCTATCTGCCGTGGGCGTTGGAATCTTGACGGGGGCTGCTCCTAGTACGAGAGGACCGGAGTGGACGTACCGCTGGTGTACCTGTTGTCTCGCCAGAGGCATCGCAGGGTAGCTATGTACGGAAGAGATAACCGCTGAAAGCATCTAAGCGGGAAACTCGCCTGAAGATGAGGATTCCCTGGAGACTTGATCTCCCTGAAGGGTCGTTCGAGACCAGGACGTTGATAGGCTGGGTGTGGAAGCGCAGTAATGCGTTCAGCTAACCAGTACTAATTGCCCGTGCGGCTTGATCCTATAACCGGTATGTTTCCGGTTGAGTCACCGCTGTGCCGATACGCACAACCCCTACACGCTACATTCCATATTGGCTACGTTGACCTCCGCGTCAGCGCAGCAACAAGTCATAGCCTGGTGACCATAGCGAGTCGGTACCACCCCTTCCCATACCGAACAGGACCGTGAAACGACTCCGCGCCGATGATAGTGCGGATTCCCGTGTGAAAGTAGGTCATCGCCAGGCTCTCCTCATAAAACGCCCCAACCTCCTCAGGTCGGGGCGTTTTACTTTGGGCGCGCCATTTGGTAAGCCTCGCTGCCCCTTATCCCTGCCCCCTTACATCGGCTCCCCGGCTGCCATCGTACCTGCTGA
>CAKKOY010000239.1 GCA_919592095.1 Ralstonia syzygii subsp. syzygii | reverse complement strand
CGCATCAACTGGATGTTCTCTACTGAAACGGCCCGCAAAAAATTGGCCAAAGCCTACCCTGTAACCACCTCTGACAAACCGTCATAACCCCTGTGCAGAGGTACTAGCCGCTGCGGCGAAAGAGGCGAAGAGCCTCGGTGTGGAGCTGGTGGCGATCGACAACGTCGTTTCGAAAGCGATGCGCACGCTGTGTAATCGTGTCGGCATGACACAGCGATTTGTGCCGGGTTTCTACGAACTGGATCCGAGCACGCTGCTCAGGAACTGCGAGCGGCGTGCAGCGAACAAGGGGTGGCGATCCACTTCTAGTTGAAGCAATAGCTCAAGCGCTTACGAGCTAGCGGTTGGACAGCACCCCGCGTGCATAGTCGATGGGGTAATGGTGCGCCGGCGGGCGCCGATTAGGCACCAACTGCTGGTTCGAGATTCCAAGGCAACAGGTCCTCGTAGTCGTCAGCGGTCTGCGCTTTTGGCAAGAGCTTGAGCACAGCAACGAGATACTGGTACGGGTCGACGCCGTTGGCCTTGGCTGTCTCGACCAGTGAGTACAGGTTGGCTGAGGCGTTGGCGCCGGCCACGGTATTGCAGAACAACCAATTGCGCCGTCCGACGACGAACGGCCGGATGGCGTTCTCGCACGGGTTGTTCGAGATCGGCCAGGCGCCGTTCTCGACGTAACGGATCAGTTTGGGCCACTGGCCATGCAAGTAGTGCAAGGCTTTGCCGAACAGGCTTTGTGGCAGCACGGTGTGCAAGTGCTGCAGGAGCAACGCCTCAAGCTCGCCCAGCACCGGTCGACTTCGCTCAGCACGAAACTGCTGACGCTGCGGTACTGTCATGTCCTTGGTCTGGGCTTCGACGGCGAACAGCTTGCCGATGCGCTCGATGAATCCGGCCAAGGGATGCTTGGCGCGCGAGGCCTTTGGCAGCGCCTCTTCTGCCTCGATCAGGTAACGCCGTGCGTGCGCCCAGCACTCAAGGTGCACGAGTTCGTAACGGTTGGCGATGTCGTCATACGGCGCATAACCGTCCGTCATCAGGGCTGAGCCCGATCGGATACCGGCATACAGAGTTGCGGCCTGGGCCGCGCTGCGTGTCGGGCTGTAGGTGAACAACCGCACGGGTGGGCCTGAGCCATTCATCTGCGCCCACAGGAAGCTCTTGCTCTGTGCCGCTCGCCCGGGTTCCTTGAGTACCTGCACCGGGGTTTCATCGCCATGCACGATCTCGGCATCAAGCAGGTGGTCGCGCAGCAGGTTGATCAACGGTTGCACGGCCTGACCCACCCGCACCACGCTGGCGGCCAATGTGCTACGCGAGAGGTCGCCACCGAAGCGGTGTAGAAGTGCCGCCTGGCGGTAGAGCGGTAGGCCGTCCTGGTACTTGGCGGTGATGCACCAGGCCAGCGCCGATTCTGTCAACAGCCCTTTGGGGATGACGCGCGCCGGTGCCGGCGTCGTCTTAATGCCACCATCGCAGCACGGGCAAGCGTATTTGACGCGCTGGTGCTGGATCACGCGGATCTGCTGCGGCACGATATCCAACTGCTCGCTCACCTCCACGCCGATCTCGACCAGGGCCTGGCCGTCGTGCGGGCAGACGCGCTCAGACACCGGCAGCTCATGGCGCATCTCGACACGGGGCAGCGCCGGATCAAGCGGCTTGCGCCCGCGCTTCTTACGCGTGTGCGCAGGTACATCGATCTCGGGCGTACCTTCTTCTTCCTGAGCCGATGCAGCAGCGCCAGCGGCCAGCGCCTCGGCCTCATTGAGGAACAGATCCTTCTGCTCAGAACCACGCACCTCGCTCTTGGCGGCAAACAACTGGCGCTGGAATGCCTTCAGTTGTTCCTTGAGCAGATCCAGCTCGAGCGTCACCACGCGCAACTCACCGCTGGCCCGCTTGAGATCGCCACGCAGTGCGTCATGCTCGGCTCGACTGGCGAGCAGCGCTTCGTATTCCTCGGCAGTGATCGTGACGGTGGCCGGCATGGCAGGTTAGACCGCCGCTGCTTGTGCGGCGTTCACGCCGCCCGATGATACGCGCGCCGTGGATGTCGCTGTATCGGTTCGATGTCGATGCCCTGAAGCAACCAGTACAGTTGCTCGACGCTCAGCGTCGCCACTGCTGCCTGGCGCGGCCAGGCAAACCGGTCCTGCTCCAGGCGTTTGAACAACAGCCAGAAGCCATTGCGGTCCCAGCCCAATATCTTGATGCGATCGTCCCGCCGGTTGCGGAACACGTACACCGCAGCTGCAAACGGATCGAGCCCCATGGCCTATTCGACCAGCGCTGCAAGGCCATTGATCGATTTGCGGAAGTCCACCGCATCGCGGTGCAGGTAGACCTTTAACCCTTCGTCGAAGTGGAACGTCACCTCGCCCCCAGCGCTTCGATCATCGCCTTGACCAGCCCAACATCACGCCCGCCACATTCGAGTTCGACGCGCACGCCGTTTGGCAACTGTGCTGTTAGGCGTGCTGATGCCGCCGCTCGCGGTGTTGGGTTGGCAGCCTGGCTTTGCACCATCGGTAGCGGCTTGGATACCTCGGGCGCCGGCACAACCACGCCGTCGATCGCCACCACCGGCATGAACGCCGGTAGCGCAGGCTTATTGTCGCTATCGCCCGCGCCCGCCAATGCGGGACCGCACCCACGCCCACGAATCCATTTGTGCAACGGGTTCGCGTTGACGCCGGCCTTGAGCGCCATGCCAGAAATCGATACCCCGGGCCGCTGGCATGCCTCAATCAGTCGGCGCTTGGCCTCAACGTCAAAAACTCGCCTGCCGTTGCCCTCAACATGGGTCACTTTCAGCGGCAGGTAGAACAGGTCGTCTTCGTCAGTCATCGTTGCGTCCGCAAGCTCTAGTACCTCTGCACAGGGGTTATGACGGTTTGTCAGAGGTGGGTACAGGGTAGGCTTTGGCCAATTTTTTGCGAGCCGTTTCAGTAGAGAACATCCAGTTGATGCGAGC
>CAKKOY010000238.1 GCA_919592095.1 Ralstonia syzygii subsp. syzygii | reverse complement strand
GACGACAATCTACGCAGCCAGACGGATTGTTTACCGCGCCATCTGCCCAGACCGTTGCGCGTAAACGTCATCATGCCGCGCGCGGGCGACCGGATTTATGCAACAACGCCCGCGGTCTGCACGCGGAACGCACCCACGCCGGCCGCTTGCAGCGCGCGGGTCACGTCATCGGCAATCTGGTCCATGGCCGGGCAGCCGGAATACGTGGGCGTGATCGTCACCGCCAGCGTGCCGGCCTCATCGATGCGCACGTCGCGCAGGATGCCCAGCTCGGCGATGGAGACGACGGGGATCTCCGGGTCCGTCACCGTATCGAGCGCGGCCCGTGCGCGCGCGAGCCTGGCGGTATCCGCCTGCGCATCGGCCTGGGTGGGGAATGCGTATCCGGCTACCACGTTGCCCCCGGAAACTGGCGGGCCAGTCCCTGCATTTCCGCCAGCAGGTAGCCCATGTGCTCGGAATGGATGCCGTGCTTGCCGGTACTGACGTAGGGGCCGGCTTCCGGCCACGTCAGCGTGGCCTCGTCGAGCGTATCGCGCACGGTGGCTGCCCACGTGCCGCGCACCTGGGCAGGACGCACGCCGATGCAGGCATCGGCCACGGCATCCTCGACCTCATCGGTCGCGAAGAACTCGTTGGTGTAGGGCATCAGCCAGTCGAGCTCGGCCTGTGCACGGGCATGCGATTCCGCGGTGCCGTCGCCGAAGCGCACCAGCCAGTCGCGCGTGTGGGCGAGGTGGTAGCGCATCTCCTTGACCGACTTGGCGGCGATGGCCGCGAGCTCCGCATCGGCGGATGCGGCCAGCGCTTCCCACAGCGGCACCATCAGCGCGGCATAGAGGAAGTGGCGCACGATGGTGACGGCATAGTCGCGGCGGCTGGCGGCCGTGCCGCACAGCGGGCCGGCGTGCGGCAGTTCCAGCAGCGTGTAGTTGCGGAAGGCCGGCTCGTCGCGCCAGTAGGCGTAATCGTCCTCATTGCGCGGCATGCCGGTCAGCGCGCCTTCGAGCCGGCCGGCGTGCGTGTAGAGCAGCCGGGCCTGGCCGATCAGGTCCAGGCTCAGGTTGGACAGCGCGATGTCCTCCTCCAGCACGGGGCAATGGCCGGTCCATTCGGCATTGCGCTGGCCGAGGATGAGCGCGCTGTCGGCCAGCCGCAGCACGTAGCGCAGGTGGGCATCGTTGGTGGACTGCATCGCCATCGTTCACATGTGGTTGACTTCGTCCGGCAGGCGGTAGAACGTCGGGTGCCGGTAGATATTGTCGGCCATCGGGTCGAACAGCATCGGTTTGTCGTCGGGCTCGCTGGCGGTGATGGCCGCCGACGGCACGACCCAGATCGAGATGCCCTCCTGCCGGCGCGTGTAGACGTCGCGCGCCATCTGCAGCGCCTGCCTGGCGTCGGCAGCGTGCAGGCTGCCGCAATGCTTGTGCTCCAGGCCCTGCTTGCTGCGGATGAACAGCTCCCACAGCGGCCATTCGTGTTGATCCATCGCACGCTCCTTCAGGCGGCTTGCTCGGTCGGGGCGGTCGGGGCGGCCGGTGCGGCCGGTGTGGCGTTGTGCGCCGCGCGTTTGCGGGCATGGGCGAGCGCGGCTTCGCGCACCCATTCGCCCTCGTCATGCGCGCGTTGGCGCGTGGCCAGGCGTTCGCGGTTGCACGGCCCGTGGCCGTCCAGCACCCGCTTGAACTCGGTCCAATCCAGCGGCGAGCAATCGTAGTGGCCGCGCGCGGCGTTCCACCGGAGGCCGGGGTCGGGCAGCGTCACGCCCAGCACGCGCGCCTGCTCGACGGTGGCGTCGATGAAGCGCTGGCGCAGGTCGTCATTGGAAATGCGCTTGATGCCCCAGGCCATGGTCTGCGCGCTGTTGGGCGAGGCGTTGTCGGGCGGGCCGAACATCATCAGCACCGGGAACCACCAGCGGTTGACGGCGTCCTGCACCAGGTCGCGCTGGGCCCGGGTGCCGCGCATCATGGTCAGCAGCGATTCGAAGCCCTGGCGCTGGTGGAACGATTCCTCCTTGCAGATGCGGATCATGGCGCGCGCATACGGCCCATACGAGCACCGGCACAGCGGCACCTGGTTCATGATGGCCGCGCCGTCGACCAGCCAGCCGATCACGCCCACGTCCGCCCACGACAGCGTCGGGTAATTGAAGATGGACGAGTATTTGGCGCGGCCCGCGTGCAGCGCATCGATCATCTCGTCGCGCGAGCTGCCGAGCGTCTCCGCCGCGGAATAAAGGTAGAGGCCGTGGCCGGCTTCGTCCTGCACCTTGGCCACCAGGATCGCCTTGCGCTTGAGCGACGGCGCCCGGCTGATCCAGTTGCCCTCGGGCAGCATGCCCACCACCTCGGAGTGCGCGTGCTGCGAAATCTGCCGCAGCAGCGTCTTGCGGTACGGCGCGGGCATCCAGTCCTGCGGCTCGATCTTCTGGTCGGCGGCGATGCGGGCATCGAAGCGTGTCTGCAGCGCGGCTTCGTCCCGGCTGGCGGCGGCCAGCTCCTGCTCGGTGGGCACGCCGCCTGGAAGGTCCAGGCTTTGGGTGTACATGGTCTCCTCCAACCGCATTCGATCGATGTGCACGCGGCGCCATGCGGCCCCGCGCTGGGGATGGATCGATTATAAACCGTCCGACCGGTCGACCAATGAAGGAACCCGGCCGGGCATGCGCAGGAAACCTGCTCAATCAAGCACCTGCACGGGCAAGACCCGCCCGCCGCTTTGGCAAGCCGCGCATCCGCTTCGAGCATCGGCTCGACTTCCACATGGCCCTGCTCAATCTCGCCGATGCCATCCTCTGCGCTCGCTTTGTTGAGCGGTTTTCTTGGCCACACCAAATAGACGGACCTCGAACGCGCTTCACCCCGCGCATTCACCTTCAGGATTCACCATGCTCGCGGCGTTGTTGCATAAATCCGGTCGCCCGCGCGCGGCATGATGACGTTTACGCGCAACGGTCTGGGCAGATGGCGCGGTAAACAATCCGTCTGGCTGCGTAGATTGTCG
>CAKKOY010000237.1 GCA_919592095.1 Ralstonia syzygii subsp. syzygii | reverse complement strand
TGGCCCTGTGACGTATGCGGATGTAGTGCACCGCGCTGAGACGGTGTAGCATACGGATACTGCATATCCATCCAGTTATCCTGGGCTGGTGGAGCTAAGTGGATACCCCACACATATATACAGTCACCGCCATCATGGACGACCTGATCCGCATCGAGAACGCATACGACCACCAGACCGTGGCGTGGCTGCGTGAACGCCTCGGTGAACAAGCCCTGTGCGAAGTGGTATTGCGTATGCAGGGGCACGGCAAGCCCTATGCCTCGGCTGTCTGCCGCGCGCTGGGCCTGGTGCCGCCGCCGCGCAGGCATGTATCGGGCGCCACCAACCGGGCCGTCGGCGAGGCTTACCTCACCAGTATCCGTGCGCTCCTGGCCGGCCACCGCGCCGGCGGGCATGCCGCGGCCTGATCCTCACCCCGCCAGCGTGGCCGCGGTTTCTTCCCGCAGCCACGCCAGCCACATGCCGGCCGGGCTGGAGGGTTCGATCGGCACCGGCGCCAGCAGGCAATAAGCGGAACCGTCCCGCAGAAATCCCTCCGGAGCCTCCAGCCGGCCATTGGCCAGATCGTCCCCGGCCATCAATTTGGAGGCGATGGCGGTGCCCTGCCCGGCCAGCGCCGCCTGCAGGCTCAGGTAGAAGTGCTCGTACCGGGCCTCCTGGCTACGGCCACGCGAGCGCAGTGTGCCGCTCACGCGCCACCAGGTCTGCCAGGCATCCGGGCGGGTCGCGGTATGCAACAGCCGGCGACGTGCCGGCGCGTCCGCCTGCGGCGCATGGGCCGGCCCGATCCATTCCTCACACACCTGCGCTGCATGCACATGGGCCGGCCACGGAAAATCGTTGCGCCGCAAGGCGACATCGACGCCGGTCCGGTTGAAATCGATCGGGCCGCCCGCCGTGAACAGGTGGACCTGCACGGCCGGGCAGCGCGCCTGGAAGCGTGCCAGCCGTTGAATCAGCCAGCGCATCGCCAGCGTCGGTTCGCAGGACACCACCAGCGCGGCGGCTGTCGCACGGCGGGCAATACGGTCGAACGTGTCTGTGAGCAGGGCGAACACATCGGCCGCCGTGCCGCGCAGCTGTTCGCCGGCGGCGGTCAGGAAGACGGCGCGGTTGCGGCGCTCGAACAGCGGCACGCCCAGCGCCTGTTCCAGCTGGCGGATCTGCCGGCTCACGGCGCCATGCGTGACGTGCAGCTCCTGTGCCGCGCGCACAAAGCTGCCGTGCCGCGCAGGGTGTTGAGCGGTGGCAACGCCATCTGTCAGTTTTTCTCACGGAAAGCGCGCATCATAAATCGATTTTCGCGGCGGCGGCTTTCTCGCAGAATCCGCTGCATCCCCACCACGCGATGCGAGCGCACACACATGACCGAGTTGCTGGCAGTTGCCGTCATCACCCTGCTTGCCGTGATCAGCCCCGGCCCGGATTTCGCCATGGTCACGCGCAACAGCCTGCTGCACGGCCGGCGCGCCGGGCTGTGGTGCGCCATGGGCATCGCGCTGGGCGTGCAGGTGCACGTCTTCTATACGATGTTCGGCGTGGCCGTGCTGATGGCCTATGCGCCAATGCTCCTCGGTGCGATCAAACTGGCGGGCGCCGCCTATCTGATAGGGATCGGATGGAAGACGCTGACCGCCAACGCCATGCCGTCGGGCAATGAACCGGCGGACGGACCCGCCACGCTCGCCACCTGGGCCGCCCTGCGCACGGGCCTGCTGACCAACGCGCTCAATCCGAAGACCACGCTGTTCGTCGTCAGCACGTACACGCAAGTGGTGCATCCCGGAACCCCGCAGGCGGCACAGTTCGGCTACGGACTGTTCATGTCGGCGGCGCATGCGGTGTGGTTCGCGCTGGTCGCCACCGTGTTAACTTCCGGCACCCTGCGCCATGCACTGCTGGCACGGCAGCGCTTGGTGGACCGCGTCATCGGCGCGATCCTGATCGGGCTGGGCATGATGCTGGGCGTTGCGCGGCTGGCATAGAACGCGAGCCGTTCCGTACCCGAATGCCGGCATCGGCCGGCCGCCGTGGCAAACCATGCAACGACCACGGCACACCCCCCATGCACGCCACGGGAAAGTGACGCATCGCACCTCTGCCGCCGTGATGCGATTGAGGGGCACGGCATCTTGCACTAACTTGAAGACAGCAGCGATCGCACGCCGGGCCGGTGCGCGATCGCTTTTCATTTCACGGCATGTCACTTCGAGGAGGCATCACGGATGCTGCACGTGCTTTCCAAACTGTGGTGGGTGCTGGCCTTGCGCGGCGTCTGTGCCATTGCGATCGGCATCGGTGCATTCGTGGTGCCGGCCGCGACGCTGGCCGCCCTGATTCTCGTGTTCGGGGCCTATGCGCTGGTCGAGGGCGTCTTGCTGCTGGTCACCGCGCTCGGCAACCATCGTTCCGCGCCGGACCGCTGGCCGCTGCTGCTGCAAAGCTTGCTGGGCGTCGCGGTGGGCGCGCTGACGCTATTCAGCCCGGCCGTCACGGCACTGGCCCTGCTGTTCTATATCGCGGCGTGGCTGCTGGCCCACGGGGTCCTGCAGATCATCGTGGCCGTGCGCCTGCGCGAAGAGCTCACCGGCGAGTGGTGGCTGATCGCGGCGGGCGCGATCAGCGTGCTGCTGGCGATCTGGCTGCTGTGGCAGCCGCAGGCCGGGGTGCTGGCGGTGCTCTGGTGGATCGGCGCGTGGGCGCTGGTCTGGGGCGTTGCGCTGGTCGGTGCCGCGCTGCGCATCCGCAGGTGGGCGCGCAGCGGTTCGGCCCGCGCCTTCACCTAGTCCGACCGTTTGGTGACACGGCCATGTCCGCCAACTTCCGCGACCGGACCGACGCGGGCAGGCAACTGGCCGCGGAACTGGCGACGCTGGACCTGCCCCCGCCGCGCATCGTGCTAGTACCTCTGCACAGGGGTTATGACGGTTTGTCAGAGGTGGTTACAGGGTAGGCTTTGGCCAATTTTTTGCGAGCCGTTTCAGTAGAGAACATCCAGTTGATGCGAGC
>CAKKOY010000236.1 GCA_919592095.1 Ralstonia syzygii subsp. syzygii | reverse complement strand
CGACAATCTACGCAGCCAGACGGATTGTTTACCGCGCCATCTGCCCAGACCGTTGCGCGTAAACGTCATCATGCCGCGCGCGGGCGACCGGATTTATGCAACAACGCCTCCGAAATCGGACAAACCACCTCCATATTTATTTCCGAAGCCGGTGCCAACGAGCCTACGAAGACATCCCGCAAGAGTCGGTTGTAGCGTGCGGAGCATACCTTCTAACAGTAGCGAGGAAACTCGAAGCGGCTGACGTTTCAGCATGAGGGGCTTTTGGCGCCCCTCTCGGATTTCTCGCTGCACGCCGGCCATTTCCCCAAAAAGAAGCGCGAGCCATGCGCCCGCGCTTAAGTCAATGCGTGCCGTGCTGGAACATCAGGCCGTAGCGCCCGCCTGCTCCTGCGTCCACTTGTCCATGCGCCGTTGCATCTCATCCGGCGCCACGTCTTCCACGTGGGTCGAGATGGTCCACACGTGGCCGAACGGGTCCTTCAGCGTGCCGGAGCGGTCGCCGTAGAACTGGTTCTGCACCGGGCGCACTTCGGTGGCGCCTGTCTTGATGGCGTTGGCGAAGACGGTATCGACATCCTTCACATAGATCATCAGGCCGACCGACGTGCTTTGCAGCGTGTCGTGGCTGGCACAGCTCATGTTGGGGATTTCGTCGGCCATCATGACCGGTGAATCGCCGATGCGGATCTCGGCGTGGGCGATGGTGCCGTTCGGGCCGGCCATGCGCATGATCTCGGTGGCACCGAAGGCCTTCTTGTAGAAATCGAGGGCCTTGTCGGCGTCTTTGATGCTCAGGTACGGGGTGACGCTGTGGTAACCCTCGGGGATGGGTTTGACCGCCATGTCTGTCTCCTGCAGCGTGATTGGGGATGCGTCGCTGCAACGACCGCTGCAGCGGCGCATCCAACAGGATAGGTCAGGCGGATGACCGTTGCGCGACGAGGCCCGTGGGACGTGGCGCGGGCGGCGCTCAGGCGCGCATGTGCGCCGCCTGCAGCGCTTGCACGGCGGCGGGCACATCCCCCGCCTGGGTGATGGCGCGCACCACGGCCACGCAGCCGACGCCGCTCTCCAGCACGCGCGGCATCGCCGCCAGGTCGATGCCGCCGATGGCGACGAGCGGCGGTGCCGGTACGCGCGTGCGCATCGCAGCGGCATAGGCGAACAGCCGGCCCAGGCCCTGCGGCACGGTTGGCATGGTCTTGGTGGGCGTGGCGAAGACCGCGCCCAGTGCGAGGTAGCTCGGGTTCAGCGGGGCGACGCGCAGCATCTCGGCGTAGCCGTGCGTGCTGATGCCAAGGCGCAGGCCGGCCGCGCGGATGGCCGCGAGGTCCGCGTCGTCGATGTCTTCCTGGCCGAGGTGGATGCCATAGAGGCCGCTGTCGGGCGTCTGCGCATGCACGTCCAGCGCCACCCGCCAGTGGTCGTTGATGAACAGGCGTGTCTGGCTGCCGTGCGCGGCTGCCGCGGCGCGGCGCACCTGCTCGGCCACGGCTTGCGCGTTGTCCGACTTGACGCGCAACTGCACGGTCGGCACCTTGAGCGCGACGAGGCGCTCGACCCATGCCGCATCCGGCACCACGGCATAGACGCCGAGCTGAGTCGGGCAAGGCGCAAAGGCGAGGTCCGGCGAGGCTGCGCACGGCAGCGCAGGTTCGAGTACGCGGGGCAGGGTGTCGAAGCGGGCGGGCCACGCCAGCGCATCGGCAGGGGCCTCGGCGATCCAGGCACGCGCGACGCACAGGGCATCGCGCGGTTCGAAGGCCAGCGCCAGCGCGGCGCCGAACATGGCGACGAAGCGTTCGCCGAACGCCTCGCCTGTCGCCGTGGAGGCGAAGCGGTACGTGCCGAGGCGGTCGTGCACGGTGTCGATGCGCTCGCCGTGGCGCGTTTCGGTCAGCACGACCCCGGCGCCGGCGGCGCGGGCGCGTTCGGCTTGCGCGCGGTCGGCGGTCAGCAGGACCGTCGCGGCGGTCGTGGCCTCATCGGCGCGGTCGGTCACGCTCCAGGCGTGCGGCGCGCGGCCGAAGGCATCGGCGTGGCGATCGATGATGCGGCCGGCCAGCGCGGCGGCATCCGGCCACGCGGCGGCAAAGCGCAGGGCGGATGCGCTCATGCGCTCTTCTCCCCGGCATGCCAGAACGGCAGGCCGACCACCGGCGTGCTCGCCTGCGCGACATCGCGCTCCGGCATCGGGCCCGACAGCCGCCCCAGGCGCCCGGCCTGCGTGGCCATTGCAAACGCGCGCGCCATCGCCACCGGATCGCCGGCCTGCGCAACCGCGGTGTTGAGCAGCACGGCGTCGTAGCCCCACTCCATCACCTGCGTGGCGTGCGACGGCACGCCCAGGCCGGCATCGACGATCAGCGGCACCTCGGGCAGGCGCTCGCGCAGCAGGCGCAGGCCGTACGGGTTGGTGGGCCCGCGCCCGGTGCCGATGGGGGCGGCCCACGGCATCAGCGCCTGGCAGCCGACGTCGAGCAGGCGGCGGCACAGCACGAGGTCTTCGGTGCAGTACGGCAGCACCTTGAAGCCGTCGCGGATCAGGCGTTCGGCCGCCGCCGGCAATGCCAGCGTGTCGGGCTGCAGCGTGTAGTCGTCGCCGATGACTTCGAGCTTGATCCAGCCGGTCTCGAACACCTCGCGCGACATCTGTGCGAGGGTGTAGGCCTCGTCGGCGGAATAGCAGCCGGCGGTGTTGGGCAGCACGGGCACGCCCAGCGCGCGCAGCATTTTCCAGAAGCCCGCGCCGCCTTCGGGCGAACCGGCGCTCTGGCGGCGCAGCGCCACGGTCAGCATGGCCGGGCCGCACGCGCGCACCGCGTCGTCCAGCGATTGCGGCGACGGATAGCGCGCGGTGCCCAGCAGCAGCCGCGAGCCGAAGACTTCGTCATACAGCCGCAGCGGATCGGCCAGCGCGGAAAGATGCGTAGTGGTCATCAAGGACTCCTAGTACCTCAGCACAGAGGTTATGACAGTTTGGGTAGGTTGTAGGACAGGCAAGCAGTTGTGGTCAACGAGCAGCTCAATGCTGCGAGCGATGCCTGCTTGCCGGCGG
>CAKKOY010000235.1 GCA_919592095.1 Ralstonia syzygii subsp. syzygii | reverse complement strand
AGCATCCCCTGCCGTTCGTGCAACCCTTCCAGCTCTCTCTCCCAGCCACTCACCGTTCCTTGCATCGGACCATGATCGTCTCATCTCACATGGACAACATCATAGGCGATAAGTACGGCTGTAGTACTGGGCAGTATCAGCTCGATCCTGGCCGTTCAGGCGTCACGTTCGACATCGAGAATTGCTGGCACGCACATCTCACGATGCGCGTCCGCCGGATGCGCGCCGCTTGAAGGGATCGACGATGGCCTTATCGGCAGCCGCGTCACCGTGACGATCGATGCGGAGAGCCTCGAAGCGAACGTGCCGTTCGTCGTCGGCTCGTCAAAGGCGTCGACATGCTGGACGTGGCGCGCTACCCGGCCATTCATTTTGGCAGCACACCGTTCAGCCGCACGGGCACGACGACCGGCTCTTGACAGGCAATCTGACGATTCGCGCGACAACCCGCCCCGTCACCTTCGCCATGACGTTCGACGAAGTCATTGCGGCAGACGCATCAAGTCTGCATGCTCTACTGGCGCATCAGCCAGTCGAAGGGCAATCGCAATCTGATCTTCGAGCTGGCTGATCTCGCTTCCACCGAGGCTGCGCGCAACGTCGTGTTCATCGGCGGCACCGGTACGGGCAAGATGCACCTTGCAACGACGCTGGGCATATCGGGCATCGCGCGCCACGGCAATCATGTGTGCTTCTTCTCCACGGTCAATCCGGTGAACCTTCTGGACGCTGGTCTGCGCCCTCCGTCAACGTCGACATCGGGCCCAATAGATAGGCCCCATCAACTAGACTGAATCACAGTCGCCTCTATGCGGAGACGGCTATCGCCCTGGGCACATTCAATGCGCAGAGGTGGGTCACACTCCGAATGCGCAGCGGATAGTTCAGGGAATCCGTGAGGCGCCTGCAACGTTTGCCTCGGTGGTTTTTCGCGTTGAAGCCTTGCAGACGCTCAGAGCGTTCCCCAGCCGCCCACGCGGCCGGGGTGTTCTGCAAAAAGAAGGAGGTGCCCAATGAAAACCTCGCGTCAGCTGTCTGCCTTCGAACCACTCACGCGGATGATCCCCCCCGCCCAAAGTCCCACCCCCAACCCAGTTCGTGCCCCGGCATCTGCGCGGCGTCCTATGTGGCATCGGCCTCGTTGTACTGTCGTTGGGATCCTCCCTTGCAGACGAAAAGCCGATCATTCCACCAACATCCACGGTCGCGTCGACCGTTCCGACCAACGGTGACCTCAATCCATACGGCATGCTTTCGTGCCTGCCGGCGTACCAGCGGGGAGCGCACTGCAGCCGGGGGATGTCGTGGTGTCCAATTTCAACGCCGCCTCCAACAAACAAGGCACGGGAACAACCATCGTGAAGCTTGTGACCGACGGCAACCCAGTCACCTTTTTCCAGGGGCAGAATCTGGGGCTCACCACCGCACTGGCCGTGCTGAAGAGCGGGTATGTGCTGGTCGGCAATCTTCCGACGACGAATGGCACCGCCATTACCTCAACCGGCTTGTTATTGGTCATCCCCCCCCCAAGGAGCGCTTCTCAGCGAGCTGAAAGATCGAACCCTCCTGGACGGTCCGTGGGACATGACCGTCATCACCGATAAGGGCCCGCAGGTCACGGCGTTCGTATCGAACGTGTTAAACGGAACGGTGGCAAGGATCGATCTCAACATTGGCGCGGGCGGCGCGACGCTCTTGAACAGCTCGCATATCGTTGCGTCGGGCTACGCGCACCGACCCGATCCCGCAGCGCTCGTTGTCGGCCCAACAGGACTGGCCTATGACACGGCCCACGATGTGCTTTATGTCGCATCAACCAACGACAATGCGGTGTTCGCAGTATCGCGCGCTGCGGCGCTCACGCGCGACCATGGACCGGGAAGGATGATCTATCAAGACAGTACCCACCTTCACGGGCCCTTGGCATTGGCACTTGCGCCGAATGGAGATCTGGTGACCGCAAACGGCGACGCGATTAACCCTGATCCGAATCAATCGAGCGAAATCGTCGAGTTCACGCCCGAGGGACGTTTCGTCGCGCAGATGCAGGTCGATCCGACAGCTGGCTCCGCATTCGGCCTCGCATTTGGACTGAGCGACAGCGGCCAGTTGCAATTCGCGGCGGTGAACGACAACACGAATGCGGCAACCGTCTGGACGTTGCGCGCGGTCGGCGGCAATTGACCTTGGGGAGGCGGGTTCCGCCGGCACCTGGCACGCGTTGGCGTCGAATTCAACGGCTGCGGCTTTCGGCGTCAGGGGTTTCAGCGACGTGCCGCCGGCAGGTTCCCCTCTCCCATCCGTGATACGACGGAACTGTGGGCTTACGGCGCGTACGCGCCGCTACTACAGCTTACGGCTCAGCATTGGGGCCTTGGGAGCGGTCACGCAATCCTTTCGCTCCTGCGAGAACAAACCTCATGCCGGCAACTGCGGTGGCCAGCGATGCGTCTCCGCCTGGCAATGCTTGCACCAAGCATAGAGCGCGTCGTACATCACCCAGCCGTATTCGAGCATGACGTGGTCGTCGGCAAACATGTGCGACAAGCCCAGCGAGATAGCGTACAGCCCGCTGGACTGCGGCGTCAGATCCAACCGGGACGTATCCGCGCCGCGCACGATGCTGGCCAGTTGCTGCAAGGCCGGATCATTGCCCAGGCGGTACTTGTCGAGGAACGCGTCGAAGCTGCACCGCTCGCCGACGTGCGAGAGCTCCACGCCGGGAATGTCGTACGGGATGGCCCCGGTCTCATTGGCGATGCGCAGCACGTCGCCGGGCGGCACGTACAGAAAATCGGGCGTCTCGTCGATGAAGCGGGCGATCAGCCACGGGCAGGCGATCCGGTCGATCTTGGGGCGCTCGCGCGTGATCCATTGCATGGCAGCCTCCGTGTCAGTGATGCAGCAGCGGATACACCGCCAGGCCAATCAAGGCGGCCCCAGCCACGATGACCGGCTCCGACAGCTTCTTGAACTTCAGCAGCAGCGCGACAGTGGCCAAGGCCAGCAGCACCGTCGGCACATCGACAATCGAGCGCTTGGCCAGCACGATCACCGCCCCGGGGCGTTGTTGCATAAATCGACTTTGAAGTCGAAGCCATCCCTGTGAGGCGTAATTCAGTCGACGCGGACGGACTGCGGGCGGGCAAGCGCAGCCATGCGGTTGAGCAC
>CAKKOY010000234.1 GCA_919592095.1 Ralstonia syzygii subsp. syzygii | reverse complement strand
CTGCAAGAGATTCGGCGCTTGCTGTGCGGTTTGGCTTGGCGTGCGCGTCAGTCAATCGAGCAGGTGCTGGCATGGTCGCGATGGCGGCGCGCGCATCAGTGGCGCGCTCAGTAGTGTCACTACCGGGCGCGGGGATGTGCTCCGCCATTTTGAGCTACGGCTGTAGTATTAGGCCGGCGCGTGCCGGGTCCGCTCGATGAACGCATCGAAAGCGCCCGGCGTCCGCCTCGGGATAGTCCACGATCTGCCGGCTGAGAAAGCCGTCCTCCGGCGCGATGTTGCCTTCGATGTTCGCGAAGCTCAGCACGCGGTCCGGCCATTGGTTGGCGAACACCCTCAACGCTTGCAGCCGGCAAGGCTTATGTCAATGCCTTCCGAAGGATGGTTTCCATATGCGCAACCCATGGATCGAGCCGGCACGCCACGTGCGCGCTCAGGGCCGATCGAACGCGAACGGAATGCCGGTGGTTTCCTGGTCGGTGTCGATGACGTTGGCGCGGTAGCTCTGGCTCAGCGAGCGCAGGCGTGCGCGGCCCGCGGTCACGTCCACCGGCGAGCCGCCCGGGGTGGAATCGCTGACGAAGATGAGGAAGTTGTTCTGCGCCATCCAACTGGTCACGCTGGTGGGTACGCTGCCGCTATCGAGCACGCCCGACTGCATGTCGAAGACCACGTTCCACGGGCGGCTGGCCGCATCGTCGCCGCTGTAGTACGACAGGCTCGGGTCGGCGGAGGCGGTGTTCGCGTTGGCGAAGACCGCCGGGAACACGATCTGCGCTTGGCCCGTGCGCAGTGCCGCCGCGTAGGTGCGCGGACCGCTGTCCGACACCGTGCCGGGCACCATCATGAACATGAACTTGCCGCGCAGCGACTGCAGCGTCGGCCAGTTGCCGGCGCGGGCCGCCTCTTCGGGCGTGGCGTACCGGCGCGTGCAGGCCGGTGCGTGGAAGCACATCAGGTCGGACGGCTTGAAGACCCACGTGGCGGGAATGCGCGCTGCGGCGCCGCCGCCCGAGATGTCGCTGATGAGATCGTCCAGGCTGGACGGCGAATTGAGCAGGCCCGCCTTGAGCTCCATCTTGACGATGACGAGCTCGTGTTGCGGATGGCTGTCGTGCCAGCTGCGCAGGTCCTGATTGCGATCGGCGCCGATGACGCCGCTCCTGGGGCAGTTGTTGACGTTGCCCAGCGGGCTGCTGTGCGACACATACCACTTGCCGCCGCGGCCCACACATCGAGCTCGATGACCTGCACCTTGTCCAGCGCGTAGGAGAGGTACTCGAAGTTGCTCTTCTTGTCGTAGGTGTTGTGCGAGCCCGCCAGCGTGACGTTGTTGAGCTTGCTGGTCGAGGTGTATTCGATGTCCAGCGCGTGGGCCGGGCTGGTGAGCGCGAGCCCGAAGGCGACCGCGCAGAGCAGGCTGCGCAGGCGGCCGGCCGATCCGAAAAGACGCATGTGGAGTCTCCATCAGTGGGTTCGCGTGTAGCATCGCGGCCCCAGATGATGAAGTGATGACAACGCCGCATATGACCGTTGTCCGGCCGTGCCGGCGAACGGGCCGTGCGGCCGGCGTGAACGCCACTGCCTGCGTGCTTGCAGGCCCGATCGCAAGGGAGCGGCGACCGGTTTGCCATGCGGCTGCGCGGCATTGGTGTTCCGTTCGTGCCGACAGCCGAGGCGAAAACATCGCGCATCTGGCGAAGTCAGTCGAGGCATGCGGGCAAGTGTCTGCTCAGTATGCGTATCCCGGGCAATCGCTTACGGAACGGACAGCTGACTGCCTCGGTGGATTGACCTTCTTATAGCGAAAAGGAAACCACAAATGATCAAGTCATGGATATTCGAGCAGGTCAACGTCTCGACCTGCGCCGACGCCGGCATGTTCGACGCCGTCGCGTTTCAGCACGAACTCGGCTGGCGGCTGAACACGTGGACCGACGCAGAGGCCCTGGGCTTCCACGGCATCTTCTTCAGCGAGCACCACTTCAGCGGCGTGCGCGTCAGTCCGTCTCCGGCCGTGCTGGCAGCCGCGGTGGCGGCCCGGACCACCGTGCTGCGCATCGGTGTGCTCGGCTGGGTGCTGCCGCTGTGGCAGCCTTGGCGCTTCCTGGAATATGTGGGCATGCTCGACCACCTGAGCCAGGGACGGCTCGAAATCGGGGTGGCACGCGGATCGAGCCCCCAGGAAGCCGAAGCGGTGGGGGGCGCCGCCGAGGACGTCAGCCCCATGTTCGACGAGGCGCTCGACATTCTCGATAAGGCATGGGCCGAGCCGACGCTGTCGCATCAGCGCCGGTACTGGTCGTTCGACTGCCTGCCGGTGTTGCCGCGTCCGCTCCAGCAGCCGCGGCCGCCGGTGTGGGGTACCGTGCGGAGCGCGGCATCCGCAAGGGAGGTCGCGGCACGGGGCTACGGCGCCTGCACCGGCTTCCTGCCGACCAGCTAGGTCAAGGCGCTGTTCGACAGCTATCGCGATGCGGTGTCGGCGTGCGACGCGCGTGACTGCGCCGGAAAACTGGCCCTGCGGCGCTGCGTGTTCGTGGCGGACAGTGCGTCCGAGGCCCTGGAGCAGGCCGCCTCGGCCCGCGAGAAGATGCCGTCCATCCTGGCCGAGGACACCATCGCCGGGACACCGCGGTCGGTGACCGAAGAGATCGTGCACCAGATGCGCGAGACCGGCGCCGGCAACATCATCGGCTTCTTCGCCGGCAATCACGACGACCGCGACGCCATCCAGGCGTCTTATCGCCTGTTCGGCGCCCAGGTGATTCCGGTGTTGAGCCGAACGCCGCTTTGAATGTCATTCCGGATGCGTCCAGGGCTGGACAGGCGCCCATGCGCGCTTTGTCCGGCCGGGTCGCGCCGCGGCTCCGAGCTGTACCGCCAGCCCCCTCGATATCGCGTTGTGAGATTTGTTGTGAATTGCCATGCACGTGCGCTCGATTTGTCGTGATAGTTTTGTATTTCACTTGATGAAATTGTCATTTTAATTTTGTTAACAATGCATGCGTGCATGCGGTCGGAATCGGGCGAGGGCGCCGCGTAAGTCGCGGTGCCGTCAGTGGGCGTTGTTGCATAAATCCGGTCGCCCGCGCGCGGCATGATGACGTTTACGCGCAACGGTCTGGGCAGATGGCGCGGTAAACAATCCGTCTGGCTGCGTAGATTGTCG
>CAKKOY010000233.1 GCA_919592095.1 Ralstonia syzygii subsp. syzygii | reverse complement strand
GTGCTCAACCGCATGGCTGCGCTTGCCCGCCCGCAGTCCGTCCGCGTCGACTGAATTACGCCTCACAGGGATGGCTTCGACTTCAAAGTCGATTTATGCAACAACGCCCGTGCAAGCAATGCCGACGAGTCGCGGGCAACCGACCGATACCCGTACAACGAGCGCGACATGTGAAACAACGCGCAAGCCTTGGTCAGGCTCACACGATAGCGGTCACGCAACTCGTCAACCAGCGTGCGCTTGCGGGAAGGCTTCAGAGCTTTTTTGACAGCACGTCCTGCAGCATGGCCTTGTCCAGGCTCAGGTCCGCCACCAACCGCTTGAGCTTCGCGTTCTCTTCCTCGAGTTGCAGCATCCGGCGCAGCTCCGCTTGCTTCAGTGCGAACGCTATCTGCGCCTCGGTGAACTTGCTCGTCTTCATGGCATGTCTTTCTTTTCAATGCATGAAAATCATGCCGGATTCTCTACTTCTCTGCGGTACTGTTTCCTGGTGTAGGGTCAGGCGTTCCTTGCATCGAAGGGGCAAACTCGACTGCAGCATCCTTCGGGATCGTATGCGTCAGTTTTGCGATGGCAGGAGCAACGAGCCGCGCGACGCATGACCGTGCGGCTCGGCTCGATTCCATCAGGCCGGCGCAAAGAAGCGCTCGCCCAGTTCTTCGAGCCCGAGCGTGCTGAGCACTTCAGCGAGCCGCTCAGTCGGACGCCGCCGAGGCAGGTCTTTGTACTGTGCAACGATCAGTTCGTTTTTCATCGAATGCTCCCAGCCGACGAGCTCCGTCACGCTCACCTGATAGCCGTGGGCTTCGAGCTGCAGGCAGCGCAGCACGTTTGTGACCTGGCTGCCGAATTCGCGCGTATGCAGCGGATGACGCCAGATTTCCGTCAACGCATTGCCGAGCGATTTGCCCTTGTTCCGGCGCAACACGCCGGCGACCTCCGCCTGGCAGCATGGCACGAGCACGATGTACTGCGCATGCTTTTCGAGCGCGAAGCGGATCGCATCGTCGGTGGCGGTGTTGCACGCGTGCAGCGCGGTAACGACGTCGACGGCAGGCGGTAGACGCTCCGACGTGATCGATTCCGCCACCGACAAGTTCAGAAACGACATCCCCTTGAAGCCGAGCTGCGCCGCGAGTTCGGTCGACTTGGCCACGAGCGCCTCGCGCGTTTCGATGCCATAGATGTGCGAAACACCGTCGCCGGGTTGCTCTTTGAAGAACAGGTCGTAGAGGATGAAGCCGAGGTACGACTTGCCCGCGCCATGATCGACGAGCGATACATGTCCCTTCGCTTTCTGCACGTCGTCGAGCAGCGGCTCGATGAACTGGAACAGGTGATAGACCTGCTTGAGCTTGCGGCGGCTGTCCTGATTCATCTTGCCGTCGCGCGTCAGGATGTGCAGCGCCTTCAGCAACTCGATCGACTGGTTCGGGCGGATTTTGTGGGTTTTATTGGACATCGTCAAGGCCGCTTCGCGGCAAGTCGTACCGATACGTGCGGCAGCCTATGGAAGAACAAGAACGGAAACACTGGCGCCAGTTTACCGAAAAGCGTGTCGGGCCACGTCTGGTCACCGCGTGTGAACGCAATGGGCAGCATGACTCATGCGCTTGAAGCCCACCTTGTTCGTTTGCCCGAGCCAAGCCGGGATGGGACAAT
This sequence comes from Ralstonia syzygii subsp. syzygii, assembly GCA_919592095.1. Classification (GTDB taxonomy): domain Bacteria; phylum Pseudomonadota; class Gammaproteobacteria; order Burkholderiales; family Burkholderiaceae; genus Ralstonia; species Ralstonia syzygii. The sequence continues at coordinate 1,516 of CAKKOY010000233.1, read as the reverse complement.
AGCGCCCCGCTCGTGCGTCCCAAGCGTCGCCCGTTCCGCGTCATGACGCTCGTGGCGGGCGCCACAGCGTCCCTCTCTGATCCGCCGCCGCATGTCCGAACCGCACAACGCTCCCCTGGTCGCCGTGATCGGCGCCGGCCCTGCCGGGCTGATGGCCGCCTAAGTCCTGTCTCGCGCAGGCGTGCGTGTCGAGGTGTTCGACTCCATGCCGTCGGCTGGCCGCAAGTTCCTGCTGGCGGGCATCGGCGGGATGAACATCACGCACTCGGAAGCGTTCGACGCGTTTCTCGGACGTTATCGTGCACGCCGCGAGCAACTCGCGCCGCTCATCGACCGCTTCAGCCCCGACGCGCTGCGCGACTGGGTGCATGGGCTCGGGATCGAGACGTTCATCGGCAGTTCGGGCCGGGTGTTTCCGACCGACATGAAAGCGGCGCCGTTGCTGCGAGCGTGGCTGCATCGGCTACGCGAGGCCCGCGTGAAGTTGCATATGCGGCACCGGTGGGACGGTTGGAGCGCCGCACCGTCCGATCAGGCCGATCAACCTGAGGCGCTGCGCTTCGAAACCCCTGACGGGGAGCGCCTCGTGCACGCCGACGCCGTGGTGCTTGCGATGGGCGGCGGCAGCTGGCCGCGCCTCGGCTCCGACGGCGCATGGGTGCCGCGCCTGGAAGCACGCGGCGTGCAAGTGCTGCCGCTCAAGCCCGCCAACTGCGGGTTCGACGCCGACTGGAGCGCGCATTTTCGGGAGCGCTTCGCGGGGCAGCCGGTGAAGTCCGTCGCGATCGGCATCGCGTCCGGCGACGATGCCACGCGGCAATTCCGCCAGGGCGAGTTCCTCGTCTCGCAGAGCGGCATCGAAGGCAGCCTGGTTTATGCGTTGTCCGCGCCGATCCGCGATGCACTCGAAGCCGGCGGCGAAATCACGATCTGGCTCGACCTGGCGCCCGGCTGGAGTGCACAACGCGTCGCCGATGCGTTGATGCGGCCACGCGGCGCTCGCTCGATGTCGAGTCATCTGCAGAGCAGGTTGAACATCACGGGCGTGAAGCTCGGGCTGCTGCGCGAATGTCTGTCGAAAGACGCATTCGCCGATCTCGCGCAGCTTGCGCAAGCGATCAAGGCACTGCCGCTGCGGCTCACGCGCGCGCGGCCGATCGACGAAGCGATCAGCAGCGCGGGCGGTGTCGCGTTCGAAGCGCTCGATGCAAATCTGATGATCGCGTGCTTGCCCGGCGTGTTCTGCGCGGGCGAGATGCTCGATTGGGAAGCCCCGACGGGCGGCTACCTGCTGACGGCGTGTTTTGCGAGTGGAGCCGCCGCCGGGCACGGCGTGCTCGCGTATCTGGCAACGGCGGCGGCGCGCGGATGAAGCGCTCGCTCAGGCTTACCGACAGGATGCATCGATTGCACTAGTACCTCAGCACAGAGGTTATGACAGTTTGGGTAGGTTGTAGGACAGGCAAGCAGTTGTGGTCAACGAGCAGCTCAATGCTGCGAGCGATGCCTGCTTGCC
>CAKKOY010000232.1 GCA_919592095.1 Ralstonia syzygii subsp. syzygii | reverse complement strand
CGCCGGCAAGCAGGCATCGCTCGCAGCATTGAGCTGCTCGTTGACCACAACTGCTTGCCTGTCCTACAACCTACCCAAACTGTCATAACCTCTGTGCTGAGGTACTAGTGCAATCCCCGCCGCAACGCCGATCAGGACCTGCACATACAGCTTGCCAAGCGTCTTCCGAATCATGGCTGTCTCCTGTGATGTTTCTGCGCCTGCGCTTCCGGCCGGCTCTGGTGGCCGGTCCCTTGGTCTGGAAGGCAGGCGGCAGCGGCGGCACGAGCGCCGCTGCGTTCTACGGTTACAACGGGATCACGCCGCCTGCGCCTGCGACGCCGCCACGAACGCGCAGACGGCCTGGGTGACCTGCGCCGTGGTGGCGTTGCCGCCCAGATCGCGCGTGTGCAGCGCGGGGGTCGCGGTCACCGCCTCGATGGCCTGCATCACGCGGCGCGCGGCGGCCTGTTCGCCCAGGTGCTCGAGCAGCATCACCACCGACCAGAAGGTGCCGATCGGGTTGGCCAGCCCCTTGCCCATGATGTCGAAGGCCGAACCGTGGATCGGCTCGAACATCGACGGATAGCGGCGCTCCGGATCAATGTTGCCGGTCGGGGCAATGCCCAGGCTGCCGGCCAGCGCCGCCGCCAGGTCGCTCAGGATGTCGGCGTGCAGGTTGGTCGCCACGATAGTGTCGAGCGAGGCCGGCCGGTTGACCATGCGGGCGGTCGCGGCATCGACCAGTTCCTTGTCCCACTTCACGTCGGGGAATTCCTTCGACACCTGCACGGCGATCTCGTCCCACATCACCATGGCGTGGCGCTGCGCGTTGGACTTGGTGATGACGGTCAGCAGCTTGCGCGGGCGCGACTGCGCCAGCGTGAAAGCGAAGCGCATGATGCGCTCGACGCCGGCGCGCGTCATCATCGACACGTCGGTGGCGGCTTCGATCGGATGGCCCTGGTGCACGCGGCCGCCCACGCCCGCGTATTCCCCCTCCGAGTTCTCGCGCACGATCACCCAGTCCAGATCCTTGGGGCCGCAGCGCTTGAGCGGTGCGTCGATGCCCGGCAGGATGCGCGTGGGGCGCACGTTCGCGTACTGGTCGAAGCCCTGGCAGATCTTCAGGCGCAGGCCCCACAGCGTGATGTGATCGGGAATCTGCGCATCGCCGGCCGAGCCGAACAGGATGGCGTCCTTGCCGCGCAGGGCGTCCAGGCCGTCCTCCGGCATCATCGCGCCGTGCCGGCGGTAGTAGTCGCCGCCCCAGTCGAAGTTCTCGAATTCGAAGCGGAAGCCCGCGCCCGCGGCGGCGAGCGCTTCCATGACGTCACGTCCGGCCGGCACGACTTCCTTGCCAATGCCATCGCCGGGAATGGTCGCGATACGGTACGTCTTCATCTCCTGTCTCCTGATCGGATCGGTTATCGGTGTCGCGCCATTCTCAGCCGTGGACAGGGTTGCGGATCGGCTCTAAAGTTAATCCATTCTTAACCTCGGATTAACAGTGGAGCCATGACCCCTTCCGGCACCCAGCCCGGGGAACTCGGCTTTTTCGTCGCGCTGGCGACGGCGGGCAGCCTGAGCGCGGCGGCGCGCAATCTCGGCATCACCACGCCGGCGGTCAGCAAGCGCCTGGCACAGATGGAAGCGCGCATCGGCATGCCGCTGGTCACGCGCACCACCCGGCGCATGAGCCTGACACCGGAAGGCGAGGTGTTCCTGGAGCACGCGCGGCGCATCCTGGGCGAGATCGACGATCTCGATCAGTTGCAGACACAGGCCAAGGGCCGGCCGCGCGGGCTGCTGCGCGTCAACGCCACGCTCGGGTTCGGGCGCCGGCACATCGCACCGGCCATCTCGGAGTACGTCAGGCAGTATCCCGGGGTCGACGTCCAGCTGCAGCTCTCCGCCGACCCGCCGCCGCTGAACGAGGATGCCTTTGACGTCTGCATCCGCTTCGGCGAGCCGCCCGATGCGCGCATCATCGCCAGGAAAGTGGCGCCCAACCGTCGGCTGCTGTGCGCCTCCCCCGATTACCTGCGCCGGCACGACACGCCGCTGACGCCCGGTGATCTCGCGCGGCACAACTGCATCGGCATCCGCCAGGGCAGCGATGCCTACGGCGTGTGGCGCCTGACCTCCGGCAAGGGCACCAAGCGCCGCACCGAGACTATTCACGTGCGCGGCAACCTGACGACCAACGACGGCGAGATCGCCGTGAACTGGGCCCTGGAGGGCCACGGCATCGTCATGCGCGCGGAGTGGGATGTCGAGCGCTATCTGCGCGGCGGCGAGCTGGTGCAGGTGTTGCCGCACTATGCGACGCCGGAAGCGGATATCTATGCGGTCTATCTCCAGCGCCACCAGTTGTCGCCGCGCATCCGGCTGTTCGTGGATTTCCTGGCGGGGCGGTTCAGTGCCTTATCGCGCTGAAGGCGCCGCGACGCCGCAGAAGGCGATGTCGAGCCGGGTATCCCACATGTAGCGGGAGCGCGCCACCCGGACAACATCCGAGCCATTCAACGCGCGTCGTCCCGCCCGCGAAAACACCGCCACAGCAGGACACCACTGCCCGCCATGCCGCCCAGATGGGCAAAATGCGCGACGCCGCTGTGGCTTCCGCTGACGCCGAGCGTCAGCTCGACGAGCGCGTAGACCGTGGCGAACAGCCACGCCGGCATCGGGATCGGCGGAATGAGCAGGAGGATCATCCGCCTTGGAAACAGGACGGCATATGCCAGTAGCAGCCCGAATACGCCTCCGGAAGCACCCACGATCGGGCCGGCCGGAAAAGTGAAGAACCCCACCACCGCCATCTGCGTAAATGCCGCGCTCAGCACACTCGCCAGATACAGCGCGCCGGTGCGCGCACGCCCCAGTGCGCGCTCGACATCCCGCCCGAACATGAACATCCCGAACATGTTGAACACCAGGTGCGGAACACTGGCGTGCAGGAATGCGTACGTCACCAGCTGCCAGGGAGAAAACCCGCCGTCCGCGCCGATGCCGGCGGCACCCGGCGGCCACAGCGCGAAGCTGCGCAGCAGCGTGTCCCCCGCGAACAGCTCCGCGACAAAGACGATCACGTTGGCGACGATAAGCGAATTGATCATGGCCGCACCTACCTGTTTCTCTACAAGATACAGGTCTGCGGCACGGCTCGCTTAGAGCGAGATGCGTTGGAAGATTTTCGATGGCGCGCTCAATGCCGGGCGTTGTTGCATAAATCCGGTCGCCCGCGCGCGGCATGATGACGTTTACGCGCAACGGTCTGGGCAGATGGCGCGGTAAACAATCCGGCTGGCTGCGTAGATTGTC
>CAKKOY010000231.1 GCA_919592095.1 Ralstonia syzygii subsp. syzygii | reverse complement strand
GCGGCACTCGCATCAACTGGATGTTCTCTACTGAAACGGCCCGCAAAAAATTGGCCAAAGCCTACCCTGTACCCACCTCTGACAAACCGTCATAACCCCTGTGCAGAGGTAGTAGGTCTTGAGCGAGGCGTTGCCGGCAAAACGCTCGGGGTGCTCCAGCACAGCGAGGACGGTATCGGCGACCACGTCCTCGGCCAGTGCCGGATCGCGCAGCTGCAGTTGCGCAAAGCGCAGCAGGTGCGGGCGCAGGGCGTCGAGCTGCTCGGGTGCGATGGCCATGTTTCCCCACGGGGGTCTGCCGCCGGCAACGATCGTGTGGAGCACACGCGCTGCGCCCGGGACCGCGCCGGCTTTTCTTGTAAAATCGCGCCTGCCGAAAAAAGGCGGCCTTGCTTTGTGCAGCGCGCGACATTCGGCGTTCCATCATACCCCGCCCAATCCGGATGTCACCGTCATGACCGCTTTTGCTGCCGCCGCCCCCGACCCTGCTACCTCGCTCGACCCTGAACTCGCCAACATCGCCCCGGCGCTGAAGGCCGAGATCCTGGCGCAGGCGCTGCCCTACATTCGCAAGTTCCATAGCAAGACCATCGTCGTCAAGTACGGCGGCAATGCCATGACGGAAGAGAAGCTCAAGCACGGTTTCGCGCGCGACGTGATTCTGCTCAAGCTGGTCGGCATGAACCCGGTGGTGGTGCACGGCGGCGGTCCGCAGATCGACGAGGCGCTGAAGAAGGTCGGCAAGACCGGCACCTTCATCCAGGGCATGCGCGTGACCGATGAAGAGACCATGGAAGTGGTCGAGTGGGTGCTCGGCGGCGAAGTCCAGCAGGACATCGTCATGCTGATCAACCAGTACGGCGGCCAGGCGGTCGGCCTGACCGGCAAGGACGGCGGCCTGATCCGCGCCAAGAAGCTGAAGATGCCGGACCGCGAGAAGCCCGGCGCCTTCATCGACATCGGCTTCGTGGGCGATATCGAGACCATCAACCCGGCGGTGGTCAAGGCGCTGCAGGACGACGCCTTCATTCCCGTCATCTCGCCGATCGGCTTCTCCGACGACGGCCAAGCCTACAACATCAACGCCGACGTGGTGGCCGGCAAGATGGCCGAGATCCTCAAGGCCGAGAAGCTGGTGATGATGACCAACATCCCCGGCGTGATGGACAAGCAGGGCAACCTGCTGACCGACCTGTCGGCGCGCGAGATCGACGAGCTGTTCGCCGATGGCACCATCTCCGGCGGCATGTTGCCCAAGATCTCGTCCGCACTGGATGCGGCCAAGAGCGGCGTCCACTCGGTCCACATCATCGACGGGCGCATCGAGCACTCGCTGCTGCTGGAAATCCTGACCGAACAGGCGTTCGGCACGATGATCCGCTCGCACTGATGCGTACGGCCCGGGCGCATCGTGCGGTGCACGCCTGGCCGCGCGAAGTGGCGGCGCCCAAGCCGCCCACCCGGCAGCCGGTCTGGCTGTTCGACCTCGACAACACCCTGCACCACGCCTCGCATGCGATCTTCCCGCAGATCAACCGTCTGATGACGGCCTACATGGCGCGCGTGCTGGGCACCGACGAGGCCACCGCCAGCCAGGTCCGCATCGACTACTGGCGGCGCTACGGCGCCACCATCCTCGGCATGGTGCGCCACCACGGCGTCGACCCCGACGACTTCCTCGCCCAGGCCCATCGCTTCGACGACCTGCGCGCCATGGTGCGCGCCGAACGCGGCCTGGCCCAGCTGCTGCGCGCGCTGCCCGGCCGCAAGATCCTGCTGACCAACGCTCCGGCCGCGTACGCGCGCGAGGTGGTGCGCTATATTGGCCTGAAGCGCGCGTTTGCGCGCGAGATCGCCGTCGAGCACATGTGGGTGCACCGGCGCCTGCGCCCCAAACCCGACCCGCTGATGCTGCGCCGGCTGCTGGCACGCGAGCGCATCGCCCCATCGCGCGCCATCCTGGTCGAAGACACGCTCTCGCACCTCAAGCGCTATCGCCGCCTTGGCATCGGCACGGTGTGGGTGACCGGCTACCTGCGACGCCTGGCGGCGCCCGGTGCGGTCCCGCCATCGGCCGCCGATGCGCTGCACCCGGTGCAGGCCGCCGCGCTCGGTGCGCGTGCAAATTCGCCACAGCGGGAACCCGCCGCGCCGATTTTGTTCGCCAACCGGCCCGGCTATGTGACCGTGAAAGTAAAATCGGTGCTTCAACTACAACGAAGGCTTGTCCGCCACGGTCGCGGTTAGCGACGTGCCGCGCGGATGGGAGAGGGGCCCGACAACTCATGAGCAACGCGCAGACAGGCTTTCCGCCGGCCGAGCTACAGCCGCAGCCGGCCGCCGGAGAATCCGCACCGCCCGCCCGCAAGCGCCCGCGCCCCGGCGAGCGCCGCGTGCAGATGCTGGCCAGCATGCTGGAGCAGCCGCGTAGCGAGAAAATCACCACAGCCGGCCTGGCCGCCAGGCTGGACGTCTCCGAAGCCGCGCTCTACCGGCACTTCGCCAGCAAGGCGCAGATGTTCGAGGGGCTGATCGAATTCATCGAACAGACCGTGTTCGGCCTGATCAACCAGATCACGCTGCGCGAAGAGCACGGCCTGCGCCAGGCCCACGCCATCGCCCACATGCTGCTGTCGTTTGCCGACAGGAACCCGGGCATGACGCGCGTGCTGGTCGGCGACGCGCTGGTCGGCGAGGATGAACGCCTGCCCGAACGCATGGTGCAGTGCATGGGCCGCATCGAGGCGTCGCTCAAGCAGAGCCTGCGCGTGGCGGTCACGCAGGGCGCCTGGCCGGCCGACACGGATATCGGCTCGCGCGCCAATCTGATTGTCTGCGTGGTGCTGGGGCGCTGGCACCGCTATGCCAAGAGCGGCTTCCGCAGGTCGCCGATGGAAGGGGCGGATGCGCAGTTGCGGGTGCTGCTGGCCTGAGCGGGCACCCCGAAAGAAGCGCCCCGCCAAGCCCGATCGGGCGGCTTTTTTGTGACCGGACGCGGCTCACCCCGCCGAGCGAATCGCCTGGGCCAGCACAGCAAAGCGCCCGGCAATCGCCTCGGTCTCGACGTGGCCATAGCCGAGCAGCAGGCCGGGCTGGCGGCGCGCGTCATCCTGGTAGTAGCGTGACAGCGGCCGCGTGACGACATCGCGCGCCAGCGCCGCTTCCACCACGGCGACATCGTCGGTGCCCGGTGGCAGGCCCAGCACCAGGTGCAGGCCGGACGGGCGTTGTTGCATAAATCGACTTTGAAGTCGAAGCCATCCCTGTGAGGCGTAATTCAGTCGACGCGGACGGACTGCGGGCGGGCAAGCGCAGCCATGCGGTTGAGCAC
>CAKKOY010000230.1 GCA_919592095.1 Ralstonia syzygii subsp. syzygii | reverse complement strand
GCGTGCTCAACCGCATGGCTGCGCTTGCCCGCCCGCAGTCCGTCCGCGTCGCCTGAATTACGCCTCACAGGGATGGCTTCGACTTCAAAGTCGATTTATGCAACAACGCCAATACGCGCCGGAACTGGCGGTGTGCGAGCCCACTCCGGTGGATGGGGGGATACCCGACGGGCTCACTCTGGACGAGGGAGCCTTCTTTGCGTATCTCCTGACGCAGGAGAGGGGGCGCCTGGAACAAGAGTTCTTGCCGAAGGAACTTGTCAGCAAAGCCCTGTGCGCGTGGCAGGGCAGGTGATTTCCCGGCGTGATCAGACACCGCAAAGGGCTTTGCACGTGGGGTTGCTTACCCGGTCTGCGGTGCCATCACGGCTCGTGCCGAAGATACCCTTCCTTGCTCAGATCGGGCATCGTGTACGACACGATCAGCGACACGGCGCACAGTGCGGTCACGTACCAGGAGAACGTCGATTCGCTGCCGGCCGACTTCAGCCACAGCGCGACATACTCCGCCGATCCGCCGAACACCGCGTTGGCGATCGCGTATGACAGGCCCACCCCCATCGCGCGCACTTCCGGCGGGAACATCTCGGCCTTGATCAGGCCGCTGATCGACGTATAGAAGCTGATGATCGCCAGTGCCACGGTGACGAGGCCGAACGCCGCGTAGGGGCTCGTCACGCTGCCCAGCGCATGCATCAGCGGCACCGTGCCCAGCACCGAGCCCACCCCGAACAGGATCATCGACATGCGGCGGCCGATGCGGTCGGACAGCGCGCCGAACACCGGCTGCAGCACCATGTAGATGAACAGCGCCGCCGTCATCACGTTGGAGGCCGTCTTGGTGTTCATCCCGGCCGTGTTGACCAGGTACTTCTGCATGTACGTGGTGAACGTGTAGAAGACCAGCGAGCCGCCGGCGGTGAAGCCGATCACCCGCAGGAAGGCACCCTTGTGCTGCCACGCGCCGCGGATCGTGCCGGCATGCCTGGCTTCGCGCGATGCCGTGCTCTGGGTCTCGTCGAGCGAGCGTCGCAGATAGAGCGAAACGAGCGCGGACAGCGCGCCCACCACGAACGGAATGCGCCAGCCCCAGGCCTTGAGCTCCGCGGTGGACAGTATCTGCTGCAATACCACCAGCACCAGCAGCGCGCACAGCTGGCCGCCGATCAGCTTGACGTACTGGAACGAAGCGAAGAAGCCGCGGCGCCCCTTGAGCGCCACCTCGCTCATGTAGGTGGCGCTGGTGCCGTACTCGCCGCCGACCGACAGCCCCTGGAACAGCCGCGCCACCAGCAGCAGGAACGGCGCCAGCGCCCCGATCTGCGCATAGGTGGGCAGCACGGCAATGACCAGCGAGCCGCCGCACATCATCAGCACCGAGATCATCATCGCGATGCGGCGGCCGTGCTTGTCGGCAATGCGGCCGAACAGCCAGCCGCCGATCGGCCGCATCAGGAAGCCAGCCGCGAAGACCCCCGCGGTGTTCATCAGCTGCGTGGTCGTGTTGCCGCTCGGGAAGAACGCCGGCGCGAAGTACAGCGAGCAGAACGCGTAGACGTAGAAATCGAACCACTCGACAAGATTGCCCGACGACGCCCCGACGATCGCGAAGATGCGGCGCCGGGTGTCATGCGGGGCCATCACGGCTTGGGAAGCTTGGACGGCTGAGGTGCTCATGGACGGGCCTATGGTGGGGTTCTCGGGAGGCGCGCGGCCCAGCGGACAACGTGCCCTGGCGCCAACGATTGTAGCGAGCGGCGCGTGGTCGCACTGCCCAGGATTGTCCTGATGCCAGACGCCGGGCGTTGTGCTTTCCGCCCGCACGAGCGGTTCCCTGACCGGGCCTCGGAAGCACGCAGAAATGGGTACGCCCGGTGCCCGCCCGTCTCAGGCCGGCACGGCGTGCAACCGGATGCCGAGCGCCCGGATGACCTTCAGCACGGTTGCAAAGCTCGGATTGCCGTCCTCGGAAAGCGCCTTGTACAGCCCTTCGCGCGTCATCCCGGTCTCGCGGGCGATCTGCGTCATGCCGCGCGCACGCGCGACCACGCCCAGCGCGTGCGTGATGAATGCGGGGTCATCCCCGGCTTCCTCCAGGCAGGCGTCGAGATAGGCGGCGATGTCCGCTTCGGTCCGGAGGTGTTCGGCCGAATCCCACGGCCGGGTTTTTATGGTGTGTTGGGCCATCATCATTCCATGTTGTCCACGTCAAGACGGCGGGACAGGTCGATTGCGCGGCGGACATCGGCTTCCTGCGTCGACTTGTCACCGCCGCACAGCAGGACGATCAGGATCACGCCACGCTGTGCAACATACACGCGATAGCCCGGGCCATGATCGATCCGCATCTCACGGATGCCTTCACGTACAGCTTTCACATCGCCTGGATTGCCCATCTGCAGGCGATCGATGCGCACCTGGACGCGACGTTGCGCGGCCTTGTCGCGGAGACTGCAAAACCAGTCGTCGAAGATTTCAGTCGTGCGGATTGTCAGCATGCAAGCATGCTAGTGCCCACACGCTTGTACTGTAAACCATGGTTCACAGTTTGTCACGTACACGACGGCCACGGAGGCTGGCGGCTAACGCGTCCCCAGCCGTGCGTTGAAGACCAGTCGCAGCCCCAGCCCGATCGACGAGGCCGCCGTGCAGAACGCCATCAGCCCGGTCCAGCGCCCCGCGTTCCACGCCAGGCTCGCGCCATAGGCCCCGGCCGACATGCCGACGAACATGATGGTCATGAAGACCGCATTGATGCGGCTGCGCGCTTCCGGCGCCAGCGCGTAGATGATGGTCTGGTGCGAAACCAGCGCCGCCTGCACGGCCACGTCGAAGAGCAGCGTGCCGATCACGATGGCGGGCAGCGAATGCGGGAACAGCGCCATCGTGGTAAAGGTCGTGGCCATCAGCAGCACGGCCTTCCACAGGATCACCAGGCGGCGGTCATAACGGTCGCCCAGCGGGCCGAAGAAAAAGATGCCGCTGGCGTAGCCGGCCGCCGTCAGCGTCGGCAGTATGCCCAGCGCGTGCGGCGCGATGTTCAGGTCGTGGCCGATCAGGCCGAGCAGCGGGTGGTTCAGGTAGATGCACGCGACGCTGACGCTGGCACCTGCCGTCAGCAGGCGGATCAGCCCTTGGGGGGCGGCGGTGGAGGATTGCGTGGAGGCCGGCATGGGAACCTCGTCGGGGGACGGGTGCTGCTATGCAACGAAAGCGGCGATGCTAGTACCTCTGCACAGGGGTTATGACGGTTTGTCAGAGGTGGGTACAGGGTAGGCTTTGGCCAATTTTTTGCGGGCCGTTTCAGTAGAGAACATCCAGTTGATGCGAG
>CAKKOY010000229.1 GCA_919592095.1 Ralstonia syzygii subsp. syzygii | reverse complement strand
CCGGCAAGCAGGCATCGCTCGCAGCATTGAGCTGCTCGTTGACCACAACTGCTTGCCTGTCCTACAACCTACCCAAACTGTCATAACCTCTGTGCTGAGGTACTAGCGGAAAAGATGCGACCGGCGTCGGCGGCCGGTTGACGACGAAACCTGAGAAGGGCGGCGTGGCCTTGAGGTGCGTCGCCGTTCTTGCGTGAGGAGGCGTGGACGCGCGAGACCGTGTTGCCTGCGCAGTGCCTGGCGTGTCCCGGCGGCCGCGACCGGCTCACGCAACGGTTCCTGTTGCGCGGCGCAGGCCCGTAACCGCCGATAGAACCGGCTGGGTGACTTGGCGCTGATCGTGTCGCAGCATCGCCGGCGGCCCAGCGCGCTCGATACAAACAACGATTGCCCATCTCGAGCGCGGGACCGCGCTACGCAGCACCAAGTTCAATGGTTGACTTACCTTGAAGCGCACTTCTCCGATTCCGGGTCGCTTACACCGCCGGAATCCGCAGCTTCTGCCCCGGATAGATCTTGTTCGGGTCCGACAGCATCGGCTTGTTGGCCTCGAAGATGACCGGGTACTTGTTGGCATCGTCATAGAACTTCTTGGCGATGGCCGACAGCGTGTCGCCCGAGGCCACCGTATGCCACTGGGACTCCGGCGCCTCCGTGCTGACCGACATCTGGTCATCGACGGCCTTGATGCCGTCCACGTTGCCGCAGCACAGGATGATCTTCTCGCGTGTCGCCTGGTCGGCCGCCACCCCGAACACCTTGGCCTGATCGCCGTCCACCTGCACCGACAGCGCGGTGGCGGTCAGACCCTGTTGGGCGATGTACTGCTCGATGGCGTCACCCTTGGCGCGATTCGCTGCCTCGGCCGCATCCGTATCCGCCGATGCATCGGCCGGCGCCGCCGCGCTGCCGTGGAACAGTTTTTCGCCAGCTTCCTTGATGAAATCAAAAAAACCCATGAGGACCTCCTGAAAGACGCGGGAAAAAGGGCCGGGCGCGAGACCGCCGGGGCACGCCCGTCGCCGCAGTGTAGCCGCTCGACCCGCATGCCTCCATGACACATCGTCATCAATTGCAAACTTTGTGATTCCCAGCCCGATCCAGACTGTTGCGATTGCCTGAAAACGCGGCCGGCTCCGCCGAAGGCTGGCACAATGGTTTGCAATTGAATTTCGCAACAGCACCGCACGGGCGTACACACCTCCACGCCCCGCCCAACTGCCCCCAGCCGCCATGCACCGTACGTGGATGAAGTCCGTCTCCCGGCTAGTCAATGCGTTGATCCCGACCAGCCTGGGCCGCCCGACCTGGCCACCGAAACCGGTCAAGCCTGCCAAGCCGGTCGTGCGGCGCCCCCGCCCGACCGTCACGCCGACCCCGACGGCCGGCACATTCGTGCGCGAACGGTTCATCTACGAACCGGAATCCCCCGCCGTGGTGGCCCGTCGGCCCGAGTACTGGCTGTACACGCCGCCCCCGCGCGGCAGCACGCCGCCGGCGCTGATGGTGATGCTGCATGGCTGCAAGCAGTCGGCCGAAGCACTTGCCCACGGTACGCGCATGAACGCGCTGGCCGACCGCGAAGGTTTCATCGTGCTGTACCCCGAGCAGCCACGCCGCGCGCATCCGCAGTACTGCTGGCACTGGTATGACCCCGAACACGCCGGTGCGCGCGAAGCGGAGGGCATTGCCCGGCTCGTGGCGCAAACGTTGACCCAGACCGGTGCCGACCCGTCGCGCGTCTATCTCGCGGGGCTGTCCGCGGGTGCCGGGCTGGCCGGCCTGATGGCACTGCGGCACCCTCACCTGTTTGCCGCCCTGGCCCTGCATTCGGGACCGGTGCTCGGCGTCGCCCGCACGGCCGCCTCGGCGTTGAACCTCATGCGGCGGGGTGCGCGCATCGACCCCATCGAAGCCCTGGCCACGATGGTGGACGCCAACGCCTATCCCGGTATACCGACGCTGCTGCTGCACGGCCTGCGCGACGAGGCCGTCAATCCCGTCAACCAGGCGCAGTTGGCAACGCAGTTCCGCGCCCTCAACCATTTGCGCGATACCGCCGACGTGCTGCGCGAAACCACGCGCGGCGACGGCTACGTCCTGCGCAGTGATCTGCGCGATGGCGCGTGCCTGCTGGCCACCTGCCAGTTCACCAGCACCGGGCACGCATGGAGCGGCGGCGACCCGCGCTACGCCTTCCACGCGGCAGGCCCCGATGCCACCTGGCTGTGGTGGCAGTTCGCGCGACAGCACACGCGCACCACGACACTCGCCGCCTGAGCGCGGCGAAACCCCCGCTACAGATCGAAAGCCGACTGCCCGCCGCCGCGGCTCAGCAGCGCATCGACCAAGCCGTAGCCACGCGCAAAACCCGCATCCTCGACGGCTTCCCGCGTCGGCAGCGGACGCTCGTCATGCGAATGGGCCACCAGTGACTCCACGGCCGTCGGGTCCGCGCCGGACTCGCACACGCGCACCACAAAATCCCATTGCGAAACGGGCTTCGCGGCCTTGCCCGAGGCGAGTGCCGCGCGCGGAATCGCCAGCACGTAGACGTCGAAATCCTTGTAGAGCTCGGTACGCCAATTGGCTTCCACCGTCATGTCGCCTCCCGGATCGAGGTCGGTGCACGATCGCGACGCAGTGCGCCGGCAGGTTCGGCACGCAGGAGCGTAAAACAAAGGCCGGCACATGGCCGGCCTGTTGTCGCCTGATCAGCATTCGCCCTTCTTGGCGTGGCCCGGCGGGCAGTGCCAGCGGCCGCGGTCATCGTCACGGTCGCGGCGATCCCAGTCGCGACGGTCGCGGTCCCAGCCGCCTTCACGCATCGCCCAGCCCTTCGGCCCCTGCTCCCAGCGCGGCGCGCGATAGGCGTAGCCCGGGCGCTCATGGACACGATAGCCCGGGCGCCACACGTAGCGGCCTTCCCGCCATTGCCAATAACCCGGCGCCCACACATAGCCCGACGGCATCACGGGAACGGCCTCGTACTGGGGCTGCGGCGGCGGCATGGTCGGCCCGATCTGGACACCGATCGACACCTGGGCCTGCGCGGGCACGGCCATCCAGGCCGCGCTGGCCGTCAACAGACACGCCGCGAACATCCATGCATTCTTCTTCATGAGATCCTCCATCGACTAACTTGATTCGATCCTAGCATCGCCGTTGCGGCAAGGCCCTAGTACCTCTGCACAGGGGTTATGACGGTTTGTCAGAGGTGGGTACAGGGTAGGCTTTGGCCAATTTTTTGCGAGCCGTTTCAGTAGAGAACACATCCAGTTGATGCGAGCGCCGCTGGCGTTTCGCAGTTGCTCCCAAGCCGCGACCTCGGAGATCAGCCGGTCGCGACAGTCGATGCGGCGATCCAGACACTGGCTCCGCA
>CAKKOY010000228.1 GCA_919592095.1 Ralstonia syzygii subsp. syzygii | reverse complement strand
CCGCCGGCAAGCAGGCATCGCTCGCAGCATTGAGCTGCTCGTTGACCACAACTGCTTGCCTGTCCTACAACCTACCCAAACTGTCATAACCTCTGTGCTGAGGTACTAGGCCATCGCATGTGAAAATCCTGCCGCTTTGTCCGTTGCGCGTGACCCTCACATGTTTTGTTATCGGTCTGCTTGTCGACGGGCTGGCTCTGTTCTTCTCCTACTGGACGCAAAACACTCTCTTCAATGAGGGATTCGGTCGCGCTCCAGCTGGGCGTCACGTTGGGAAGGTCCGTGCGGCGACCATACTTTGCATCCTTAGCCTGCTTGCCTTCTGCGCCGGTGCCTTGGTTGCTGCTCTGAACATCCATCCGTAGCCAAGTCGCCTTCGGTTGCGTCACGCGGGACCTCCAACATCATCACGCCCAGCCAGATTCGCAGCCGTCATCCCGAGCGCCATGGCTTCGGCCCACTTCGGATCGCCCGCCGTCAGCGCTTCGATGCCTGCAATGGCTTCTTCGTAGCTGCCTGCGTTCGCCACAATGGCTGCGATCTGCTCGATGTGCTCCTGCTCGCGCGGCACGCACAGCGTGGCCAACTGCGCGGCATATGCGCCAGCGACATCGTCGTCCCCCATGCCTGCCTTGCTGGCCAGCGCGGCCAGGCGCGTGAGAGCTGCATCGGCCGGCGTCGATACCGGCTCTGCCTTGGCCGGTGCCTTCAGCATCGCCGCACCGCTGGCCGCGCGCGGAATATGCATGGCCTTGTGCGCCCATTCCAAATCGATCTGCATGCCGATATTGGTCGCCTTGGTCAGCACGTCGGCCATCTTCGATTGGTCTACCGTCTCTTCCGTCAGGTAGCAGAACTTCGGCATGCGCTCTTCGGCAAACATGCCATTGACCAAAGCGATGGGCCGTACCAACTGCGTGGTGATGGTTGGTTCGATCTGGCGCACATCGTGCAGCATGATTTCGCGCCGCACTTTGTCGTGAATGACACCGAGCGCGTTGGTGCTGGTGCGCCCATCGGCCTGGCTGGTGAGTGTGCCGCCCAGGATCGCCAGCGATTGCTTGCGCTCCCAGTACGCGATGGAACTCAGGAAGTCATTGACCGTGCCGGAGTTTGTTGCCTGGATGAAGTCGATGGACATGGTGGCCGGCACAACGCCCGCGCCATCGTGGCCGATGTTGCGCACGGCCTTCAGCAGCTCGTCGCGCTGCTTGGGGCTGATGCCGGCCGGGTATTTGCCCAGGCGCAGCGGCAGCCCGTACACCTCCAAGAAACGCTGCATGTCGCGCACGTTGTAAGCCTTGTAGGCATACGTCCACGCCAACACGCGGAACAGCGCGGATTGCTCGATATAGCCGGATTTCGCGCGGTGCTCGTGCACCACCCACTTCCACGGCCGCAGGGCTTCAGGCAAGCCCATCTTCAGGAACTGCATGGCACCTGATTCCCGGTCCACCTGGAACATGCGCTGCGGCACCCACAGCAACGCATTCGGCGTCCACGTGCTGCCGGTCTTCCAGTCGATTTCGAGCGCGGCGAAACCTTTGCCAATAGCGTCGGTTAGGTCGTACTGGGCATCTTCAAAGCGCGGAGTCTTGCGCAGAATGTCGGCCAGCTCTTCGGTGCGGTCCAGCTCCGATTGCGTGGCGTCGTCAGCCGGCGTCAATTGCCAGCCCAGGCCCGTCACGGAGCGGCGGCGCTTGGCCAGCTCCGCAAAGATGTGCGAATCCTGCTCTTCCACCAGCTCGAACAGCGCCGCTTGCTCAGTGATGTAGCCTTGATCCGCTGCCGCGAAGGCGTTGGCCAGTCGGCTCGGGTCCAGCGTCGTCACCGACATGTAGTTGAGCGAATTGCCCTGCGTCGAGCGTGCGCCAGCTTGCTGCGTGTCAAGCCCGGTCGGTCGCCCTGCATAGCGCACCAGTACAGCCCTGATCTGCTTAAGCATCGTCATCGTCCCAATCGTTGCTGGCAGCCGTGCCGCGTCGCGCGGTGGCCGCCGAGGTGTATTCCCAATCCACGGAGAACTGCGTGGCGACTCGCCACAGCATTTCCAACGCATCCGGGCCATCGTCGTGGTCGGCTTCCGGATAGAACTTGAGCTGTTCAATCAGCGTCGATTGGCTGCGGTGCACGCGAATCTTCTGGTTGGCCACGTGCGGTTGAAGCGAGAGGATGGCCAGCGTCTTGTCCCGTCCGGTCGGCCCTGGAATCGCAGGAAACGGCACGCCGCGCGCTTCAATAGCTCGGTGTAAAGAAACTCTTGAAACGCAATGGCCTCAACGGACCACGTGACGCACCCGTATTCGGCTTGCAGGTCAATCGCCCGGCTGATGATGAGGTCGGGCACGCGGCGGCACACGTCGGCTTCCACCACGTCCAGCACCATGCGCTGCCGGTCAAGCCCGCCCACGAGAATGGCCGATGGATCGCGTGCCTTGTTGCTCTTGCCCATCGACGGGTCGATGGCGCCGAAGAAAATCCAGTCGTTACGACGGTCCACCCAGAATTGGAGCGTTTTGAAGGGCGCGGTGTCATCGTTGCCGGCCTCGTTCTGCTGTTCCTGGTTGAACGCATCGTGGTCGGTCGCGCGCATGCACATCAAGCGATACAGCGGGCGCACCTCTGGCCACGAAACAACGGCACCGGCCTCCATCTCGGCCTTGTTGGACTGGTAGAACGCCAGTGCTTCGGCTTCAGCGGCTTCTTTCGCCTCGTCGTCATCCGCGCCCGACGTATAGATGCCTTCCCACCGCTCCCACAGGTCCAAGCGTTCCGGCCACTGCATGATCGACTTGAAGATGCGACGACGCCAACCCGGTTTGCGCGATACGCGGTTGATGGCGGCGTCATAGTGAAGGCTGGTGCCAGGCCAGAACACATACATGCCACCGCCTGGGCCAGCAAGGCCCAAAACGGCTTTCAGCACGAAAGATTCCACCTTGTCGCGCTGCGCCTTGTCTCGCACGTTGTCATCGTTCTCAAGGTCATCGAGAAAGATGAGGTCAGGACGATGAGGACCGTGCTTCATGCCGCGAATCTTCTTGCCCGTACCGCCGATGCGCACCTTTCGGTTATTCGCCGTGACGATGGTGGTCGCTTGCCACACGCGGCCACGCCCACATGCCTCCGGAAAGTCCATCGCCAAGCGCGGATTGCTGTCCAGCTCGGCCTTGATCGACTCCAACATCTCGGCAGCCTGTTCTTCGGTGTTCATGATGATGCCGATCATGTGCTTGCGACCGGTCACGATGCACCACCGGCTGCCTAGTTCTACAGCCGTATCTATCGTCTAAGATGTTGTCCATGTGAGATGAGACGATCATGGTCCGATGCAAGGAACGGTGAGGGGCTGGGAGAGAGAGCTGGAAGGGTTGCACGAACGGCTGGGGATGC
>CAKKOY010000227.1 GCA_919592095.1 Ralstonia syzygii subsp. syzygii | reverse complement strand
GAGCTGCTCGTTGACCACAACTGCTTGCCTGTCCTACAACCTACCCAAACTGTCATAACCTCTGTGCTGAGGTACTAGGCTCCGCCTCGCGCGTGGTGGCGTTGCCGGATGGCGGTCGGCGCACGGTCGGCGCGCTGGTGCTGGCCAACTTCGGCGTCACGGAGAACCTGACGCTGGCCGGCCGCCGCATCGGCGCCGAGATCGCCCGCGCGCTTGCCGAAGACGCACCGGGGCCCGAGAAGGGTTCCATCATCATGCTGCTCGCCACCGATGCGCCGCTCGACGCACGCCAGCTGCGGCGCGTGGCGCTGCGCGCGGGCGCCGGCCTGGCGCGCACCGGCTCGGTGTTCGGCCACGGCAGCGGCGACATCGCGCTGGCGTTCTCCACGGCCTACACCGTGCCCCATCTCTGCTCGCGCCCGATGCCGGCCGTCGCCATGACGCACGAGACCCACCTCGACCCGCTGTTCCAGGCCGCCGCCGACAGCGTCGAGCAGGCCATCGTGCATGCCCTTTTCTACGCCGAGACCGTTACCGGCCGTGACGGCCACACGCGGCGTGCCCTGACTGAACTGTTGTAAGCCCCCATGCGTATCCTGATTTCCGCCGACATCGAAGGCGTCGCCAATGTCTTTCACCCGGAGCAGACCCGCGCCGGCAACCCCGAATACGAACGCGCCCGCCGATGGATGACGGCCGAGGCCGATGCTGCCGTGCGCGGTGCCTTCGAGGGCGGCGCCACCGAGGATATCGTCAACGATTCCCACGGCGGTTTCCGCAACCTCGTGCCGGACTGGATGGACCCGCGCGCGCGCTTCGTGCTGGGCAAGCCGCGCTACCTGGGCATGATGGCCGGCGTGGAGGGCTGCGACGCGGTCTGCATGATCGGCTACCACGCCCGCGCCGGCAGCCGCGGCACGCTGGCACACACCATCAACAGCTTCGCCTTCGCGCGCGTCTGGCTCAACGAGCAGGAACTGGGCGAGGCCGGTCTCTACGGTGCGCTCGCTGGCGAGCGCGGCGTGCCGGTGGCCGTGGCCAGCGGCGACGATGTGTTCGTCAGGGAGGCCCTGCCGTTGCTGCCGCACACCACCTTTGTGGAGACCAAGCAGGCCGAAGGCATGAACGCGGGGATGTCGTTCTCGTCCGAGCGCGCGTGCGACGCGATCCTGGCGGCGGTGCGGGGCGCGGTGCAGCGCGGGCATTTCGGGATGCCGCTGCGCATCAAGCCGCCCATCGTCTGCCGCCTGCAGACGCAGACGCCCGCACTGGCCGACCTGTTCTGCCAATGGCCCGCCCTCGAACGGGTGGACGGCACCATGCTGCGCTTCGCCGCCGACTCGGTGGAGCACGCGGTGCGCATGCTCAATAGCCTGTCGGCCATGTCGTTCATGCTGCGCTGAGCGGCCGGCGTTGCAGCGGGTCGCGCGAGGCGTCAAACTTCGGGGATGAAGCCCTTGAAGGAGACCGCCATGACCCGCGCGCTCACGCTGTGCACGCTGCTGTGCGCACTTGCGCTGACGGGGTGCGAGCGCCGCCCGTCCGGCCCGCCCACGCCGCAGACCTCGCAGACCTCGCAGACCTCGCAGACCTCGCAGACGGCCCAGGTGGCCGGACTCGCCCGCGCCGTCGCCGATTTCAAATGCCCCGCGCCGTCGGGCCGCTACCTGTTCGACGACGGCACCAACCGTGGCCCGAACCAGCCGGTGCGCACCAACTGCACGCGCGCCTACGCCATCTGCGATGCCCAGTCGCACGCCACGCTGGACCATTGCCCGAGCGGCCAGGTGTTCGACAGGCGCTTTTCGATGTGCGTCGTCAAGGACGCCTGCGACGAGGTCGCGTCTTGAAGCGCTTGGAGACGCGCACCCAGGCCGCCGGGTTCCTGGCAAGCGCAGGCGATGGTCGAGCTTGAGGACGCTCGCCTGCGTGGCCGGTCTTCCTTGCCCGAGGATCGGCTTTTGTTTGCTGCCGCATTCACCGGGCCTGATCGGCCCAACTGACCCGGCGTACTAATTGGGGGCCGTCCGCTTCAGGCGCGACATGCCTTGAGCCCATTGGGGGGATTTTCCGCAATTCCGGCTGCGTCATTTCGGCCGGTTCCCCCGCGCCGTGACCCTGGCCGGGCGAACGCAGCAGCCGTCGCATGAAAGCGGGCTGCAAGGGATGGATCGCCTTCCAGACACTGTGCATTTTTTCAGAGCGCATGACCCGCTGGCCCGGGTGGCACAGAGCGCTCTACGCAACCGTCTCCTCCATTTCGCCTCACGCCGACACATCGGCCAACCGCATCGGCACAGTGGTACCGGTCGCACCAGTGGGTCCATCACCACGGCGCGGGTCACCTGACGCACAGACATCGAGGGAGCACCATGGCAGGAGGACGAATCAGCGGACGCCCCATCCGGGAATCGGCGCAGTTGCCCGCATCGATGGGGGCTTCAGCGAGTATGAGTGCGGCCGCGCCCCCGCCCGCCGCCCGCCCGGCGGCGTTGGCGGGGCTTGCCAGATCGCCGGCATCCCGCGCGTCTTCCAACTCGACGGACGGCTTGTCGCGGCATGCCGCCTTGCCGGTGCACGCCGCAGCGCAGGAGATGCCAGCAGACCCGATCGATGTGTTTAACAATGCGATGCGATATATCGACGTCTGGTGCGTTGTGGCTTGGGACGAGCGGGAGCGGGAAGCGCTGGGGCCGGAGCACAAGGGATTGAGCCCGGACCGGGAAGTGAGCTATGCCCGTTCTGCCATAGCGTCCATCCAGAAATGCCTGCAGGCGCTGACAGCATTGAAACAGCAAGGCCGGCTCCCTCCCGATTACGACGCGGACGCAAAGGAAGTGGATCTGTCGCAACTGCTGGCGTACGCAGCCGATATCGGTATATGTACGCGCAACATAACCCTCAATGAGATTGCGCACCAGGTGCAAATCTTCGAAGCAGCGCGCTCCAACGCCGCGGAAGCCGCATCCGGCCCGGACAGCGCTTGCGCTGATCCGACCGAGGCGCAGGAGCCGGCGGGCGGGACGTCTCTATCCCCATCAGCGAAAGCGGCGTTCAGCGCGCTGAGGGCGTTGGAGCGGGATCCCGAGAAGGTTCAAGGCTGGCTTGGCGAATTTGCCGACTGCCGCGCTGCGCTGGACGAGGTCATGCTGCGCGCCGAAGCCTCAGGTACGCCCGTGGCGGTGCGGA
This sequence comes from Ralstonia syzygii subsp. syzygii, assembly GCA_919592095.1. Classification (GTDB taxonomy): domain Bacteria; phylum Pseudomonadota; class Gammaproteobacteria; order Burkholderiales; family Burkholderiaceae; genus Ralstonia; species Ralstonia syzygii. Next base: position 236 of record CAKKOY010000227.1, on the reverse strand, counting down.
CGACGCTCAAGGCACTGCTGCCGGATGTCATCTACGACAAATTACGCTGCTGCAAGGGCATGCAGATGCTCCACGGCATCCTTGCTGCGGCCAGTGCCAACCGATTGGCAGAGCTGACCAAGCAGGTTAGTACTACAGCCGTAGCTCAAAATGGCGGAGCACATCCCCGCGCCCGGTAGTGACACTGCTGAGCGCGCCACTGATGCGCGCGCCGCCATCGCGACCATGCCAGCACC
>CAKKOY010000226.1 GCA_919592095.1 Ralstonia syzygii subsp. syzygii | reverse complement strand
CAACTGCGAAACGCCAGCGGCGCTCGCATCAACTGGATGTTCTCTACTGAAACGGCCCGCAAAAAATTGGCCAAAGCCTACCCTGTACCCACCTCTGACAAACCGTCATAATCCCTGTGCAGACGTACTAGTGTAGAGCGCTCGCACCGCCGCAATCAAAAAGAAATCAAAACACCTCGGCCGAGGCCTGCGGATGGCGACCGAGTCCGCCGCCGCGCGCGACTTCGTCGATCAGCCATTGCCGGAACAGCGCGAAGCCGGGGTTCTCCGCGGCCTGGTGAGGGTGGATCAGGTAGTACGACAGGCGCAGCGAGGCCTCGGTCGCCAGCGGCCGCACCAGCCGCCCGGCGGCGATGTCGTATTCGACCAGCAGGCCCTGGCCGAGCGCCACGCCCTGGCCGTCGATGGCCGCCTGCATGACCATCAGCGCTTCGGAGAACGCGGGGCCGCGCGCGGTATCGATTTGCCGCACGCCCACTTCGTCGAGCCATTGCTGCCAGGTCGGATAGTGGGCGAGATGGCGTCCGCCGCGCTCGTGCAGCAGCGTCTGCGCGGCCAGGTCCTGCGGTATCCGGATGGCCGGCTGCAGGGCGGCGCTGCACACCGGGAAGAAGTCGGTGGCGGTGAACCACTCGACGCGCAGGCCGGCCGCATTGACCTGGCGGTCGTCGATGCAGAGATCGAACTGGCCGTGGTTCTGCACGTCGGCGGTGGAGACTTCGACGCGCACCTGCGGATGCTGGTTGAAGAAGCGGTACAGGCGCGGCACCAGCCATTTGGCGCCGAAGGTTGGTGGTACGGCCACGCGCAGCGGGGCGTCGCCGGTGCCCATCAGCAGATCTGTGGCCTGTTCCAGCGCGCGCAGGGCGTCGCGCACGCGCGGCAGGTAGTTGTCGCCGGCATCGGTCAGCGCGAGCCGGTTGTTGTGGCGGTGGAACAGCTTCAGGCCGAGGTGGTCTTCGAGCTGCTTGATCTGGTGGCTGACCGCGGCGTTGGTCACGCACAGCTCGTCGGCGGCGCGGCTGAAGCTCAGGTAGCGGCCGGCGACTTCGAAGACGCGCAATGCATTGAGGGGAGGGAGGCGTCTCGGCATGATTTTTCGTTAAGAAAAACTTAATTGACCGCGAAGTAATTGTAGTTTGCCACGTTCTCGCCGCACCGACTACAAATCGCACCTGGGGACGGCGCGGTTGGTGCGCACGCGATCTCGATTCAGCGAGGCGCCGGACCCCAACATAACAATCACACCAGGAGACGTCATGAACCGAACCGCCGCAGTTCGCGGGATGCTGGCGTGCTCGGCGGCGCTGGCCGGCTGGGCCGCCCCCGCCACTGCCGATACCAATGTCACGCTCTATGGCCGGGTGGCCACGGGCGTCGACTACATCAGCAATGTCGCGAAGCCCGATGGCAGCACCGGCGCACTGTGGCGCGGCGCGGGCAGCCAGTGGGGGACCAGCATGTTCGGCTTCAAGGGCAGCGAAGACTTGGGCGGGGGCCTGCAGGCGATCTTCCGGCTGGAGTCGGGTTTCGACGCCGCCAAGGGTCGCACCAACGGCGACGCGCTCTTCAACCGCCGCGCCTACGCCGGCCTGTCGAGCCCAGCCTGGGGCACGCTGACGATGGGCAAGAACTTGTTCATCAGCAACGACGTGTGGTTCCTGGACCCGACCGGCCAGCAGTTCATCGGCTCGGCGACGCTGGTGCGCGGGCGCAACTGGCCGGGTGCCAACAACGTCATCGAATACCAGAGCCCGACCTGGGGCGGCTTCCAGGTCGGCCTGCAGACGGGGCTGGGCGAGCAGCCGGGTTCGATCACGGCGTCGCGTCGCGACGGCATCTCGGCGGTCTACTCGAATTCCCTGGTGGAGCTGCGCGGCATCTACGACGTGATCCGCGACGGCAACGGCAACTATTCCGACCTGTACAACTTCTCGAAGGAGTGGACACTGGGCGGTGTGCTCAAACTGGATGCCTGGAAGGTCTACGGCGCCTTCCAGCGCCTGAATGCGCCGGATGCGGCGGCGGGTGCGCCGTCCGCGGCCAACCACTACTGGATCGGGGCGACCTATGACATCACCCGCGCGCTGACGCTGATCGGCACGGTCTTCCGCACCGACGTGAACAACGGGGCCGGGCACGCTACCCTGTTCATGGCCGGTGCCAACTACAACCTTTCCAAGCGCACGCTGCTGTACGCCACCTACGGCCGCGTGCAGAAACGCTGCGTTCTCGGTGGAGGTCACCGACAACCGGCCGCTGGCGGGCCAGGGGCAGAACGGTGCCTACGCGGGCATTGTCCACTCGTTCTGCGCGCCGGCGCCTTTCTTTTTCCGCAATGCCACGCATGAACATTCTCACCATCGATACGGGTACCACCAACACGCGCGTCACGGTCTGGCGCGACGATGCGGCGCTGTGCCAGGCCGCGCGCCAGGTCGGCGTGCGCGATACCGCCATCACCGGCAACCGGACGACGCTGCAGCGCGGCGTGCAGGACACCATCGAGGCCGCGTTGCAGAAGGCCGGCTTCGGGATCGGCCAGGTCGACCTGGTGCTGGCCTCGGGCATGATCACGTCCAACGTCGGCCTGTGCGAGGTGCCGCACCTGCCGGCGCCGGCAGGCCTGCGCGACCTGGCGGCGGGCATGGTGCAGGCCAGCATTCCCGAGGTGTGCGCCAAGCCGCTCTGGTTCTTACCGGGCGTGCGCAATCCGGTGGAAAACCTCGGGCTGCACAACATCGAGTCGATGGACATGATGCGCGGCGAGGAGGTCGAGACCATGGGCTTGGTCGCGCGCCTCGCCATCACCGAGCCGGCGGTGATCGTGCTGCCCGGCTCGCACTCGAAGTTCGTGCACCTGGATGCCGAGCAGCGCATCACCGGCTGCGTGACGACGCTCGCGGGCGAGCTGTTGCACGTGATCACGCACAACACCATCCTGGCCGACTCGCTCGATTCCGACTTCGCCGGCGAGGTCGATCCGGAGATGCTGCTGGCCGGCGCCCGCAGCGCCGGCAGCATCGGCCTGGGGCGCGCCTGCTTCATGGTGCGCACGCTTGGCCAGTTCACGATCTACGAGCGCAACGCGCGGGCCAACTTCTTGCTGGGCGCGGTGCTGGGGGCCGACCTGCTGACGCTCAAGAACAGCAGCGCCATCCGCATGAACCCGGGCACGCAGTTCGTCATCACTGGCAAGCCGCTATTGCGCGAGGCGCTGGCCGTGCTGGTGTCGGACGACGATTTCTTCTCGGGCAAGGTCACCGTGACCAGCAATGAACAGCAGGAACACCTGGCCGGCTGCGGCGCGATCGCCGTCGCGCGCGAACGCGGCCTGGTGAAGACGTTGAAGGTGGCGCGGGCCTAGTACTACAGCCGTAGCTCAAAATGGCGGAGCACATCCCCGCGCCCGGTAGTGACACTGCTGAGCGCGCCACTGATGCGCGCGCCGCCATCGCGACCATGCCAGCA
>CAKKOY010000225.1 GCA_919592095.1 Ralstonia syzygii subsp. syzygii | reverse complement strand
GCGGAAACAGCGGAAACAGCGGAAACAGCGGAAACAGCGGAAACAGCGGAAACAGCGGAAACAGCGGAAACAGCGGAAACAGCGGAAACAGCGGAAACAGCGGAAACAGCGGAAACAGCGTCCGGCCCGGCACAGGATCCGGAGTCGGATTTCGGGCAGTTGCCGGGCTGGCTCGGCGACCTCAAGCCGGTCCGTGATGCGCTGGACGAGATCGCGCGGCGTTTCAAGTCCGCCGAAACGTCGGGGGAGGTGCGAGCGCAGCTGCGGAGGATCATGCCGGCCGTCAGCGTCAATCAATCGATTTGCCGGACAGCCATGCAGACGGTCCACGGCATCATCATTTTGAACCGCGCCGACCGGCTGGCGATGCTGGCCGAGCAGAAAGGACTGCCGGACGTGGTCGCGCGGGCCAGTGAGTTGTGGCAAGCCTGCCGCCACCGGCGCGAGGAGGTGGCGGCCGCAAGTTCCACGCTGGAGAAGGAGGCGGAAGCGCGCTGGAGGCGGAGGCGGGGGGGCGCCCAGGCTGTGGATTGCCTGACCCCGGAAGCGCTGATCCAGCACCGCGAAGTGCTGGAGGAATATGGCGGGCGACTCGACCAGGTCGGCCTGGACCTGTGCCTGGACGCTGCCGCCATGATCGAAATGAATGATGCCGACGGCTTCTGGCAGTGCATGACGGACATTGCCCACGCGATCGCGGGTTACCGGGAAGGCCTGCAGGCGCTGTGTCAGGCAGCCGGCAGCGTGCGGCCCGCGCGCGTCGAGCCTCCGCCGCTGCAGGTGGCCGAACCGCCGGCGCCTGCCGGATCGGCTGGGCCTTCCGGCAGTTCGCGGCGCAAGCACGGCAAGCCGGGCAAACAGCCCGGTGCCGCCTCTGCGGCCGCGCCGGCGCCGCGGCCGGCCCCCGTGGACAAGCGTACCGACGCGCAGAAGGCGGCCGACACGCTGCTGAAGCAGTATCCGGTCGACCGGAAGACCGTGTCGCAGTTCGGCGGCGACCCGATCCGGATTGCCCAGTCACTCGGCAAGGATACCCGCACGCTCCAGCGTGAATTGAAGGACCCCAGGAGCGACGCTGCAATGACCGCCGATTACCTGCGCGCCGTTGTACGGGACTGGCTCGGCGACGCCAGGAAGATCGACCGCCTGCACGATGCGGTGGCGGTGCTGCCCCAGAAGGATGTCCGCGTCGGGCAGTTGACCGGCCGGATCAAGGCGCTGGAGCAGATCGAGCGTCGGCTCGATGCCATGGAGGCCGATCTGCTCAAGCGCGACGCGTGTCCGAGGGCACCCCACCTCGATCGGTTGCTGCAGGCGGATAACCAGATCCGGCTCGTCAGCCCTCCGGCCCGGCTTCCGGCCGCGGCGCGGAACGATCGTCAGGGCAACCTGTTTGAGATGTGCATTGAGTTCAAGCCGCTTTCCGATGGTCAGCAGGCGGCACCGTGGGTCGTGCACATCCATACAAGAGAACTGACGACGGCGGAAGCGCTATCCACGAAGCCGTCCGGCGACTTCGCGGCGGTCCACCTGAAGACCGCCAAGGAAAAGAACCTCGGCCCGCGCTGGGAGGCGATGATGCGTGCGCTGGGCTACGCCGACGCGCAGGTGCACCGCAGCCCCATCGGCATGACGCTGCTCGGCAAGCTGTTTGCGCGTGCCGAGCAGACCGGGCGCTCGGGACGCGCCGTCCCCCAAGGATGAACATGCGGCTCCGAGGGGGCCTCTTTATTGCGCGGGCCGGATATCAAGACGCAGGCATCCGCCCCGGCAGTGTCTGGCACGCCCGCCCGTTCGCCGGCGGCGCGGCCGTCGGAAATGCCTGCTTGCCGAGCACATAGGCCTGGCTCGTGGCCACGAACCCATCGGCGAATGTCGCTTCCACGAAATATGCGGACCAGCCTGCCTCCGGCTGGCTCACCGGCACATGGAGGATGCCGTTTGCGGGCACGTCGATAGGCGTCGAGGTATAGCGCACGCCGCAGGCATAGCGGAAGTCCCGTGCGTTCGGGTTGGTCGCGCTCCACAGCAGCAGCTTCTGCGGCGGTTCCGAGGCGCGCAGCACGATGGACGTATCCACCCCCGTGCCGCGCAGCCGTGCGTCGAGGCGCGGCAGGCTGGTGTCGGCCTGGAAGCGGTTGAGGAAGGTCGTCAGCGAACTGACGGTGGCGCCACGGATGTCGCGGTGGGCGGCGTTGGGCACCATGCGCAGCGCCTTGCGGCCGGGGAGCCTGTCGTAGTAGAGCGCGGCGTTGTCGGGCATGAAGAAATCGTCGCCGCTGGCATTGACGATGTACTTGGGCATCGCCAGGCGCGCGCCATAGCGTGTCTGGCGGTAGGCCAGCGGATCGATGATGTTCGTCAGCGACGCGAACTCCGGCGTGTCGATTCGCTTGTCGATGCCCTCGGCATAGAACGGCGCGAAGGCGATGGGCCAGTTGCCGCCATACGAGCGATACATGTTCTTGAGGGTGCCGCGGGTGCCGAGCACGTCGGCGGCGAAGGAGACCACGGCATCGACGCGGGGGTCCGCGATGGCCGTGAGCCAGCCGGCCCAGGCGCGCTTGGACGCGCCGGTCACGACGAAGCGGTGGATGCGGTACGGCGCCAGTTCGCGTTCCGCGAGCGTCATCGCGCGTGAGGCCGAGGCGACCATCGGCACCTGCAGCGGCATCGAGGCGCGTTGCTGCGGTGCGTTCATGAACAGGGACCAGCTGTGCGCGACGCTCTCGTCTTCGGCGCGGTTGCCGCCGTCGTCGGCATAGACGAGGCTCTGGTTCGGCACGTCGCTCACCGAGACGATGGCCGTCCGGGTGGCCTTGGCGATGCCGGCCAGCGCTTCGGGCGGCAGGTCCGTGGAGGCGACCGGGCCCGTGCCGTCCTTCTTGCGCCGCGTGCCGTTGTTGACGACCAGCAGGGCGCGGCGGTGCGCAACCTCATCGGGGATGTAGATCGTCACGTCGTGCTGCCACTCCTCCGGCTGCACGAGCCGCTCGGGCGACCAGGATTGCGACACCAGCCGGTAGGTGCGCTGCTCGACGTCGGCAACGCGGGCCGTGTCCGCCATTGCGTATTGCAGCGCCTGCGCTTCGGTCTGGTACCGGTAGCACGCGATCGCATCGGTGAAGCGGCCGGAGGCATCGGTCGCGCAGGGTGGCGTGTAGGCCTTGGCCTGCGCGAGCGGACAGGCCAGCAAGGCCGCCGCGAGCGTCATCGCGACGAGGGGTCGTTTCATCATTCGGGGTTCCTGTTCGGTTTGCGGTAGCGGGAAGGCGTATGCCGATCGCCGCGCGGATTGCATGATCCCGTGCCGTCTTCCATTCAAATGCATTGTTGCGCTGCAAATGGCGGTTGGTGAAGCGATATTCGCGGCGTTGTTGCATAAATCGACTTTGAAGTCGAAGCCATCCCTGTGAGGCGTAATTCAGTCGACGCGGACGGACTGCGGGCGGGCAAGCGCAGCCATGCGGTTGAGCAC
>CAKKOY010000224.1 GCA_919592095.1 Ralstonia syzygii subsp. syzygii | reverse complement strand
GTTCGTGCAACCCTTCCAGCTCTCTCTCCCAGCCCCTCACCGTTCCTTGCATCGGACCATGATCGTCTCATCTCACATGGACAACATCTTAGGCGATAGGTACGGCTGTAGCATTAGGCCTGGAGGCCCGCGCGCTCGAACAGCGCGGCAATGGCCTCCAGGCGTGGCGAAGCGCCGCCGGCCGGTTCCCCGAGAATCAGCCGGCGGCCGTTGCCGTGCCGGATATGGCCGGGCGATACGGTGGAGCACGTCAGGTGCACCACGCAACCCAGTACGTGCCGGGTCGGAATCGCCTGCGCGATGTGGCCGTGCGGGTCGACGGCCTGCAGGCGCAGACCCTGCAACAGGCCGGGGCGGTCAAAGAACCACCACGGCACCCCATTCATCGCCACCACCACGCACGTGTCGGGGCCGATCAGCGGCGCGATGCCGGCGGCCACGTTCTCCAAGGCCGGCGCCTTGACGGCAACGATCACTACGTCCTGCACGCCAAGCGCTGCGGCATCGTGAGTCGCCCGGACGGGCAGCGTGTGCGTGGCGCCGTCTTCGGTCAGGCGCAGGCCGACGGTTTGCAGCGTCGCCAGCGTGGCGCCGCGCGCCAGCACGTTGACGGTCTCGCCGGCCTGCGCCAGCCGGGCGCCCAGGTAGCCGCCGACCGCGCCGGCGCCCACGATGCAGATGCGTGTCATCAGTCGATCAGAAGGAAGCGTCACAAACGGTAGCAAATCGCGCGTGCACCGGCGCGCGATGGACGCGGAAATCTCAGGCGCCGGCACCTTGATTATTCACACATGAATGCATTCGTGCCGAACGTCAAACCCCATGCGATCAGCCGGCGGTCAGGGCAACTGGTTGCGCAGGATCACGAACCATTGCATCACCGAGTTCGTATAGGGGTCGAGCTGGTTGGCATCGTTGAGCTCGGTGATGCTCATGGACGCCGACTGCTGCACATTGCCGCCGATCGACTTGATCTCATGCCGCAGCGGGTCGACCTCGACCACGAGATCGCAAGGCATGGGCGTCATGCCCGAACGGATCTCGGCCGGATCGGACATGAAACGGTCGGCCCCGCGCGCGGAGCAGATCAGATCGCCCGGGCGCGGCATGGCCGGTGTGCGCTCGAGCGTGAACGCGGCCCGCCTGAGCAGGCAGTCGCGCGCGTCGGTCACGTATTCGGTGTGGGTGGCGCCGGTCAGGAACTGGTCGTTCTGCAGGCCGGCCTTGCGCATGATCCAGGAGATGAACACGGCCGACCATGCCCATTCGCCCGTGGTCAGTTGCTGGCAGGTCGGCTCCTTGCCGACGATGCGCCAGTAGCGCTTGGCCAGCATGCAGCCGCGCGCGGTGGCTTCGCCGCCGGAGCCGTCGGGGTAGCGCAGGCAGGCGGCAGGCGCGGTGAGGGATGTGCCGGGTGCGTCTGCCAGCGGTTTGTCGGCGGGCATGTCGCTGCCGCTGCCGGCATCGTCATCGCTCGGCGAAGCGGCAGGTTCGCCGAGCGCCAGCCACCGGCCGGGCGGCTGGTCCGGGAAACCGCCGCCCGTGACGCAGTAGGTGTCATCCCGACCGACGCGTACCACCTGGCGTCCCCAGCGGTCCCACTCCGTCAGCGCGATCTCGATCATCCTTTCGCGCGGCGTGGCGCCGGGACGCGTAGCCACCACTTCGTGGTCAGGTAGGGGCTCGGCCTGCAGACGCGCGGGCGGCGTGGTACAGCCGGCGAACCAGACCAGCGGAGCGATCAGCAGCAGGGAAAAGGCGACGCGCGGGATGCGCGGAAGGGGGCGAAGCATGGAGGGAGGGGGCGATACAGCAATCGGGCCTCGACGTCATCGGCCCTGCGACGTGGTACGCCAATGCCGCGGATCACTCACGCACGCAGTGGCATGCCACGTCGGCGGCGTCAGATCCGGCAAGCCGGCTGCGCCAGGGTCGTCAGTGCTCAGACGTTGACGGCGTCCTTGAACTTCTGACCAGCCTTGAACTTGACGGTCTTGGCGGCTTCCACCTTGATTTCTTCGCCGGTGCGCGGGTTGCGTGCCATACGCTCGGCGCGCTCGCCCTGGCTGAAGGTGCCAAAGCCGATCAGGCTGACCGTATCACCCTTGCCAACGGACTCCATGATGGCCTGCAGCGTCACATTCAGTGCCTGCTCCGCCTTGGCTTTGGTCAGACCGTCTACGCCGCTGGCGATGGCGTCGATCAGTTCGGTTTTCGTCATTGCTTGACTCCCTTCAAGAGTAGATAAAACACACATCAGAGCCTCCAGGGGGGTGGCTCCAAGGGCGACATGATACCGGCATGCGTTCCGCGTCGGCACGTGAGCTTTGTAACCGTGCGCCGCGCACGGGTTCCGCAAACCCGCATGGCAGCTGTATTGCGAGGCGGTCCCGTCACATCGGGCTCCACAGTGTGGGGGGCTGTTCCGGATTGGATTGCTCATAGCTTATGGAATCGACGGCAGTCGATCGATGGGTTTACCTTTTTCTTTATGTATACAAGTAGTAGTAGTAGTAAACGTCATGCCTTTTCTGTGGATAACTGCAAAAAGCGCTTTGGTTTCAACCGCTTGTTGTATGCAAACCCCCCCGAACAGGGTGTGTCTGCCAGTGGATGGATCCGCGCTTACGATCCACGACCTGTCGGCAAGTCAGTGAGTTGTTCCAGCGCCATCGACAGGACAGCCACAGACAGCGAACAGGCTTTCCCGGTAGTTATCCACATTGCCGGACCGGCGGGTCGCGTCGCCGGGAGGGGGCCACGTGTCGGGATGCCATGCTTTTGGTGTAGGCTCACGGCTTCGCTGACCGATGTTTCCGCATTTCCTCCGCTGCCCCATGCCACGTTCTTCCGCTGCCGCCAAAGACCCGGACGCCCATCAGCAGACCCCGCCCGAAGTGGCCGGACTGCGCCGCCGCGACCGCATCGCTGTGCGTGAATCGGGCGTGCACGGACGTGGCATTTATGCGGTGGTGGCGATCGTCAAGGGCAAGAAGATCATCGAATACAAGGGCGAGCGCATTTCGTGGAAGGAAGCGTTGCGCCGCCACCCGCACAATCCGAGCGACCCCAATCACACCTTTTACTTCAGCCTGGAAGACGGCAGCGTGATCGACGCCAAGTACGGCGGCAACCGCGCGCGCTGGATCAACCATGCCTGCAAGCCGAACTGCGAGGCGCGCGAGAAGGACGGCCGTGTCTTTATCCACGCGCTGTGCGATATCGAAGCGGGCGAGGAGCTGTTCTACGACTACGGGCTGGTGATCGAAGGGCGCCAGACCAAGGCGCTCAAGGCGCAATTCGCCTGCCATTGCGGCGCGAAGAAGTGTCGCGGCACCATGCTCGCGCCGCCCGAGAAGAAAAAGAAGACGTAGGAAGCCGGCGCGGCTTAGTACTACAGCCGTACCTATCGCCTAATACTACAGCCGTACCTATCGTCTAAGATGTTGTCCATGTGAGATGAGACGATCATGGTCCGATGCAAGGAACGGTGAGTGGCTGGGAGAGAGAGCTGGAAGGGTT
>CAKKOY010000223.1 GCA_919592095.1 Ralstonia syzygii subsp. syzygii | reverse complement strand
GGTGCTGGCATGGTCGCGATGGCGGCGCGCGCATCAGTGGCGCGCTCAGCAGTGTCACTACCGGGCGCGGGGATGTGCTCCGCCATTTTGAGCTACGGCTGTAGTATTAGATCATGGCGCGCTGTGTGCCACCGGTTCAGCGTCGTTGGCCGGCAAGTGCCGCGCCAGCCAGGCTTCCAGGCGGTTGCGGTCGGCCTCGGCCGTGTACAGGCCCAGCTTGGTCCGCCGCCACAGGATGTCCTGTGCCGTGCGGGCCCATTCGTGTTCGATCAGGTAGCGGATCTCGGCTTCGTACAGGCCGGGCGTGACCTCCGTGCCCAGGTCGTCCAGCCGCATCGCGCCCGCGAGCAGCGTGGTCACGCGCGTGCCGTACTGGTGCGCATAGCGCCTCGCCAGCCTGGGCGGCAGCCACGGCAAACGTTTTTGCAGGCGCGTCACAAAATCGGCGAAGGTGTACTGCGCGACCAGCTGGCCGGGCGTCTCCAGATCGCCGCCGGGCAGGGAGGCCGTGGCCGTCCACGACGGCTTGCCCGCCGCGGGCAGGTGCGGCGCCAATTGGTCCAGCGCTTCCTCGGCCAGCTTGCGGTAGGTGGTGATCTTGCCGCCCCAGACATTGATGAGCGGTGCGCCCTTGCCGTCGGCGCCGGTCTCGCATTCGACCATGTAGTCGCGCGTGATGGCCGAGGCACTGGCGGCGCTGTCGTCGAGCAGTGGCCGCATGCCCGAGTAGCTCCACACCACGTCGGCGGGCGTCAGCTGTTGCGCGAAATAGCGGCCGGCCATCTCGCACAGGTAGTCGATCTCGCCGGCGTCGATGGCGACCTGATCCAGCGGGCCGGTGTATTCCAGGTCCGTCGTGCCGATCAGCGTGAAGTCATTCTGGTATGGGATCGCAACGACGATCCGCCCGTCCGGGTTCTGGAAGATATAGGCGAACGGATGGTCGAACATCCGCCGCACGATGATGTGACTGCCCTTGATCAGGAGCAGGCCACGTGTGCTCGGCAGCGCGTGCGCCGCCCGGGCAAACTCCGCGGCCCACGGTCCGGCCGCGTTGACGATCGCCTTCGCTCGCACGGGGCGGATGCCGTCCGGTCCCGTCAGCGACGCATGCCAGCCGTCGGCACGGCGCTCTGCGTTCAGGCAGCGGGTGCGGGTGAGGATCTGCGCACCGCGGTCGGCGGCATCGCGGGCATTGAGCACCACCAGGCGGGCATCGTCCACCCACCCGTCGGAATAGACGAAGCCGCGCGTAAAGCCGGGCTTGAGCGGCCGCCCCGCCGGATGCTGCGTCAGCCTGACCGCCTCCGAGCCGGGCAGAAAGCGTCGGCGCGCCAGATGGTCATATAAGAAGAGACCCGCGCGGATCATCCACGCCGGCCGCTGACTGCGATCGTGCGGCATCACGAAGGGCAGCGGCCACATAATGTGCGGCGCCATGCGCAGCAGCACCTCGCGCTCCTGCAGCGCCTTGCGCACGAGGCTGAATTCGTAATATTCGAGATAACGCAGCCCGCCGTGGATCAGCTTGGTCGATGCCGAAGAGGTGTGCTGGGCCAGGTCGTCTTTCTCGCACAAGACCACCGACAGGCCGCGGCCCACGGCGTCGCGCGCGATGCCGACCCCGTTGATGCCTCCTCCGACTACCAGCAGATCACAGTCCAGATGCGACGCATCGGTGTGGTGCATGGATCAGGTTGGTTTCTGTTGATTTGCGCGTCTTTTGTTGCGAACCGTGACGCGTTGGCGGATAGTGTAGTGAAAGGCGAAAATAAAGCAACATAGGGGAATCGCCTGATCTGCTCACATATGTTCGTTTGTGTTCGTTTAATGCTTCCCCGCCACCGCCAGATTCTCGAATACGTCCGCCAGCACGGCGACGCCTCCGTCGATGCGCTTGCCCGCGTGCTCGGCGTCACCGCGCAGACCATCCGCCGCGACATCCGCCAGCTCGAAGACGAGCGGCTGCTCGCGCGCTACCACGGCGGCGTGGGCCTGCCGTCGTCGGTCGAAAACATCGACTACGACCAGCGCCAGGTCTTGTACATCGACGCCAAGCGTCGCATCGCCCAGGTTGTCGCCCGCCATATCGAGCCAGGCCGCTCGCTGATCATCAACATCGGCACCACGACGGAAGAGATCTCCAAGGCACTGATCGGGCGCAGGGGGCTGCGCGTCATCACCAATAACCTGAACGTCGCGTCCATCCTGTCGGGCAGCCCCGACGCGGAGGTGATTGTCGCCGGCGGCCTGGTGCGCAACCGCGATCGCGGCATCGTCGGCGAGGCCACCATCGATTTCATGAAGCAGTTCCGCGTCGACATCGGCATCATCGGCGTCTCCAGCATCGACGAGGACGGCACGCTGCTCGACTACGACTACCGAGAGGTGCGCGTCGCCCAGACCATCATCGAGCAGTCGCGCGAGGTCTGGCTCGTCGCCGACCACTCCAAGTTCGGCCGCCGCGCGGTGGTGCGCCTGGGCCACATCTCGCAGATCGACAAGTTTTTCACCGATCTCCCGGTCCCCGAGCCGATGGCCGAAGCCTTCCGTGCGGCCGAGGTGGATGTTGTCGTCGCCAGCGAGACCGGCTGACGCTGGCAGTGTCGGCGCCTTCGACTACAGTGAAATGACGGGGCGCACACTCGGTGTGCCTGACGCATTGCCCGCGTCGTCGATGGCTCTCGGGAGCAGGCGCCACTTTAGGGAGAATTGTGAGCAAGTGCTCACCTTTGGAAGTCCTACCGGTCTTCGCCGGGATCGTGCTCGAGCACATCCATGTGCTCCGGGAGACGCTGGCCAAGCTCGCCGCGCCTGCGCCAACGGACGAAGATATCCATCAGTTCCGCGTCTCATTGCGGCGCCTGCGGTCCGCCTGGGTGACCTTTTCCCCGGTTCTGCCTGATGTATTCGTGGAGGTCTGGAAGCCGCGCCTGCGCGAACTGGCCGCCGCGACGGGCCCCGTGCGCGAATGGGACGTCCTGTTGCTGGACTGGCTCCCTGCCGCGCGTGCGGTCCTCGATCCTGCAGATACGCGTTCGCTGAACTGGCTGGACAAGGCCGCCACACAGGCAAGTGCTGCCCGTGGACGAGCGTGGAAGGCGCTTTGTGCGGAACTGATGTCCTCCAGCGTGACTTCCATGCTCGACGCGCTGAAGGATGCCGCCGCGCCATTCATGGATGGCGCGCCACCCGTCCCCCTGCGGGCTTTTGCCCGCGCCCGCGCCCGCGCGCTAAGAAAGAAGGTGCTGAAACAGGGACGCAGGCCCAAGCACGCGTCCGCCGCCCAGTTGCATCGTGCCCGTATCGCCGCCAAGCAGTGGCGCTATCTCTATGAGTCGTTTTATCCCGCACTGGGGGCGCACGCCTCCAGGCGTCGCTGCAAGCACCTGCGTGCCTTGCAGGACGCGCTGGGCGAAATCCATGACGCGGATGCCTCGTTGGCTCGCCTCGCCGAAGCCTGCGGCGCTGAACCGCCCGCTGCCATCGCCGCCATATTCCATGGCCGCGCAGACGTTGCCCGCGCCCGTGCGGCCAGGCAGTTGCGCTGGGTACGTGCCCACGCAGCTTGACGGGAACGTGGCGGGAAAGACCCTTCAAGAAAAAGGGGCTTGCGTTGTTCGAAAAAGCCACCTAATATTCGCCCCTCGCTGCACGACACAGCGCCGAAGCGAAAGCGAAGGCGGGGTGTTCGAGGTGGTGGAGAAGCAGTATTGATGGGGGTTTCCGGTCGACGGGAGGTA
>CAKKOY010000222.1 GCA_919592095.1 Ralstonia syzygii subsp. syzygii | reverse complement strand
GACAACAATCTACGCAGCCAGACGGATTGTTTACCGCGCCATCTGCCCAGACCGTTGCGCGTAAACGTCATCATGCCGCGCGCGGGCGACCGGATTTATGCAACAACGCCGGGCTGTCCCGGATCGTCACCGCATCGCTCGCCGCAGCGACGCGTCGACGGCCAGCACGGACGGCGTGGCATCGAACGCGGGCAGCAGCGTGAGCACCCAGCCCACCACTGTGGCGCAGCAAGACAGCCCGCTGGTGGACACCACCGTCTACGGCAGCGGCCCCAACGATGCCCTGCCGGTCAGCGACACCGCCGAGACAGCCGCCATCACGCACCACAAGGTGACGATCAACGGCCAGAGCCTCGCCTACACGGCCACCGCCGGACACCTGACGACGATCGATGCGGTCACGTCGCGGCCCAATGCCAAGATGTTCTACGTAGCCTATACGCAGGACAACCCGGACCCGAGCAAGCCGCGTCCGGTCACGTTCTTCTACAACGGCGGTCCCGGCTCGTCGTCGGTCTTCCTGTTGCTGGGCTCGTTCGGACCGAAGCGGATCCAGTCATCCTTCCCCGACTTCACCCCGCCGGCACCGTACCCGTTGCTCGACAACCCGGACAGCTTGCTCGACCGCTCCGACCTTGTCTTCATCAATCCGGTCGGCACCGGATACTCGGCGGCCATCGCCCCGGCCAAGAACAAGGATTTCTGGGGCGTCGACCAGGATGCGCGCTCGATCGACCGCTTCATCCAGCGCTACCTGACCAAGTACAGCCGCTGGAACTCGCCGAAGTTCCTGTTCGGCGAATCGTACGGCACGGCGCGCAGCGCGGTCCTGTCATGGGTACTGCATGAGGACGGCATCGAGCTCAACGGCATTACGCTGCAGTCGTCGCTCCTGGACTACGCGAACGCGCTCAGCGCCGTAGGCCTGTTCCCGACGCTGGCGGCCGACGCCCTCTACCACAAGAAGACCTCCGTCACACCGGCGCCGACCGATCTCGAGTCGTACATGACCACGGTGATGCAGTACTCACGGGATACCCTGGTCCCGCTCGAGCAGGCGCCCAATCCACAGGACAGCGGCTTCGTCAACACGCGGCTCGATATGAGCATCCCGGTGGCGCAGCAGATGCAGCAGTACATCGGCATCGATGCCATCTCGCTGATCCAGCAGTACGGCAATCCGGCAGCGTTCGGGAATTTCTTCGGCACGCTGGTGCCCGGCATCGCGCTCGACCAGTATGACGGCCGGGCGACGTCGATCAATACCGGCATCGGTCCGTTCATCCTGCCGAACACGGGGCAGCAACGATCCGTCGATCACCAACGTGGCGGGCGTGTATACGGTCGAGTGGAACGACTACCTGAACACCACGCTGAAGTACACGTCGACCTCGTCATTCGTGGACCTCAACGACCAGGTGTTCACCCACTGGGACTTCAGCCACACCGACCCGACCGGTGCGGCCACGGGCGGCGGCAACACGCTCTACACCGCCGGCGACCTGGCCGCCACCATGACGCTGAACCCCGACCTGAAGGTGCTGTCGGCCAACGGCTACTTCGACGCGGCAACGCCATTCTTCCAGACCGCACTGACGCTGGAATCCATGCCGCTCGACGCCAGCCTGCTGAAGACCAACATCATCACCAAGCGCTACCCGTCGGGGCACATGATCTACCTCGACAATCCGTCGCGCACGGCGATGAAGGTCGACCTGGCGACGTTCTACGACGGCGTGATGGCCAATCGGCCGGCCCTGATGCGGGTGCAGAGCCTGCAGCGGCCGCCGGGCGGACCGAAGCCGTGACGCTACGCCGTCCGGCAAGGCGCTTCGCGATGGGACTGCCCGGTTCACACCGGGCAGTTCTTTACGCCATTTCGTCAGGCTGGTGCCCGCCGGCACGCGCATCGGCACGGGTGAGCCACAGCACGCCGGCCAGGATCAGCGCCCCGCCGGCCATCTGCGCGGCGCCGATCGATTCGCCCAGCAGTAGCGCGGCCAGCGCCACGGTCACCACCGGCTCCAGCGTCGACAGCATCGATGCCTGCGCCGCCCCCAGCTTCTGCAGGCCCGCAAAGAACGCGAGGATGGCGATCACCGTCGACAGCCCCGCGATCGCCAGCGAGGCGGCCCAGCCGGCGACGCTGCCGGGAAACTGCGCGGGCACGCCGGCCACCGTCAGGCCCGCATAGACCGCCGCCGTGCAGATGACGGTGGTGCACGCGATCGGATCGACGCCGCGCGTCACGCGCGCGCCCACCGTGATGTAGACCGAATAGATGACCGCCGCCGCCATGCCCAGCACCACGCCGAGTGCGCTGCCGCCCGACAGGCCCGCACCGCCCACGGTCAAACCCGCGCCCACCGAACACAGCACCAGCGCCAGCAGTGCGACGGGCGTCAGGCGCTCATGCAGGAACACGGCGGCCAGTACCGTCACGAACATCGGATACAGATACAGCAGCAGCGCCACCAGGCTGGCCGGCGCGTAGTGCAGCGCGGTGAAGAACGCGAACGACTGGCCCGCATAGCCGATGCCGCCCATCGCCGCCAGCCCCGCCACCCGCGGCCACGGCGGGATGCCGATGCGCCGCACGCGCATCACCACCATCAGCGCGAGCGCCGCCAGGCTGAAACGCACCGCCAGCAGGCCGATGGTGTTGGCGCCGGAGGCATAGGCATAGTGGGTGAAGATCGCCATCGTACCGAACGAGGCCGCGGAAACGGCGATCAGCAGCACGCCGAGCAGCTTGTCGGCGGCGCGAGCGGACAGGCCGGCGGCGGACGGTCTCATGAGGCACACGGCATTCGAACGCCGTCTTTGTAGGCAAGGCGGCCATTGTAACGTCGGCGCAGCGGCACGCGGCCCGGCGGCGGGCACGCCGGTACAATGGCGGCATCATGTTCAATCCCACCCGCGACGAAGTCCGCCAGTTCTTCTGTGGCGCCTGGCGCAAGCACCGCCAGGCCGAACTGCTCACACCGCTCGAAGCCATGGCGGTCGACTGGATGCAGCTGCATCCCGAATACCACACCACCCTGGAAGCCGACGAGGAAGCCCTGGCTCGCGACTACACGCCCGAGAGCGGCCAGAGCAACCCCTTTCTGCATCTGTCGATGCACCTGTCGATCAGCGAACAGGTGTCGGTCGACCAGCCGCGCGGCATCCGTGCCGCCTATGAAGCGCTGGCGCAGCGGCTCGATTCACCGCATGAGGCACAGCACCAGGTGATGGAATGCCTGGGCCAGATGCTGTGGACAGCCCAGCGCACCGGCCTGCCGCCGGATGGCGAGGCCTATATCGAATGCGTGCGCAGGCGCGCTACCGCCCGCTGACACGCCCGCCGCCGTCCGCCCAATGAAAAAACCGCTCCGGAGAGCAATACCGCTCAGTTAGCAACAAAGCCCAACAAAGGCCCTGCGGGGTCTTTGTTGTTTGTACAGTGCATGTTTGTCCACCCGTAGCCGAACCGAAGAGGTTTGTCGGCAAAGCGCATGCTGCTGCACGAATACCTGAGAGAGACCCATCAATACGCAACGCCAGAACAATGGGGCATGGTTCGGGACAGCCTGCCGCAGAGTTGGGTGGAACAAGCCCTACAAGCCACGGGGGTCGCCACGTTGCGCAAGCGTCGACTGCCCATGGAGCAGGCCGTTTGGTTAGTGCTGGGCATCGCCCTGCTTCGGGATCGCTCGATCCTGCATGTGGCCGAGGCACTGGAGCTCGCATTGCCCACGCACACACGGGAAGCGATCAGCTCCAGCGCCCTGAGCCAGGCGCGTCAACGCCTGGGCTGCGAGCCGCTGGAATGGCTG
>CAKKOY010000221.1 GCA_919592095.1 Ralstonia syzygii subsp. syzygii | reverse complement strand
AGAGCGTGTTCTCACCCATACCCGGGAGGTATGGGAAACCTGGACTATTGCGCAAACTGACGGACACCGGTTCAGAGATCAGACGCGAGTTCGGTACCCGACTGCACCACCGCCTGGTGCTGCACCTGGTCCTGAAGGATATGCGCAGCGACGCGCACGCTGCCCGCCTGCTCGAGGGCCTGCAGGCCGACCACCTGCGCCTGCATTGCACGCCGGTGGTCAACCTGTTTCAGCAGAAGGCCGATCCGATCCGCATCGAGCATACCGCTAGCGCCTATCCGGTCGTGGCCGACAGCCGTCGCGCGCACGGCTTCGACATCTACTCGATCGACAAGGTGCACCTGGTGCGCGAGACCGCCGCGCCCGATGGGTGGTGCGGTCTCTCGGCACCCGTACCGACCGCTCGGCTGTTCGGAGGTCGCGGGAGACGAGTACCGCCTGCCGGTCACCCGCTGCAGCAGCCTGACGCTGGTGCGGGGCTGGCCTCAGGCGGACAGTGTGGTCCTCTGCCGCCGTGCAGACCGGTGCATACAAGGTGTATCCCTCTCTCGATGCTTCGACGTTGGAGGCATTACGGCGCCGGCGCTCAAGTCCCAATGCAGCGGGCGAGACGTTGAACGAACCGGTCATGCTCGAATGCAGAAACCAGTGGCCGCAAGGCGACCGGCCGGGGCTGTCCGACTGCCGCATCGTGATGCCCGAAGCCGTGAGCGCAAGGTTGCCGCAAAGCCATTTACAGCGCGGCGGTGGGGCGGGGCCGCACATGAAGATTTGGAAACAATCCACACGAAGCACCCAACCCTGAGTAGCATCGTCACCGTTCGCTTCCATCGAGATCGGGTACCGATCCCTTCCTCTCGCCAGTGCCGATATGAGCCGATTGTTCCGCTACGCCGTTGCCGTTGCCCCGATCTTCGCCGCTCTGGTTTCCAGCCCGGCCCAGGCCGCGGACGACGCGCCCATCCAGGTCTCCTACGCCCAGGTCCTGGCCGAATACACCAAGGACGCCACCGCCGCCGGCAAGCAGTACGACGGCCGCCGCCTGGTGTTCAAGGGCGAGGTCTGTCCGCTGTCGGACAACAGCCTGAACACGCTGGCGGTGACCGAAGGCTTCAAGGTGGGGGCCCGTTTCCAGGATGACCAGCGGGCCGCGCTGCAGAGCGCTTTCCCCGGCGGCAAGCTGGTCGCCTACCAACCGAGCAAGACGATTGCCATCGACTGCCTGAACCGGCAGTTCGTCGGCCTGACGCTGGCGCTGGCGGACTGCCGCGTCGCACAACCCTGAGGTGGAGGCGCGCTGTTCTGCATCGGGTTCGACTCGATGCAGGATGCGTGCCGGTTATCAGAGGAGAGCATGATGTCGAAAACCATTTATTCGCAGCCCTGTTCCGGCCGATCGCACGGAGCCCAAGCATGAGCCGGCGCGACGATCGGATTTTGCCGCAGACCGAGGCGCAGGAACCCTCGCCGCTGACGGACGAGATGGCACAGGCGGGTATTCCGCGCCGGCGCTTTCTGACCTGGAGCGCATTGGCGGCCGGCGCGGGGATGTTGCACTTGCCGCTCGATGCCGGCGCGTCGAGCGCGCTCGGGGAGGTCCGGGCCACCTGGGTCGCCAGTGTGCTCAATCTGGATTGGCCAAGCCAGGCCTCCACGCAGATCGAGAATGTCCAGGAGCGCGTGCGGGTCCAGCAGGACGAATTATTGCGAATCCTCGATGAAGCGGTGGCCATGAACCTGAACATGCTGGTGTTCCAGGTCAAACCATGCGCGGATGCGCTCTATTGCTCCCGGCTGTTGCCCTGGTCTCCTTACCTGACCGGTGTGGTGGGCAAGGACCCCGGATTCGATCCGCTGGCCTTCCTGCTCCAGCATGCGCATGCCCGTGGCATCAAGGTGCATGCGTGGCTGAATCCCTATCGGGTCTCGATGAACACCCGTCAGGACACCATCGATGCACTGACCCGCTCGTCGACGGATTCGCCGCCCAGCGTCTACCGCCAGCACCCGGACTGGGTGCGCGTCGCGAACAACCGCTTCGTGCTGGACCCGGGCATTCCCGAGGTGCGCGCGTGGCTGGCGGGCATCATTGCGGAGATCGTTCGCAACTACCCCGTCGATGGCATCCAGTTCGACGATTATTTCTATTACGAAACCAGGGATTCGCAGCTGGACGATACGGCCACCTACCAGCGCTACGGCGCGGGCTTCGCCGACAAGGGCGACTGGCGCCGCGATAACACCTATCGCCTGATCCGGGACATCGCCGGCACGATCAAGGCGATCAAGCCCTGGGTGGTGTTCGGCATCAGCCCGGCCGGCGTCTGGCGGAACAAGCAGGACGATCCTCTCGGCTCGGATACCCAGGCCGGTGCGCCGAACTACGACGTTGCCTATGCCGATACCCGCCGCTGGGTGCTGGAGGGGCTCATCGACTACATCGCTCCGCAGATCTATTGGCCGTTCGCGCGCCAGATCGTGCGCTACGACACCATCGCCCGCTGGTGGGCCGATACCGTGCGGCAGACCCGGACCCGGCTCTACATCGGCATGGCGCTGTACAAGGTGGGCACGCCGAGCACCGTCGAACCGGATTGGACGGTGGAGGGCGGTGTGCCCGAAATCGCGCGGCAACTGGATCTCAACGAGGCGTTGCCGGAGATTCACGGCAGCATGCTGTTCCGGCACGGGTTCCTGCGCGAGCCGCAGACGCAGCAGGTCGTGGCGTATCTCAAACGGCGCTGGCAGGGGCGTTAGCCGGCCACCGGATGCTCCCGTCGGCATGCCAGGAAATCGGCTGTACGCGTGGACATTCCTGGCCTTGGCTCTGTCGCGTTAGGGCACCTCCCGCAGTAGACTTGCACCAGCGTGCCGGGCTCGGCGCCCTTGCTGATCAGGTCGTTCTTCACTGTCTCGGTGCGGGTCTGGCTCAGGTTGAGGTTCATGGCGGGGCTGCCCGAGTTGTCGGTGTGGCCGACGATCTCGATCTTGCGGCCGTTCAGGCGCGGCATTACGGCGGCCATTTCATCCAGGATGCCGCGGCCCTTGGGCGTGAGCGTGGCGCTGCCGGTCTCGAACTCGATGATGCGGTTGGCCAGGGTCTGGTCCAGCAGGCTCTGTTCCGAGACGGCGGCCACGCGCAGGCCGTTCTTGATCGTGTAGCTGGCGCCGAGCGTGGTGGCCATGTCGCTGGCGAGCTGCTGGCGCTGCGCCTCGTTCTGCACGTCGCCGTGCATGGCCACTTGCGTGCCGTCGATGTTGAGCTGGCCGAGGTTGACCCGCTTGATCTGCGGCGACAGGATCTTCTGCACGTTGCCCGTCCAGTTGGGCGGCGACACCACATTGCCGACCTCGATCTGGTCGACCACGTTGGCGCTGCCGTAGAGCTCGCGCAGCCTGGCCCGCACGCTCGCCTTGGTGGCTTCGTCCGGGACCATGCCGCCGGCCACGACCTGCCCCGGCACGGGGGTGGCCGCGGACGCGGGTGCCGGGTCGCCCGGGGCGCCGTAGGCGGGCAGGGCCGCGCCCAGGCAGGCCGCCGTGGCGGCGACCGCCAGCACCGTTGCAGGCCGGAAGCCGTGCTGGATTGCTGCAGGCGGTCAACAAGACCGCGGCGGTCGTGTGCGCCGCCATGCTGGGGTATCTGTTCTGACATACGTGGCGCGAGCAACGCCACGCGCCGCGGGTCTCGCGTTACCGGTATTGGCTCTGTCGGCGCAGCAATGACTGTGCCTCGGATTGGCGTTGTTGCATAAATCGACTTTGAAGTCGAAGCCATCCCTGTGAGGCGTAATTCAGTCGACGCGGACGGACTGCGGGCGGGCAAGCGCAGCCATGCGGTTGAGCACG
>CAKKOY010000220.1 GCA_919592095.1 Ralstonia syzygii subsp. syzygii | reverse complement strand
TCGTTCCAGTTGCGGGGGTAGTCCTTGCCGGGTTCTGGAGGTAATATCTGCCCAACCTGTATATCCATCCAGTAACTCTGGCATAGCTGGAGCTAAGTGGATACCCCTTATATACATACAGTATAGCGACGCGGCTTCGAGGGGCAACTTTTCCACGCGCCGCGAAAAATGCGTCGCGCAAGCGCGCTTCGCGACAGACCCGGCAAGCAGGCATCGGCGATGCGCCCACCTTGTTTTGCTGCGCTGCGCCGGCGCAGAATCCCGGCAGCCCCCTACGCCACGCCCTTGCATCCCCGTACGTTCCGGCCGCGCCGATGCGCCGATCGGGCCAGGACGTCATCCGACGTGCGCATGGCGGCGCGAACCTCTTGCGGCTCCCCCCACCACTCAAGGAGACGACGATGCGATTCATGGTTCTGCGACTGGCCGATCCCGACACCGAAGCGGGCGTGATGCCCTCCGAAGACCTGTTTGCCGCGATGGGCCAATACATGGAAGCACTGGCGAACGCCGGCGTGCTACTGGGCGGCGAGGGGCTGCACCCGAGCGCGGCCGGCGCGCGCATCGAATTCCGCAGCGGCAAGCCGAGCGTGATCGACGGCCCGTTTGCCGAGGCCAGGGAACTGATCGCCGGCTATGCCATCCTGCAGGTGAAATCGCTGGAAGACGCGCTCGAGTGCTGCAAGCGCTGGCCGGCGCTGGATGGGGGAGGCAACGTGCGGCTGGAGATCCGACGCATCTACGAGGCGGAAGCCTTCACGCCCGAGGAGCGCGAGCGCGAAGAACGCCTGCGCGCTGAACTGGCCGCCCGCCAGCCGTAAGCGACGACCTGCCACGCCTGCGCTTCATCGCCTGCCATCCGATGCAGCCGCGCGAGGGACGCGCGGCGCCCTGCCGGCCCGGCACATCGCCCGCGGCACGCGGCTTGCTTGCCGTGTCGGGTTGCCGATTGCATTGCATGCCGATGGAACCTGGGCTCCATCCGGCCGTCCATCCTGCGTGAACCGTTCATCCGCTTCCCTCCAAAGCATCCAGGCGCTGCGGGGATTCGCCGCGCTGTACGTCGTGGTGTTCCATTCCGGCCTGGCGCTGACCCATCCCGACGTCCCCGCGCTCGCCTGGCTGACCACGCACGTGATCAAGCGCGGGCATGTCGGCGTGGATGTCTTCTTCGTCATCAGTGGCTTCATCATTGCCTGGGTGGCGATCCTCGGACCGAAGGGGCCCGAGCCGCCCGGCGCGTTCCTCGTCAAGCGCGCCTTCCGGCTGGGGCCGCCGTACTGGCTGATGTCGGTGCTGCATTCGGCGTGGCTCAATCCGGTGTCGACCAGTGTGCTGCTGACCTCGCTGGCCTTCGTGCCGCAGGCCAACGCGGATGCGCCCTACTTCGGGTATCCCGCGCTCTATGTGGGCTGGTCGCTCAACTACGAGGCGTTCTTCTATCTGCTGTGCGCGCTCGGGCTGGCGCTGTTCGGCCGCCGTGCGTTGTGGCTGGTGGCGCTGGCGCTGTTCACCACCACGGTCATCGTGCCGTTCTGGCACAGCGGCGTGGTGCTCGGCGACCCGGAAGCCCTCTACCCCTGGGCCACGCCGTTGCAGGCCATGGCAGCCAACCCGCTGGTGCTGGAATTCCTGCTCGGTGCGGGACTCGCCTGGCTGTATGCCGCGCACCGGCATCGGCTCACACCCGGGCGCGCGCGCCTGCTGCTGCTCGCGGGCGTGATCGCCTTCGTCGCGTCGGTGATCGGGCCCGTGTCCAAATTCGACCTCCCGCTGGGCGGGCTGCCGGCGGGCGCACTGCTGGCGGGGCTGGTGGCGATGGAGCACTGCGGCGCACTGCGCGTGCCGCGCGTGGCCGTGTGGCTCGGCGAGCTGTCGTATGCGCTGTACCTCGTCCATCCGTCCGTGATCGAGGGCACGCACCGGCTGGTGGGAATGCTAGCGCCGGAGTGGATCGGCGCGCAGCTGATGCACTTCAGCGTGAACCTGGCGCTGACACTGCTGGCGGCAGCGCTGCTGCACCGTTACGTCGAACAACCGTCCATTGCGCTCGGGCGCAAGAGCGTCGCGTGGCTGCGCGGCTGGGGGCATGCGTGGCGCGCGCGGCTGGGGCCACTGAAGCCCTGAAGCCCCGCCGGGCGCCACACTACCGACCACGCGCGCCCGATCCGCAGCCCCATCACGCGGCGATCGAGGCTTTCGACGAACCGAATTCCGGGAAGACGCGCGCCAGCCCGCCCAGCACATCGTCGACACCCGGCACCCAACCCTGCTCGCCGATCGACAGCGAACGCGGTGCCGCGATCCCGCAATGGTCGCGCGAGGTCGCGAGGAAGATCATCACGGTCGGCTTCTTCATCGCGTGCGCCATGTGGACGAGCCCCGTGTCGACACCGACCACCGCCGCGGCGCCGTCGATCTTGTGCGTGAGTTCCGCGATCGACATGCGCGGCATCACCGCGGCGCCGGGCGCCAGGGCGGCGATCCGCAGCGCCTCGCGCAGCTCGGCGGCGGAGTGCCAGGGCAACAGCACGCGCAGCCCGCCCGCGAGCATCTCGCGGGCGAGTCCGGCCCAGTGCCCGGGCGGCCATTTCTTGTCGTCTTTCGACGTCGCGTGGAAGAAGAGGGCGTAGGGCGTGCCGGTGGAATCGCGCAGTTGCGTCGGTTCGCCGCCCCTCCTGGCCACGATCCCGTAATCCGCGAAGCCCTGAGGCATGTAGCCCAGCGCTTCGCCGGCGCTGATGCGCATGCCGTGCCAGGCGTTGCACGCGGGGCGCGGACCGAAGCGCCGGCTGTACGCGAACATCGCGCCGCGTTCGCCCAGGTCCGGATTCCGGTAGCCGAAACGCCAGCGCGCGCGGGCGAGAAACGAAACGATCGCGCTCTTGTAGACGCCGTGCAGATCGAGCACGGCGTCATAGCGATACCGGCGCAATGCGACGGCCAGCGCCAGGATCGCCTTGAGGTCGGCCGGACTGCGCGTTTTCTTGAAGCGGCGCAGCGGTGCGGACAACACGCGGCTGATGCCCGGGCTCATGCGCACGACATCCGCGCAGGATTCATCGACGGCCCAGTCCACTTCCACACCGGGGAATGCGCGGCGGATGTCCGTGACGACGGGAAGCGTCTGGATCACGTCGCCGAGCGATGTCATTTTTACAATCAGGATTCTTTTCATGCAGGGTCATACTTGAGGGGCGCTGCGCCATGACGACCCAGAGCGGGCTTTCAGGCCATGCGCGCCCAGGCCATCCAGCGCGTCTTTCCACACGCTTCGACTCCCAGCCTTTGCCGAAAGTGCGTGGCACGCCCCGGATGCCGTCGTGGCAAAACGCCGCACCGACGATCCCGTGTGCGATCGTCCAGCATGCCTTCAACACCCTAGTACCGATGCACGGAGGTTATGACAGTTTGGCTGGGTTGTAGGACAGGCAAGCAGTTGTGGTCAACGAGCAGCTCGATGCTGCGACTATACCTGCTTGCCGGCGGAGCAGTCCATCACGTTCGAGGTTAAGCACCATTTGATGGACGGAAGGCGCGGTGACGCCAAAGAAGCGCTGCATGTCGCGCTCGGCCGGAGCGCGGCCATTGATCAAGCTGTAGGCCCAGATGAAGGCGAGATACTGACCTTGCTTGTCGGTGAAGCTCTGGCAGGCTGAGCGTTCGCCAGACAATGGAAGCGATTTCTGATTCATTCGGAACCCTGGCAGTCGAAGGGGGCTCCCCCGAAGGAAGCCATCCGGATGAATCTACGCTATCGAGTCGAACTCGACCTGTATGCCGAAACCCCGGATCCACAGCGCCCGGTCGTGTGCTTCGATGAAAGCCCGACCCAGCTCATCGGCGAAGTGCGCCAACCGATCCCGGCCGAGCCGGG
>CAKKOY010000219.1 GCA_919592095.1 Ralstonia syzygii subsp. syzygii | reverse complement strand
TGCTGGCATGGTCGCGATGGCGGCGCGCGCATCAGTGGCGCGCTCAGCAGTGTCACTACCGGGCGCGGGGATGTGCTCCGCCATTTTGAGCTACGGCTGTAGTACTAGGCGAACGTTTCTATATTTATTCGCATCCGCACGCGCTGGCGCCGGTGCAGCACCGCTTTGAAGACATCGTCTCTCAGCGCAATCAGTCCGATCCGTTCGAGGGCAAACCGGACGTGCGGGCGCGCCTGGTCGAGTCGCTGCGCGGATGACCCGGGCTCGCCGCCCGCCGATGCATCCCCCGAACCTGGAGACCGACATGACCGCTGCCACCGCCACCGCTGCCGCCACCATCACGCATCCGCAGTTCGCCGATCTGCCCAACGGCACACGGTTGCATTACGCCAGCGCCGGCCGGCGCGGTGCGCCGCTGATGCTGTTCGTGCACGGCTTTCCGGAGTTCTGGTACGCGTGGGAGGCGCAACTGGCGGCGTTCGGCGACACGCACTTTGCCGTGGCACCGGATATGCGAGGCTACAACCTGTCGAGCAAGCCCGTGGCGGTGGACGCCTACCGGCCCAAGCTGCTGGTGGAGGATCTGGAGCAGTTCATCACGGCGCTCGGGTATGAGCGCGCCATCGTGGTCGCGCACGACTGGGGCGGGGCGATCAGCTGGAACCTGGCGATCCAGCATCCCGAACGCGTGGAGCGGCTGGTGATCGTCAATGCGCCGCATCCGTGGGTGTTCGCCAACGCACTGCTGACCGACCCGGCACAGCAGGCCGCGTCGGCCTACATGAACTGGCTGCGCCAGCCGGGAGTAGAGGCCATACTGGCCGCCGACGAATTCGACAAGCTCGAAGGGTTCTTCCACGGCATGGGCCAGCCGGTGGCCGAGTGGTTCACCACCGACGCGCGCGCTACCACGCCGCCTGGAGCCGGCCAGGCGAGGGCGGCTCGCACGGGCTGACCGGCGGGGTCAACTACTACCGGGCTTCGCCGCTGCATCCGCCGGCGGAAGGCCTGGCACCGCTGCGCATCGACCAGATGCCGCCCGAAGCCTTCATCGTGAAGATGCCGACGCTCGTCGTCTGGGGCGAGAAGGACATGGCGCTGCCGGCCACGCTGCTCAACGGGCTGGGCTGCTTCATTCCCGACCTGCGCATCGAGCGCATTCCGGACGGCACGCACTGGGTGTTGCATGAACAGCCGGCGCGCATCACAGCGCTGATCCGGCGGTTCGTGGCATAACCGCGGCGGCGGGCTACATCGACTCCGCCAGCATCCGGCGGTAATCGTCCGCCGTGGCCTCGCGCGGATTGGTCTTGTGGCAATGGTCGAGCAGGGCGCCGTGCACCACGTGCTCCAGCGCGTCTTCCGGCACGCCCATCTGGCGCAGGCCGGTGGGCAGGCCCAGCCGCGCGGTCAGGTCGTGCACGGCCTGGGCGAGGTCCGCGTCGGCCGGCAGGTTCATCGCCCGGCGCATGCGGGCGTAGCGATGCTCGCGCACCACCGATTCCGCCGTCGTATTGAAGCGCAGCACCGCCGGCAGCACCACCGCGTTGAGCGTGCCGTGGTGCAGCCCGGTCTTGCCGTCCACTTTCATGCCGCCCAGCGGGTGCGACAGCGAATGCACGCAGCCCAGCCCTTTCTGGAACGCCATCGCCCCCTGCATCGAGGCGCTCATCATGTTGAGCCGTGCCTCGCGGTCGGTGCCGTCGCGCGTGGCCCGCTCGATATGGGCCCAGGCGCGCTCCAGGCCGTCGAGCGCGATGCCGTCGGCGGGCGGGTTGAAGGCGGGGGCCAGAAAGGTCTCGATGCAATGCGCGATGGCATCCATACCGGTGGCGGCCGTCAGCATGGGCGGCAGGCCGAGCGTGAGTGCCGGATCGCAGATGGCCGATTTCGGCAGCAGGTGCCAGGAGTGGAAGCCCAGCTTGCGGCCATCCTCCAGGATCAGGGTCGCGCCCCGCGCGACTTCGCTGCCGGTGCCGGCCGTGGTGGGGATGGCGATCAGCGGCGCCGCCGCCTCGGTGATCTTGCCGCTGCCGCCTTCGATGGTGGCGTAGGCGGTCAGCGGCCCGGGGTGCGTCGCGGCGATGGCGATCCCCTTGGCCAGGTCGATCGACGAGCCGCCGCCGATGGCGATCAGCCCCTCGCTGCCGGCGTCCCGGTATTGCGCGGTGGCCTTGTTTACCATCGCCTCGGTCGGGTTGGACGGTGTCTCGTCGAACACGGTGACGGGCAGGCCGCCGGTGGCATCGATGGCGCGCTGCGCGAGGCCGGCGGCCGCCACGCCCTGGTCGGTGACGATCATCGGCCGGCGGATGCCGACCCGCGCGCATTCGCTGTTGAGTTCGCCAAGCGTGCCGAAGCCGAGATGGACGTGGGTGAGGTAGAAGATGAGGGCCATGCGCTGTCTCCAGGGCCGTCCGTCTTGTCTTGCGGACGTGGTTCAATGGATACTCTGATGATAGCCAAATAAGAACGATCGCTCAGTTCCGTCCCATGCCGTCCCTCGATCCGCACGTCGCCCAACTGCTCGACCTGGTGGCGCGTGCCAAGCGTCCGCCGCTGCACCATCTGGCCCCCGCCGACGCCAAAATCGCCTACGAGAAAAGCAGCCCCATCGTCGACATCCCGTCCATCGCGCTGGACCATGTGCACGACCTGACCGTGCCCGCGCGCGACGGCTATGCGATTCCCGTGCGCACCTACGCCGCGCGCGAGGCCAGTTGGGCCGATCCGCTGCCGCTGCTGGTGTATTTCCATGGCGGCGGCTTCACCGTCGGCAGCATCAAGACGCACGATGCGCTGTGCCGGTCACTGGCGGCCAAGTCGGGGGCGATGGTGCTGTCGGTCGATTACCGGCTCGGCCCCGACTGGAAATTCCCGACCGCGGCCAACGATGCGTTCGACGTGCTGCAATGGGTGTTCGACGAGGCCGTCACGATCGGCGCCGATCCGGCCCGCATCGCGTTCGGCGGCGACAGCGCGGGCGGCACGCTGGCGGCGGTCACCGCCATCGAGGCGCGCAACCGCGGCCTGGCGCCCGTGCTGCAGTTGTTGATCTACCCGGGCACCACCGCGCGCGCGACCACGCCATCGCACCACGCCTTCGCCGAAGGCTACCTGCTGACGCAGGCGATGATCGCCTGGTTCTTCGCCCAGTACCTGCGCAGCGATGCCGACCGCGACGACTGGCGCTTCGCCCCGCTGGACGGCGGCGGGCAGGGCGCCGACGTGCGGGGCGTGTGCCCGGCGTGGATCGCCGTGGCGGGCTTCGACCCGATCCTCGACGCCGGCATCGGCTATGCGGACAAGCTGCGCGCGGCCGGCGTGCCGGTGGCGCTGAAGGTGTACGAGGGCATGATCCACGATTTCTTCAAGCTCGGCCGCTTCGTGCCGGTTGTCGAGGACGCCCATTACGACGCCGCCGAGGCGCTGCGCCGCGCCTTCGGCACCCAGGCCGGATAGGAGCCCCCAATGGCGATCGAGGATTTCCGCCACAGCACGCCGCTGCGCGTGCGCTGGGCTGAGGTCGACGCGCAGGGCATCGTCTTCAACGGCCACTACCTGCTGTATGCGGACGTGTGCATCACCGAGTACTGGCGTGCCATCGGCGTGCGCTATCCGACCGGGGTGGTGGATGCGTTCGGTGTCGATTTCTACGTGGTCAAGTCCACGCTCGAATACCATGCCTCCGCGCGCTTCGACGACGAACTCGACCTGTGCTGCCGCGTGGCGCGCCTGGGCCGCTCCAGCCTGCGCTTTATCATCGAGATGTATCGCGGCAAGGGTGACGACAAAGCGCACCTAGTACCTCAGCACAGAGGTTATGACAGTTTGGGTAGGTTGTAGGACAGGCAAGCAGTTGTGGTCAACGAGCAGCTCGATGCTGCGAGCGATGCCTGCTTGCCGGCGGA
>CAKKOY010000218.1 GCA_919592095.1 Ralstonia syzygii subsp. syzygii | reverse complement strand
CAGTTCACGTTTTGGGCGTCGAGTTCGATAGTTGGCGAGGTCATCTTGATCTTGTCCGGCCACAGGGCGATACGTACCGAGCCATCCGCGCTTTGCAAGACAGCGTTTTCCTCGTCCTCGCCCGCGAGGGTGTAGTTGCGCATTACGTCTGGAATGAACAGGCCGTCGGAAAACGAGTGCAGGCGCTGTGTGTTCGGGCCAGATTCGTTGCCGGACTGCATGTACAGCGAGATGTCCCGGTCGCTGGCCTTGATCCAGCCGGAGTCGCCCGGCTTGAGCGGGAACGACATCACGAATCCACCGCCGCCCAGCGCCAGCACCGGCACGCTGGCTAGCGGCGGGCGGGACAGCGTTCTGTTCTCGGTTGTCAGGACCATCACCTGCGGCTGCACGGTCGCCACGTTGCGCTTGCGGTCGTATGCCACGATCCGCGCGGGCAGCATGTCATCGACGCCTTGCAGCAGCTTCTTGAATACCTCGCGCAACGTCCCCGCCAACCCGCCGCCGTTCGCTGGGTCACGGCTCGGGATTGCGTTGTCGCTCATCGTGTACCTGCGCGTTTGGCCTCCGCGATCCAATAGAACGGTGTATCGCGGTTGGCAATGTCGAAGTTCAGTTTGAAGGTGACGTAGGTGCCGCTGGCGGCTGGATTGAGCTTGCTGTCGATAGTCAGCGCACCGCCAAGGCGGGTCGTGGTATCGAACAGGTACTTCACCTTGACGCCTTGCTCGGTGATCTCAGGGATGCCGATCATGCCGGTGGCTTCGCTCAAGACACGGGCCTCGCCGCTCAACGCGACGTTGTAATCCTTCACCACCAGCGTGTTGTCATCGACGTAGGCGTTGACGCCCCCAGCTTCGCCGAGGCGATCCACCTGCTTAAGCGCGCCACCCGCAAACGCGTAATTGCCGATGTTCTTGTCTGTCGCCTCAAAGCGCAGCGTCAGGCCGAGATCGCCCGCAACTTGGCGGGCAATGGTGGACAGCGATGATGTTCCGGCCTGGCTGCGCGACAGGATGTTGCCCTTCTGGAACTGCCCGGTCGCTGACTTGAACGTCAGTGTGATGTCTGGCGGTTGCGACGGCAGGCAACTGGAAATGTCGCCAATGAACACACGCGACGCCCCGGTAGAGCGCCGGCCGGCGTCGAGCACGATTCGCTTGGGCGTGCGGTTCTGGTTGAACGGGCTGGTTTCCGTCAGCAGGTATTCACGATCTGCCTTTGACAGATTCGAGACGCGAATCTCTGCCTCGTTTTGCAGAGCATTGGCGAACTTGCAGCCGATGGCCTTGATCGACAGATCGTCGTACATCTTCAGTTGGCCGTTGATCTCGATGCCAACACGCACGATGCGTGGGTCAAGCTCATCCATCTGCGCCACTCCGAATCTCTACAAGCTCAGCGCCACCGAAGTACATAAGCTGGTGCGTACTGTCGAACTTGCGATAGTCTGGGTACTCGCCATCGTCCGTCAGAAACGCGAAGTTGCCATCGCTGTCTTCCAGGTGGAGGAAGGGCAACAATGCAGTGCCAGCCGAGCAGCGCTGACCCTGCACCAGCGTCACGCCATCGCGGATAATCGTGGCGGACATGACGCCAGCCGTTGCCTGAACGGTGATCTCATAGCGACGCCCATCCAGTCGAACCGACAATGACTGATTGGGGATCGCGTCGAGCGGGATTTGCATCATTTCTTACCCGTGACCTTATTGAAGATGTCCAGCGCCGTGGTGCTCTTCTTCTGCGTCGGCTTGGCGGATTGCTCACCGCGCTGCACGGTGGAGGCGTGCGTCTTGTTCTTGACCTTGCTCGCAGGTAGCTTTTCGTACCGTGCGGTGACGATCAGCACCTCCTTGAGCTTGAGCGTCAGAATGAGCGTCCCGGCATCCTCCGGGCTCTCGTCGTGGGGCATTTCCCCAATCAGCATGTTGGGATAGCTGCCCGCCTTCGTCTGAACCGTCAGGATGTCGCCCTTGCGGAACATCTCGCGGATTTGCCGGTAGATGTCGCGGTACGCGCTCGATGCCAGCAGCATCGTCAGTTCGATTTCCACCGGCAGGATGATGCGGTGATCCGTGATCGTCGCACCGGACTCGACCGGGTGTTCCATGGCCTTGGATGGTTCCTTGACGGACGCCTTCATGGGCCGGGCTTCGGTAAAGCACTGCCGGAAGCCGGAATCGAACACACCAACAACATCGACGGCGGCAGTCGATGTGAATCCGTCGATCATGCCGCTACCCCATCATCAAAGTGATTCAGCGTGGTGCTCAGTTCCTGGCTCAAACCACGGCTGAGCGCCTGATTGACTGCGTTGCCGTCCGCCTCCTTGGCGTGGATAGTGATGGGGCCGGTCTGCACGTCGATGTTCTTGCTAACACTGCGGTTCGCTTGCGTGATGCTGGTTGAGGTCTGCGCAGCAATCGGCGACGCCGTTGTGGCAATCGCCTGTTTCCCGGCTGCAACGGCCTGCTCAACCTCTTTGCGCGATTCGGCTTGTTCTGGCGAGGCGCTGCTTTGGCCGCCATTGCTCATGCCGAAAAAGGCCTTCACCTTGTCGATTGCCCCGCTGATGATCTTGATCCCGCGCGAGGCGATGCCAATGACGGCCTCAATCGCTGCGCCGATGCCGTTCCATGCTGCCGTGATGGTGCCGCCAACCATGTCAAACACGTCGCCAATCATGGTCATGACCGGCTTGAGCGCGGGTATCTTGTTCAGCAGCTTGTCGAACGCGGCGCGCACGTTCGCGGAGAAGCGTTCAAATGCCTTCTCCGGATCGTTGACTAGATCTGCGATGAGCGTGAGCCCCGCCTTCACCAGATCAAACAGGAACGAGAACACATCCGCCACGGCGTGCACAATCTCGCCAATGATCGGCCAGCGTTTGGATAGCTCACCTATCAGCGAGTCGTTGCCCTCAAGGAACGCTTTGACATCCTCGTATGCAAGTGCGAACAGCGCGCCCACTGCCCCGATGGCCGCGCCGATCAGCAGATAGGGGGCGACCAGTGCGAGGGTGGCGGCGGCAGCGCTCAAGACGGCAGGCAGGTACATCGCCGTCAGCACCAGCGCCAGCCCAATGAAGAACCCCTTCACCAAGTCACTGTGGTCCGACAGATACGTGGTGATGGCCTCGAACTTCTTCAGCAGCCATGTCAGCACCGGCAACACGGTGGTGGCGACGGTGGTGAACATGTGTTGAAACACCTGGCCGAGGTCGCCCAAGGCCATCTTGGATTTCTCCAACTGCTCGTTGTACTGCTTTGCCACCTCAGCATCAGCCTTGCTGACAACGCCAAGTTCCTTCTGCCGCTTGATTTGGTCTTCGACTGCCTGACGGCCCTTTTGCAGCAGTTTGATGGTGTCGTCGTCCAGCCCCATCTTCTTGCCGATCTCGGCGGATTCCGTCTTGCTCAGGCGCTCAAACGATTTGGCGACATCCAGCAGCAGTTGCGGAGTGGTCTTCACGGCACCGTTGACATCGCGGAACCGTACGCCAAGCTGTTGCAGCAAGGGACCAATTTCACCCTTGCCGGTCTTGGCGAGCTCGGTCACCTTGTCATTCAGGCCGGTGAGCGACTTCCTGAACTCGTCGCCGCTGCCGCCCGAGCGCTCAGCCGCTTCGCTCCATGCGTGCAGCGTATCGACTTGAACGCCAAGGGCCTCCGAACTCTTGCCCAGTGCATCGGCGTTGGCGACTGCATGAGCAACGCCAGCCATCAGCGCCCCCACAGACACCGCAGCAGCAATTGCGCCGGTCGCCATACCAATCATCGACTTGAACGACTCGCCGAGTTGGGTGGACGCCATGTCCGCCGCCTTGAGCTTGCCCTCAAGCTGGTCCGTCGCTTTGCCCGCCTCGTCCGCACCTTTCTTGACATCCTTTGCGTCCGAATCGAACAGGATGTAGAA
>CAKKOY010000217.1 GCA_919592095.1 Ralstonia syzygii subsp. syzygii | reverse complement strand
TGAAAAAGCCCCCGGACTTTGCAATCTCGGGGGCTTGGGGCGGCGCATCCTTGCGTCGTAGCCAGTTGAACATGTCGGTCCTAATCCAGATCGAAGAAGCCGCGCGGTTTCCGTTCTATTGGTGCGAAGCACATCACGAAAGAGTCAGCCAAGTTGGGGGAGGGCACATCACGCTTGGCAAGGTCTTTCTTGCTTTCCACCTTCACGCGTCCGTTTGGGTCGTATTCCCGCTTTGGGGTCGATAGCTCATCAATGATGCGTTCAAGGTGGGGCGTCTCAGCAGAGATACTGATCAACTGCTCGACGGAGAATTTCTCGTCGCGACGCACGGCGTTGAACGTGTTCCTGAAGCGATCCGCCACCAGCCACCACGCCTGCGCCTTGATGTTCGAGAACATGTCGCCGTTTTTGACGTTCGGCTGATACTCTCTATCCGGCTCCCAAACTGCGCCGCCAGCATTGAACTTGTCATAGCGCACCATGAAGCTCTGGCCCTCAGATTGCCGGGCTTCATTGATCTCTTTGAATTTCGCTCCGCATCCCGCGCCAACCCCAATGGAGTCGTACGTGACTGACGCGCCACGCTCTTTTGCGGCGTTGTATGTGCGCTTGCTGGACTCAAGCAGTTCATCTTCGCCAGCCTTCCATTCGTCTGCCCAATCGACAACCGAACCGTGAGCAGCGACGTTCGCGCACTTGTCCGCACCACTGTCAGCAACATCGAAGCCGATGCGCTTTTCGCCCTGCGCTTCTAAGCCAAGCACCTTGTGCGCGTCGATTGCGGCCATGATCCATGACCGCTTAATGATCGAATCGTCATCGTCGTCACGAGGCACGCCTAGATAGGTGTGCTCGTAGCTCTCGTAATCCTCGTCTTTCGCCGCTTCGATGATTTCAAGCATCGTGCCGGACAGGAATGGGTTCTCTGTGTAGTTGATCTGTCTGGTGATCGTCTTGGCGGGAGGATTCGCCACGAAGCGCCGATAAACGAAATCGGTCGATAGCCTCGGGTTGAAGATGATCCAGAACTGCGAGCCGGATTTACGCAGCGTTGGGTTCAGGATTTCCCATTGCTCTTCTGTGAGGTTGTGAGCCTCCTCGATCCAGCAAACGTCGATGCCTTCCATCGACTTGATTTCATCAATGGAGCGCCACAGGCCATAGAAGAGGAACTCGCTCCCCGTTGCAATGTTGATGATCCTGTCGCGCTGAATATCAAACCGATCCAACAAGCCGAATCGCTCGATTTGTGTTTTCAGTAGCGAATAGACTGAGTCCGCGATCTTGTTTTGAAACTGGCGGGCACAGAGGAACCGTATCTTGTTCGTGTTCGTCAGGAACACGGCGAATCCAGCGGCATCCCATGACTTTGAGCTGGACCGGCCGCCATACAGCACGCGGTTGCGCGCGGGGGCTGTCCAGAACTTGCGCAGCGCTGGATTAAGCGTTGCCCTTGCTGTTCCCATAGAAATGATCCAACCCGACCGGGGCTCCGTCTGCGCCTGTCAGCTCCACACGCTGTACGTCTTTCCACCCAGCCTGTGCTTTCAGCCAGAAGATCATCGAGGTGGTGTCACCGCTGAGTGCCTTCTTGTAGAGCGTCTGCGCTACCTTCACGTTGGCTTTCAGCTTCCCGGTGTCGAGTTCGACGGCGAAGTTCTTCCGCATCGTCGGCTCGCTGATCGGCTTGCCCTTGGCATCCCTGATGAACAGGCAGATGTCCGAATGGCGCAGGCCGAAGGCAGCCAGTTGCATCACCAGATCCCGCTGTTCCTCGGTCGGCTTGAAGGCCGAGCGGCCTGCGCCCTCGCGTTTTCCGCCTGATTTACCTTTCACTCCCGGCATATTGGTTCTCCGCTCGCGCCGCTTTTATATCGGAAAACGCGCGACCATCTTCGGCCAGCGTTGCTTGCTGTCCAGTGAATTCTTGCCAGCGACGGATAATCACGTCGCAGTATTTCGGGTCGAGTTCCATCAACCGTTTCACGTCAGCCACGCTGGTACTGTCGCCGCACATCATGCGATGGCTGCCGAGTACCCACACGTCGCCTGCGCACGAAACGGCAACCGCAGCCACTTCGGGTGCGTCGTCGTCATCGGTCAGACCGATCTTGGTGTCCGGTTCGAGCAGCTTGCCCAGGTCTTCAGCATCGAAGCCGATTAGATCGAGGTCGAAGCCATCGGCCTTGAGTTCGCCGAGTTCGAGTGCCAGCAGTTCCTTGTCCCATCCGGCGTTCTCGGCCAGCTTGTTGTCGGCGATGACGTAGGCGCGTTTCTGCGCTTCGGTCATGTCGCGGATTTGGATGCACGGTACCTCGGTCAAACCGAGCTTGCGGGCAGCCAGCACGCGGCCATGCCCGGCGATGATGCCGCTCTCGCTATCGATCAGCACCGGGGTTGTCCACCCGAACTCGCGGATGCTCGCAGCAATCTGCGCTACCTGCGCGTCCGAGTGGGTGCGCGAATTCCGGCAGTACGGGATCAGCGCCGCTATCGGGCAGTGCTTGACGATCAGATCGCGCATGAGAGGGCCGAGCCAGAAAACGCGAAACCCGCGCCAGCACTGAGCTGCACGCGGGTCGTTGTTGAAGAATATGGAGTGCTGGAAACGAAAAAGCCAGCGCTAGGCTGGCTTTGGTCGCACGTATGACGTGTATCGAATAGGGCGGATTATTGTGCATGAAATGCACACTGTCAAGTGCTGGCCATCAGCGGCAGCTATGGAAGCGCTCCGGCAGCCTGTATTTTCTCGGCACCAACACGAGCGCGCCGTCAGAGGAGCATCGCCCCGAGTACCGCAAGCCAATGCGGTTGAGAAAGCGGACCCAATCCGCGAAAGTGGTGTGCGAGTTCATGTCACACCTCCTTCCGGCAGACTGCTGCGTGACGCATGATGCGCTCTGCGCCAGCAGTCAGAATGGCGGGGATATGCTCGAACGAGATTTGGAATGAATCTGCAATACGCTGCGGAAGCTCTTCGGGGGTGGCGATGATGGCGTTGTCGGGCAGCGTTTTCACAAAGGCATCGGGCTTGCCATCTGGCCCGTGATGCAGTGCGAATACGAAGCGCGTGCCTGACCAGATGTCCTCGCCATTCATCGCGGCATTGAACACAGTGCGGAAAGTTTCAGTCATGACAGCGGCGGCGAGCATTTCAGCTTGAGCTACGTGCTCGCCATTGCAGAACAGTTCGGGTTGTGTGGACTGTAGCGCATTGGCTGACAGAAACACTCTGATCACTTTCAGGTGGAAAGCTGGACTGATCCATGCCGCGTATGCGATCACGAGTTCGCGGCAGGCGTAGGTGCCGGGATTCTTGCCGCCGTGGGTGACTTTCAGGGCAAGCGCCACTTCTGGCGTTTGGTTGATTTCGGCAATCAGTGCTTGGGTTGTATCAAGGCGCAGAAAGCGATTTGGCGTATGTCGCTCTTCGCTGCCGCTTGCCCTATGCAGATCGTTGAGAGAGAAAAGACCGTCGAGTTGACGGACAGTGGTTGCGCCAACGGCGAGAATGACGGATTGCGGCATGATGAATGCTCCTGCGTGAGACTTTGAAAGCCTCGCTGGAACGTTCTTACGCGCATCCGGCAAGGCGGCCGGGAGGTTAAGAACTCGTACGCAGACGAGCGGACTTCTTTCCCTTTCGGGTCTTGTATCCGTCGCCCTCCCGGCCATAGCTGGATGTCCGGGCGCAAAAAAACCGCAAAACTGACGGGTGCGGCTGCCGCTACGTTCGGAGTTCTTACGCTCCACCTCTTTCGAGGTAGGACAAGTATAGTCCTGTGCGTAGCCGCAAGTAAACACCGCCACCGAACTCGCTAGTACCTCTGCACAGGGATTATGACGGTTTGTCAGAGGTGGGTACAGGTTAGGCTTTGGCCAATTTTTTGCGGGCCGTTTCAGTAGAGAACATCCAGTTGATG
The DNA here is from genome assembly GCA_919592095.1 of Ralstonia syzygii subsp. syzygii. GTDB lineage: Bacteria > Pseudomonadota > Gammaproteobacteria > Burkholderiales > Burkholderiaceae > Ralstonia > Ralstonia syzygii. The sequence goes on along the minus strand of CAKKOY010000217.1, from coordinate 57 downwards.
CGAGCGCCGCTGGCGTTTCGCAGTTGCTCCCAAGCCGCGACCTCGGAGATCAGCCGG
>CAKKOY010000216.1 GCA_919592095.1 Ralstonia syzygii subsp. syzygii | reverse complement strand
AACGCTCACGGGCCATTCGCTGTGGGCGCGCGAGGTCGGCTCCCAGGCGACCGAAGTGGCCATCCGCGCTGGCGTGCTCAACCGCATGGCTGCGCTTGCCCGCCCGCAGTCTGTCCGCGTCGACTGAATTACGCCTCACAGGGATGGCTTCGACTTCAAAGTCGATTTATGCAACAACGCCTTTCCGAGCGCCCACATAGGCCGCTCAAGGCTTGTCGGCAACGTTTGAAATCTGTTGTTACCTTTGGAACAGTCTGTTCACCCCCTACTGTATTGTTCTTCCGCACTGCAACATCTAAACTTCAAGCCAGTTGTCCAGACATCGATTGCTTGGACAGATAGTGCAAGTGTCGTAAGGAGGACAATCATGAAATGGTTGGATATCGGCGCCGTGATGGCCGCCTGGATTGCAAGCTGCGTTGCAGCAGGCTGGCTGATCAGCGCAGCCGCCTTCCTGGCCTGAGCCCCGCCAAGCAGCAAGACGGCCGAGCAGGAACCTGCCCCGCCCGGCCGTGAAATCCCCCCGTTGGTCGATTCGTCAGGCGCGCGCCTGGCCCGCCCACTGGACGAATCGGTCGACAAACCCCTGCAGGAACTGGCGCGTCCGCGCCTCCACCACCCCGCCCTGGGCATCGAAGGGCTCTCCCGCGTAGTGAAAGAAGACCTCCGGCAACGGCAGGATCTGCACGCCGACCGCCGACAGGACGTTGCGCAACTGCGCCTGCGCGAGCGCGGTGCCGATCGCGCCCGGCGATGCTCCGGCAACCGCCGCGCGCTTGCCGCCCCATACGCTCTGGCCGTACGGCCGCGAACCCCAATCGATCGCATTTTTCAGCACGCCCGGCATGCCGCGGTTGTATTCCGGCGTGACAAACAGCAGGGCATCCACGCCCGCCACCTCGGCTTTGAACCGCTGCACGGTTTCAGGCAGGTTGCCGTCCAGATCCTGGTTGTAGAGGGGTAGATCGCCGATTTCGATCAGCTTTGCCGTGTCGTCCGCCGGCAGCAGCCCGACAAGCGCATGCGCCAGCTGACGGTTGAACGATGCCTTGCGCAGGCTGCCGACGATCACACCGATATTCAGATTGCTCATGAAGACACCTCGCTCCGGAAAAGTTCGGGGGGATACTCGGCGGGAAAGAGCACCGCCAACCACTGGTACTAGTCGGCCGGCGCCGGTTCGGCCGGCACCTCGCGCTTGAGGCGGTCGATCAGCGCGAACATCAGCGGGTTCAGCAGGATCGACAGGATGGCCGCCGCCAGCAGCAGGTCCCGCGCCCGCACCGGCAGGATTTCGAGGCCGATCCCCAGGCCGATCAGGATGAACGAGAATTCGCCGATCTGCGCGAGGCTGGCGGAAATCGTCAGCGCGGTGCGGCCCGGATGGCCGAAGGCGCGCACCACGGCAAACGCCGCCAGCGACTTGCCCAGCACCACGATCAGCACCGTGCCGAGCACCGCCCAGGTGTCGTCGATCAGCACGCGCGGGTCGAACAGCATCCCAACCGACACGAAGAACAGCACGGCAAACGCATCGCGCAACGGCAGCGACTCTTCGGCCGCGCGCTGGCTGAACTCGGATTCGGCGAGCACCATGCCCGCAAAGAAGGCGCCCAGCGCGAATGACACGCCGAACAGCACCGTCGCCCCGTAGGCCACGCCCAGCGCGGTCGCCAGCACGCCCAAGCGGAACAGCTCGCGGCTGCCGGTCCGGACGATGCGCTCGAGCATCCACGGGATCACGCGGCGGCCCACCACCAGCATCATCGCGGCAAAGGCCACCACCTTGCCCAGCGTGATCGCCAGCACCTCGGCCAGGTCCCACCAGCCCACCGCCGTGCTGCCGGTGCCGCCCAGCACACCGGCCAGCGCGGGCAGCAGCACCAGCGTCACCACCATCACCAGGTCTTCGACGATCAGCCAGCCGACGGCGATATGGCCCTCGTGCGAGTTCTCGATGCCGCGGTCCTCCAGTGCCTTGAGCAGCACCACCGTGCTCGCCACCGACAGCGCCAGGCCGAACACCAGACCGGGACCCCATGCCCAGCCCAGCAGCCAGGCCAGCCCCATGCCCATCAAGGTGGCCAGTGCGATCTGCCCGATGGCCCCGGGGATGGCGATGGACTTGACGGCCAGCAGCTCCTTCATCGAGAAATGCAGCCCCACCCCGAACATCAGCAGGATCACGCCCAGCTCGGCCAACTGCGGCGCCAGGCTCTGGTCCGCCACGAAACCGGGCGTGAACGGCCCGGCCATCACCCCCGCGCACAGATAGCCCACCAGCGGCGGCAACCGCAGCCGCTGCGCGATCGTGCCGAGAATGAAGGCCAGCACGATGCCGCCGATGATGGTGGAAAGGAGCGGGGTGTCGGCGTGCATGGGGTCCTTGGAAGCGGGGCGTGTTGGGGAAGCGCGCGGCCGGCGCAGTGGTCCGACCACGGTGGAGACCATTTGTTCAGCCTGCATCACGCGGACGATGCGCATCACTATAAAGGATGCGTGGAATCAGCCTGCGGCACGTGCCGCCGATTTGACAGCGGCCCGCCAATCCACAACCGTTGGTAAGCGCAAGAATGGAACCGGGAGGGGGTATGGAACGCATCCAGGACGGCCACAAACGGCTCTGCTCTGGCTCAATGTCCGATGCCGGTCAGCGCCTTGGGGCCCGCTGCGCTGGCACAACTGTGGCTGACAGAGCCCCTTGGGCGCGACCGACACGTTGAGCGCATCGACGTCCCTCGTCACTTCCGTCGTCTGCGGCATCACGGGGCCGGTGAGGCGCAGAAGGACGGATTGCGGTCGATCTTCTGAGCTGCACGCATCGTACAACCCATCCCGGAACGGCAAGCTTTGCATATTCAACTGCACCTGATCCTGCCGCACGCCTTCGGCACCACCTTCGAACTGCGCAGCGTTCGCTGCCTGACATTCAACCGTCGCGGCCGTCCACACGCGGCGCCAGCAGATATGGGGCGTACTTCCAGAGGTAAGCCGCAAAGCCCGCCACCCACAACGCGGCAAGCCCCGCCAGCCGCGGGCCTTGTGGTGTCTGCCCGTCCAGTTCTTGCCAGCCGTGAAGAGAAAGCCGACCACCGCCGCCGCCGCAAACCCGAAGACCATCTCATGCGCATGCCAGAACAGCGGTGCCAGCACCGGCCCACGCACGGCGGGCAACCAGTTCAGCAGCAGCGCCGCCGAGGCCGCCATGCCGATCACCGCAAAGCCCGCAGCCAGCAGGTAGAACGGGCGAAAGCCGAGTGCGAAAAGCGGCCAGCCGGTGTATGGAATGCGACTGGCGGGGTCGGGTTGGCCGATGGCCAGAAGAGGGGCAGGACGACGCATGACGGGCTCCGGTTCAGGCATGGGTGGGCACTTCGCAATGCGCACGGCGTGCCGGAGACAGGCAGCCCGCCTCGCGCGTCATACGCTGGCGAAGCCGTGGCGTGGAAATGCCCTGGTGGCGCTGCAAGTCCGGCGTAGCAAAGCGCTGGCGATGCGCGTCGGGCAGTGTGTCGATCGGCGATGTCATGGTGGGCTCCCGGTTGATTGACAGGATGTCGTCCAGCAGGTCCTGGCCGAACACTTCGCGGTGGATCCGATCGGCGGTGACACCGCTGGCGAGCAGGGCCGCGCGCTGCGCCTGCATGAACGGCGGCGGCCGCACGGGTAGGAATCCGCCGTGGCGGCGTTGCCGTCGATGACGGCATCGACTGTCGTGCGCCCCGGCAATACCGGCCGCGATGCGAATGCCGCTGGCGCCCCCGCGGGATACATCGCCGAAGCCAGCGACTGCTGCTGCAAGCCATTGGCCTGGTCGCCCATGCTGAAGAGACTGGTCAGCGCCGGAGGGTTGGCGAACCGTTCCGCCAATTCTATTAAAGATGCATATTAAGAGCCGCTAACACAAGTCATCGACGAATCGAGAGCAGATGATTGCAGCGGCGAGTGAAAGGAGCGCGGTGTGAATATCGAGTCGTCGTTCGAAGCGGATGCGCAGC
>CAKKOY010000215.1 GCA_919592095.1 Ralstonia syzygii subsp. syzygii | reverse complement strand
CCGCCGGCAAGCAGGCATCGCTCGCAGCATTGAGCTGCTCGTTGACCACAACTGCTTGCCTGTCCTACAACCTACCCAAACTGTCATAACCTCTGTGCTGAGGTACTAGTCCTTCCGGAAGACCGGATTACGCCAGCAGCGAGCGCAGCATCCACGCGGTCTTTTCGTGGATGTCCATGCGCTGCGTCAGCAGATCTGCGGTCGGCTCGTCGGCGGCCTTGTCCACATCCGGGAACAGGCTGCGGGCGGTGCGCGTGACGGATTCGTGACCGGCCACCAGTTCGCGGATCATGTCTTCGGCCGCCCGCACGCCCTTCGCCTCGGGAATCGACGACAGGCGAGCGAACTCGGAGTACGAGCCCGGTGCCGGATAGCCCAGCGCGCGGATGCGCTCGGCCACGGAATCGACGGCGGTCCACAGTTCGTTGTACTGCGTCTCGAACATCAGATGCAGCGTGTTGAACATCGGGCCGGTCACGTTCCAGTGGAAATTGTGGGTCTTGAGGTAGAGCGAGTAGGTATCGGCCAGCAGGCGCGACAGGCCCTCGGCGATCTTCTTGCGGTCCTTCTCGGCGATACCGATGTTGATCTGGGCTGCGGCAGCGGCGCCGCCATTCTTCTTGGCCATCTGGATTCCCCTGGAAATGGTGTGCAAAAGCACGTAAGCGCGACCATGGCGTGGTCGGGCCGTGCGGGCTTCTCAAGCCTTGCGTTCGGTCGCCTGCGCGGCAACAGGTTCCGATTATGGCATCGGCACGGGATGAAACCCAAGCCGGATGCCGCGCGCGGTCAGGCCGCCAGTTGCACCATGCCATGCAGGAACAGCAGCATCGCGCCGGCCGCGACGACGGCCAGGCCCATCTGCTTGCGCATCCACTTGCGCTGCAGGCGGGCGTGCTGGGCCGCGAGCGTTCCGCGACCGCCAGCCGCACTGCCGGGCACGCCGGCCAGCGTGGGCACATCCCGGCGCGACGCCTGCACCGCATCGGCGAACGCCTGCCATTCCGAAACGAACATCCGCACCATTGCCATGATCTTTCTCCTTCAAGCGGCGCGCGGCATCAGTGTTCGCCGCGGGCCTTGTTGCTGCCTTACTGCAATCCCAGCGCCGTCTTGACGCCCGCACCATAGGCCTGATCCGCCTTGGTGAAGTGCTCGATCTGCGCGCGCTGGATGTCTTCCGGCACGCCCGCCATCGCACCGGCGATGGTGGCGAACAGCCGCTGGCGCTGGCCTGCGTCGAACAGGCGGAACAGCGCGCCGGCCTGGCTGTAATAGTCCGTATCGACGCGGTGGTCGTAGCGGGCGGCCGCGCTTTCCAGCTTGAGCGGCGGCTCCTCGCCGCGGCGGTCCTGCGCGAAGGCGCCCTCGCGGTTCGGCTCGTAGTTGAGCTTGCTGCCGAGGTTACCGTCGGTGCGCATCGCGCCGTCGCGGTGGAAGCTGTTGTGGAACGGGCACTTGGGTGCGTTCACCGGGATCTGGTGATGGTTCACGCCCAGGCGGTAGCGCTGCGTGTCGCCATACGAGAACAGGCGGCCCTGCAGCATCTTGTCGGGCGAGAAACCGATGCCCGGCACCACGTTGGCCGGCGTGAAGGCGGACTGCTCAACCTCGGCGAAATAATTGTCCGGGTTGCGGTTGAGCTCCAGCACGCCCACGTCGATCAGCGGGTAATCCTTGTGCGGCCACACCTTAGTCAGGTCGAACGGGTTGATGCGGTACGTGGCCGCATCGGCTTCCGGCATGATCTGCACCTTCAGGTTCCAGCGCGGGAAATCGCCCCGGTCGATGCTGTCGACCAGGTCGCGCTGGGCGCTTTCGCGATCCTGCGCCACCACCTGCGCGGCTTCCTCGTTGGTGTAGTTCTGGATGCCCTGCTGGGTCTTGAAGTGGAACTTGACCCAGAAGCGCTCGCCGGCCGCGTTGATGAACGAGAAGGTGTGCGAACCGAAGCCGTCCATGTGGCGGTACGTCCTGGGGATGCCGCGATCGCTCATCACGACCGTCACCTGGTGCAGCGTCTCGGGGTGGCGCGAGAAAAAGTCCCACGCCGCAACCGGGTTGCGCAGGTTGGTGCGCGGATCGCGCTTCTGCGTGTGGATGAAGTCGGGGAACTTGAGCGGATCGCGCAGGAAGAACACCGGCGTGTTGTTGCCGACCAGGTCCCAGTTGCCTTCGTCCGTGTAGAACTTGAGCGCGAAGCCGCGCGGATCGCGCTCGGCATCGGCCGCGCCACGCTCGCCGGCCACTGTCGAGAAGCGCAGGAACACCGACGTTTCCTTGCCCACCTTGGCAAAGATCGACGCCTTGGTGTACTGCGTGATGTCGTGCGTGACGATGAGCTTGCCATACGCGCCCGAACCCTTGGCGTGCACGCGGCGCTCGGGAATCACCTCGCGGTCGAAGTGTGCGAGCTTCTCCAGGAACCACACGTCTTCCAGCAGCATCGGGCCGCGCGGACCGGCGGTCAGCGCATTCTGGTTGTCGACAACGGGGGCGCCGGCGGCGGTGGTCAGGATGTCTTTGCTCATGGGGTCGTCCTGGTGAATCCGGGGCGGGTCAGTGCGATGCGCCATAGGAAGCGAGCCATTCCAGCACGGTCGCGACAACGGTCGCATTGGCGGAATCACGATGCAGGGACATGGCAGGCTCCACGGTAAGGTGCGATGAGCGGCAGGCTCACCATGGAAGACAGCTTACCAATCAGCTATTGATATATAAATTTAATTGTTTTTATCTATCAATTAGGCGTGCGCTATGTTCGTCATTCAGGTGACGACACCATCCGGTGCTCAGTGAACGAGCGGCGTGAACGGCAGCGGCTTGATGCCCGGCAGGCTGCATTGCGCAACCGCCTTGGCCACCGTCTCGATGGCGGCAATGCGTGTGAAGCTCTTGCGCCAGGCCAGCACGACGCGGCGGTCCGGCACGGGCTCTTGGAACGGCACGTAGGCGAGCAGATCGGCGGCCGGATGCATGTCGGGCACCGAGGTGCGCGGCAGCACGGTGATCCCCACGCCACTGGCCACCATATGACGGATCGTCTCCAGCGACGACCCCTCGAAGGTCTTCTGGATGCCGTCGGCGTTCTGCGAGAAGCGCGACAGCTCCGGACAGACATTGAGCACGTGATCGCGGAAGCAGTGGCCGTTGCCCAGCAGCAGCATGGTCTGCTGCTTGAGCGACTCCGGGTCCACCGCCTGCGAACTGGCCAGCGCATGGCCGCGCGGCACGGCCACCACGAAAGGCTCGTCGTACAGCGGCACCGTCATCAGACCGGCTTCCGGGAACGGCTCGGCCATGATGGCGCAGTCGATCTCGCCCTGCTTGAGCAGTTCCACCAGGCGTGCGGTGAAGTTCTCCTGCAGCATCAGCGGCATCTGCGGGACGGTGTCGATCATCTGCTTGACCAGTGCCGGCAGCAGATACGGCCCGATCGTATAGATCACGCCCAAGCGCAAAGGGCCGGCCAGCGGATCCATGCCCTGCTTGGCGATCTCGCGGATCGCCATGGTTTGCTCCAGCACGTGCTGGGCCTGCGTGACGATCTGCTCTCCCACCGGCGTGACGCTCACTTCGGAGGCACCGCGCTCGAAGATCTGCACGGCGAGTTCATCCTCCAGCTTCTTGATGGCGACCGACAGCGTCGGTTGCGAGACGAAGCAGGCTTCGGCGGCACGCCCGAAATGGCGTTCCCGTGCAACGGCGACGATGTATTTGAGTTCGGTGAGCGTCATGGCAATCAATCGGCCTGTGGGTAGCGATAGATTTTACCTTGAGATGAGGGGGTGTGCTCGAATGGATGAGGCTCGCGTGTCGGCGTAGCGAAGGAAATTACAAAATAGCGAGGTAGTCTGCAAAATATCGAAGCTGAAAAATAACCAGACTTCCGCTGAAAGCCCTCAGTACAACCATTTGCGCCCTCTACACGGCGACCGGAGCGGGTGCCGATTGGACCGATCCGATCGCCGCATCCGAACCGCCTAGCACTACAGCCGTAGCTCAAAATGGCGGAGCACATCCCCGCGCCCGGTAGTGACACTGCTGAGCGCGCCACTGATGCGCGCGCCGCCATCGCGACCATGCCAGCACCTGCTCG
>CAKKOY010000214.1 GCA_919592095.1 Ralstonia syzygii subsp. syzygii | reverse complement strand
ACGACAATCTACGCAGCCAGACGGATTGTTTACCGCGCCATCTGCCCAGACCGTTGCGCGTAAACGTCATCATGCCGCGCGCGGGCGACCGGATTTATGCAACAACGCCCTGGAGAAGCGCGCCAAGGGCACGGACCCTCTGCCGTCGACATTCATTGCCCCATACGTCAACGAACTGACCTGACCTTGCCCTCGAATTTCGTATCCCATAGCCGAGGCCGTTATCATGCCGCCCGCTGCTGCTGGGAGGCAAACCAATTCCGCTCGAATTGCATCGGACTGAGGTAGCCCAACGTCGAATGCAGCCGCCGATGATTGTAGAAGCCCAACCAGTCGATCACCTCGTCCATCGCCTCGCGGCGCGTGGCAAAGCGCCTGCCGTGCAAGCGCGCGACCTTGAGCGAGCCCCACAGGCTTTCGATCGGGGAGTTGTCCCAGCAGTTGCCCTTGCGGCTCATCGAGCTACGCATGCCGTACTGCTTGAGCAGATCCTGAAACTCGTGACCGCAATATTGGCTACCCCGGTCGCTATGCACTATCAAGCCCTGCGCCGGACGACGGCGGAACCATGCCATGCGCAACGCATTGGCCACCAGCTTCGTACGCATGTGCGGCTTGAGCGACCAGCCAACCACCTGGCGGCTAAACAGGTCGATGAACACCGTCAGATACAGCCAGCCCTCGTCAGTGGCGATATACGTGATGTCCGTGCTCCAGACCTGATCGGGCTGCGCCGGGGAGAAGTCGCGTTGCAACAGGTTCTCCGCCACCGGCAGATTGTGATTGCTGTCGGTCGTGGCCTTGAACTTGCGCTTGGTGCGCGCCTTGATGCCATGCAGCTTCATGAGCTTACGAACCCGATCCTTGCCCACACGGATGCCCCGAGTCAGCAGTTCCTTCCACACTCGCGGCCAGCCATACTCGCCCTTGACCTCGGCGTGAATGGCTCGGATGTGCACCAGCAAGGCATCGTCACTGATGCTGCGCCGTGGGCGCCCAGGATCGCCGATCTCCCGGGCCTTGCGGGCGTGGTAACCGCTGGGGCTCACGCCCAGCACCTGGCAGCTCAGGGACACCGGCCACTGTCGGCGATGACGCTCGATCCAGGCGTACTTCATGCCGACTCCCTTGCGAAGTACGCCGTCGCTTTGTTTAGGGTCCTTCAGACTTTTCTGTGGGTCGTTGTCGGGAAAAATCGCAGCCGCGATTTGCCGTCCTTTCCGCAGAGCTTTGGAAACCCGCGCCAACACGGGCTTTGCAGCCTGTCCGCTGCGCGGCAACGCTCGGCATGAGGCTCGATTTGCGGCGGCACGTACTTCACATTCTGCCCTCGACCCACAGTAAACCCGGATGAACCTTTTTTAGAATGTCCCGCTCCATCTTCACGCGGGCCAGTTCCGCCTTCAGCCGCGCGATTTCCATTTGCTCCTCGCTGACCGCCGGGCTGCCTGCGCCGCCCAGGCGGCCTTGCTGCTCGGCCTTGATCCAGTTGTGCAGCGTCTGCGCTCTGATGTCCAGAATCTTGGCCACCGCCGCAAGACTCTGGCCGCCCTTCACCAGCCGCACCGTCTCCAGCTTGAACTCCAGCGTGTACCGTGCTCTCGGATTACCCATTTCTCAACCTCCTTGCTCAGGTTTGAACCCTCAGCAAGGGATACGTTCTTCAGGGGCAACCTCAAACCTCAAACCTGTCAAGGGTTCCGCCTGGTTTGCGCCAAATGTTGGCTTGGTAAAAACCTCCGTGCCAGTGTTTGGCAACACGGGTTCCATTTCCACCATCGTGACGCCCGCGCAATAACACGCGCGCTCAATAACGTCTTCACATCATGCTGTCAGCCGTTTCCCGCGCCGCCATCCTTTGCGTTGGCACGCTGAGTTCCTTCGCGTTTGCGCAAGTCGCTCCCGCACCCATCACTGGCCCTGGGCCCGAAGTCCAGCGCCTGCAGGAGCAACAAGCCGAGCAGGCGCTCGAGCGCGCCAACGCGCGGCCGGACGTCTTTACGCCGCCCGCGCCTGTGCAAGCGATTTCGTTGGCATCGCTGCCCAAGGAGTAACCCTGCTTTACCGTGCGCGGCATCGTGCTGGAAGACAACGCGTTCCCTTGGCTGGCGCCGCTGTTGGCGCCCGTCAATGGGCAATGCGTTGGCAAGCAGGGGTTAGAGGCCATTGAACTGCAAGCCAACAGCGCCCTCATCGAGCGCGGCTACGTCACCTCGCGCGTGCTCATCCCCAAGCAGAACCTGGCAAACGGCACGCTCACGCTCAAGGTGCTGGCCGGGCGCATTGGCGCTGTCCGCAATGCGTCGGACGACAACATCGGCTGGGCGCGCATGGCGCTGCTGGCGGGGCCGGGCGACCTGCTCAACCAGCGCGATCTGGACCAGGCGCTGGAAACCGTCCGCCGCCTGCCGGGCCAGTCGGAGGCGAGTTTCGACATCGTGCCCGGCGCACGGGTCGGCGAATCGGACATCGTGCTCAAGCCCGGCACCGAGAAGCGCTGGCACGCCACGCTGTCGGCGGACAACACCGGCATGAAGAACACCGGCAAGTACCAGATGAGTGGCTCGCTGGTCATCGACTCGCCGCTGCACCTCTACGACCAACTGTCGATTTCCGCGTCGTCCAACACGGACCGAGGTTCGACCACCGCAGGCACACGCTCCTACTCCATCAACTGGAGCGTGCCGGTCGGCTATGCCACGCTATTCGTCGGCGCCAATCGCTCACGCTACAACCAGACGGTGGCAGGCTTCGAGGAGCCCATCGTCTACAGCGGCCAAAGCTCCGAGGTGAATGCCGGCATCAGCGGTGTTCTGCATCGTGACGCTACGTCGCGTACCGGCGCTCAATTCAAGCTCTTCCGCAAAATCAACCGCAACTACCTGGACGACACCGAGATTGCCGTCCAGCGTCGCGACGTGGTGGGCTATGAGGCCTCCATGTCGCACCGACACTACCTGGGGCCGGTCGTGCTTGATGGTGGCTTCGCATGGCGCGAGACACTGCCTGACCACTCGAATGTGCCGGGCGTGGTCGTCGGTGACCCTAGCTACGGCGGGCGCTCACAAGTTGAGACTGCGAACGCGAGCCTGTACTGGCCGTTCAAGCTGGCAAGCCAGATGTTCGAATACACCAGCAACTGGTCTATCCAGCACGCTCGCACGCGCGTGCTGCCAAGTGACTACTTCACCATCGGCAACCGCTACACCGTGCGCGGTTTCGATGGTCAGCTAACGCTGGCGGCGGAAGATGGTTGGTTCTGGCGTAACGAACTGGCTTGGCGCGTGGCCGGCCAAGCCATCTATGCCGGTGTCGATATGGGTAAAGTGCACGGCCCCAGCGCGGAATTCCTGCTTGGCGACAAGTTGGTCGGCGCAGTTGTTGGTGTGCGTGGCCGCGTGCCTTCAGGGCCGTACATGGCGTTCAACTACGACGTGTCGTTTGGCTGGCCGCTGTATAAGCCGGCAGGCTTCCACACCCAGCGGCCGGCGGTGATGGCGCAGGTGGGGGTAGAGTTTTAGGCCGGACGTGACAATACGCCGGATGCCCCGGCAGTCCTCGACAGCCCATTCTTCACTGGCTATGACATGACAAACCAATCCAGTCCCCACCGCAAGTTCGATGCAACGCTGCCGCTGAGCGCCGCACACCAGGCCTACCCGGACAGCGAAGATCCCCAACTGACGGCCTATGTGCAAGGGTTGCTGGCGGAGTACCACTCGAAGCGCAGCACACCGGTTCCGCCATGCCCAGGCTGCGGCTCGCACGACACGCGATACCACTGCCGGCCCAACCGGTTCGTGCCGTTGCCGCTGTTCCGCTGCCGGGCCTGTAAGAAGACTTACAGCCGCTTGACGGGCACGCCTTTGTCGAGGCTGCGCCACGTGGGCAAGATGCCGGCCTTTATCCGGTTGCTGTCCCAGCAGATTTCGCTGGAAGAGGCATCCTTCCGGCTGGAACTGGATTTTGAGTGCATTTCCAACTGGCTGGCCCGCTTTCGGCAACTGATCTTGCTGCACGATCCATCAGGGCAATGGGAATCGCGCGTGCGGCTGGGCATCAAGTTTCAGTTCTCCGGCACCTGCTCGCGCTGTGGGTACACTGGCCCCTTCCGGCACGGTGGT
>CAKKOY010000213.1 GCA_919592095.1 Ralstonia syzygii subsp. syzygii | reverse complement strand
CGTGCTCAACCGCATGGCTGCGCTTGCCCGCCCGCAGTCCGTCCGCGTCGACTGAATTACGCCTCACAGGGATGGCTTCGACTTCAAAGTCGATTTATGCAACAACGCCAGGGTAGGGCAGGCACGGCCAAACGTCGTTTCTTGTCTTGCCCGCACAGCAGCGGACAATCGCGGATTGTAGGAACAAGCATGTTGGGGTCTGGGCAATATTCTGTCACTTTCGCCCTGAAAAGTATTCATCGGACCGGACTGCCCGTGCCTGCGGCATCCTGCGGACCACTACGGGTCAATCCCGGTTGTGGAATCATGGCGGCTGCGCATCTGTCACGACCCGATCCGTCCCGATCCGAATCCGTATGGCTTTTCCGACGGCCTCCTTCCTGCGCTACCGTGTCCGCCAGCTTGCCGCCTGGCTGCTGGTCCTGATCTGCCTGCCGTGCCTGGCGCATGGCCAGTCGGCGGCGAGTCCCCCGTTTCCGCAGGACGACGTCCGGCGCCCGCGCATCGGCCTGGTGCTGTCGGGGGGCGGTGCGCGTGGCTACGCGCATATCGGGGTGCTGAAGATGCTGGAGCGCCTGCATGTTCCCATCGATGCCATCGCCGGCACCAGCATGGGCGCCGTGGTGGGCGGGCTGCATGCCGACGCGCTGGAGCAGAAGCTCTCGCAGGTCGACCTGAGCGATATCGCCTTCGACCGCAAGGAGCGCGCCAAGCTGCCGCAATCGCTGCGCGAGGACGATTTCCAGTACCCCATCGGCCTGTCGGCCGGCTATGCCGACGGCGAACTCAAGCTGCCCGCCGGACTGGTGCAGGGCAACCGCCTGCTGGCGCTGCTGAAGGCCTGGACGGCGCAGTGGCCCGACAACATCGACTTCGCGCGCCTGCCGATCCCGTTCCGCGCCATGGCCACCGACCTGGCCACCGGTGACGGCGTGGTGCTCGACCACCGTTCGCTGGCCCTGGCAATGCGTGCCAGCATGGCGGTGCCCGGCCTGTTCGCGCCGATCGAGGTGGACGGGCGCACGCTGGTGGACGGCGGCCTGGTCAGCAACCTGCCGGTGCAGCTGGCGCGCGACATGGGCGTGGACATTGTCATCGCCGTCAACATCGGGTCGGACTTGCAGCGGCCGGAAGCACTCGCTTCGCCCGCCGCGGTGACGCAGCAGATGATCACCATCCTGGTCGGCCAGAACGTGCGCGCGCAAAAGGCGCTGCTGCGCCGCAACGATGTGCTGCTCGAACCACGCCTGACCGGCCTGTCGTTCGCCGACTTTGCCAAGGGCCCGCAAGGTGTGCGTGCCGGCGAGAAGGCCGTCAGCGAAGCGCAGGCGAGGCTGGCGGCCCTGTCGCTGTCGGCGCAGGCCTATGCGGCCTACCGCGAGGCGCACCGCCCACGCGGCGCGCTTGCCGGGGGCACGCGCATCGACGCCATCGAGGTCGCAACCAACGGGCGGGTGCCGGTGGCACGCGTGCGCCAGCTGCTCAGTGTGCGCGAGGGCGATGTGTACGACGCCGAGCGGCTCAACCGGGATCTTTCCGCGCTGTCCACCCTGGGCGACTTCGAGAGCGTGACACAGCAACTGGTGGAGCACGACGGCGTGCACACGCTCAGGATCGACGCGCACGAGAAGTCCTGGGGCAACCAGTTCTTCCTGTTCGGGCTGGGCATGTCGACCAACTTCGACGGGCGCGGGGCGTTCAACGTCAACCTCGGCCATCGCTATCCGTGGCTCACGCAGGGCGGGCTCGAGTGGCGCAACGACATCGTGCTCGGCAGCAACCGCGCCAGCATCCACACCGAGCTGCGCCAGCCGCTGTGGCAGTCGATGGGGTATTACGTCGCGCCGTATGCGGAGTATGCACGCCGGCGCTCGGACATCTATATCGACGACCTGCCGCCCACCAAGGACACCAAGGCATTCAACAACCTGACCATCGAGACGGCGCGCGCCGGCGTCGACTTCGGCATGCCGCTGGGGCGCAAGGGCGAGGTGCGGCTGGGCGTGAACTACGTGAGGAGGAGCGCCACCTTCAACTACCTGGCGCTCACGGGCGGCGTGCCGGTGGCCCAGCCCATGCTGCGGGCGCAGCAGCCGGCGGTGCGGGCCCTGCTGACGCTGGACCAGCTCGACGATCCGCTGTTCCCGCGCGGCGGCTACTACCTGCTCGCCAACGTGGAAGGCGGCTTCGGTTCGGTGGACAAGCGCTTCAATACGGCCCAGGCCAAGGGGCTGTGGGCGACCAGCGTCGGCCGGCATACCTTCAACGTGGCGCTCGAGGGCGCCGGCCAGTTCGGCGCGAACAGCCCCACGAAGGCAAACGGCGGCTACAGCGGCGACGGGGCGAACGAGGGCTTCTTCCTGGGCGGCTTCCAGCACCTGTCCGCCTATGCGCCGGACCAGTTCAACGGGTCCTATCTGCTGTACGGCCGGCTGACCTATCTCTACGACCTGCATGTCACCGACCTGCTGGGCCTGCGGGCACCGGTCTTCGGCGCCAGCGCGGAGGCCGGTAACGTCTGGCAGCTGCGCGACAACTTCGGCAGAGGGGCTTACCTGAAGAGCGGCAGCCTGTTCGTCGGCGGCAACAGCCCGATCGGGCCGCTCTACTTCGGCTTTGCGGCCGCGCCGCAGGGGGTGTGGAACGTCTACCTCCAGCTCGGCCGCGTGTTCTGACCGGCATCCGGTCGGGCGCCGGCGCCCGGGGTGGTCACTGCGCGGCGGGCTCAGCGCGCCGTTTCGATCGCCCAGGTGCCGGCGACCAGCACGGGGTTGCCGGCGGTATCGGCGAGCGTGGCGCCGGAGTCGATCACGGTGTGCAGGGTGCCGTCGCGCGCGGTGATCTGCAGCGTTTGCCGTCGCGCGGGGGTGGCATCGACGTCGGCGGGCGCGGCGTCGAGCCAGCGCGCGCGCAGGGTTTCGCGGTCGTCCGGATGCACCAGCTGCAGTACGGTGGCGACCGATGCCATGGTGGCCGCTTCGTGGCCGAAGAGCAGCTCCACGTCGCCGCCCCAGTCGATGCGGCCGCGGGCCGGGTCGATGGTGTAGACCAGCTGGCCCGCGGCGGCCAGCGCCAGCTCAACGCGGTTTTGCCATCGCGCGCCCTGTTCGTGCAATTGTTCGCGCGTGGTCTTCAGCGCGCTGACCAGCAGCACCTGCAGTGCGGTGATCCCCAGGTACAGTTGGGCTTCCAGCAATGACTGGCCGTAGTGGTGGTCGAGCACGGCGAACGGACCGTCGCCCTCGGCAGTCTCGATGAGCACCACCAGCGCCAGCAGCAGCACCGCCGCCGAACCGCCGCGCCCGCCCCACAGCAGCGTCACCACGACCGCAAAGAACAGCGGCACGTAGGTCAGCGCGAAGCCGATGCCGGTGCCGAACCGGGCGGTGCTGTTGCCGTCGAAGACCAGGTGGGCCGAAACCTCCAGCGCAACGCTTGCCGCCAGGCCCAGCAGGGTTTCCGTGCGGTCCGGTCCGCCCGGGCGGAAGGCGCGGAAGCGCGACCAGGTGGCCAGCACCGGCGTGACGATCAGCACGCCCAGGAAGTCCGACGCCGCCCAGATGCGCAGCACCTGCCCGAACGACGCATCTTGCGACCAGGCGAACCATGCCGCCCCGGGCAGCGCGCTCAGCAGCGCGCCGAGCGCGCCCGCCGCCAGCATCGCCCGCACGAAGTCGAGCCGCTTCCAGCGGCACCCGTGCCAGCCGGACCAGCGTCACCGCCAACGCCGCGCTGCCGGTCTCGTCCAGCACGAACAGCAGGGCATGCGCCGGGTTGCCTTTCTCGAAGGCACACAGCACCAGTTGTGCGACGGCGAACGCCGCCCCGAGCCCGGGCCACTCGCGGTAGGGCCGCAGCATGAACGCCGCCATGACGACGCCCGCCGGTAGCCAGATGTAGCCCGTCATGTCGACCGGTCCGTTGAGCCGGTGCGAGACGACGGCGGCCAGCAGGTAGAGCGCGCCCCACAGGAGGGCAGCGATGCTGGGAGAGGTTCGATGAAATGGCATCCGGGTTCCCTCGATGGAAACGGGCGGCGCACGCCGCGTGTCGGGGCGCCATGCTTGGCCGATGCTACCGCAGTCGGGTGGTTTGGCGCCGCATGTCAGGCGCGACGCACGCGCTAGTACCTCAGCACAGAGGTTATGACAGTTTGGGTAGGTTGTAGGACAGGCAAGCAGTTGTGGTCAACGAGCAGCTCGATGCTGCGAGCGATGCCTGCTTGCTGGCGGAGCAGTCCATCACGTTCGAGGTTAAGCACCATGTGATGGACGGAAGGCGCGGTGACGCCAAAGAAGCGCTGCATGTCGAGCTCTGCCGGAGCGCGGCCATTGATCA
>CAKKOY010000212.1 GCA_919592095.1 Ralstonia syzygii subsp. syzygii | reverse complement strand
GTGCTCAACCGCATGGCTGCGCTTGCCCGCCCGCAGTCCGTCCGCGTCGACTGAATTACGCCTCACAGGGATGGCTTCGACTTCAAAGTCGATTTATGCAACAACGCCATAACGTCGCGCTCGGAAACAGCTATAACGAGACGATCTGGCGGCGCAGAAAGGAGGAGGCCGGTCGGAATTTCTACAATGCCGCCATTGCGCTGCAAATACGAAAGCAATTAGGGAACAGTCTTCTCGCCGGAGCATCACTGTTGCCAACGATCTTCTTGATCGTCCGCGATGGGCACGCGTCTCCGCCCGTTGTGGCCGCCGTGGTCGTCAACCTCACCCGTATCTTCCTCATACTGAACTCGCTGAGTGCACTGGTCTACAAGGTACTGGACTTCTCCGCGATGCACGCAAAGCTTGAGGTCCTGTTTGCGCCCGTGTCCACACCCCTCGACGGCGGGTCGGCCAGCGCGGACCACGTCGGCACGATCTATGTCAATGGCGCCAAGGTACAAGCCAGCTCACAGGTCATTGATTACGTTTCCAACGTTGAACATGGGCGCTTCAGGATCACCGGACCAAACGGCAGCGGAAAGTCCAGCGCCCTGCTGGCGCTGAAAGCACAGTTTGGCGACAGATGCTTTCTTATGCCCACGAACCAAGCCAGCTTGGCATGGGAAGGTGTCAATGAAGCGCTCTCAACGGGGCAGCAAATGATCTCGTCACTGCAGGAGGTCATCTCAATCGAGGATGTCAAATACATCCTTCTGGACGAATGGGATGCCAATCTTGATCAGGACAATGCAACAGGAATCGACGTGGTTCTTGATGAACTGGCGAGTACCAAAGTGATCGTTGAAGTGCGCCATATGCGGGGCTAGCAATGAAAGCCCATGACATCTGCAACACCCTGCTCGCGGATGCGGATTGTCCGAGACTGAATTCGGTTTCCCCCGATGATGTGTTCCGAAGAACCACGCGGGAAATCTTTCCTTCGATGCCCGGTGGGCAAGACGAGATGCTGGCGCATCCCGTCCACGGCGGCGCGGCGGGTTGACGGCGCGCAAACCGCGGGCCCGGCTCGCGCGGTGACGCGGATGCGGCCTGCTACAGTGGCGTCATCCCTTTACCCCGAGCGCCCCATGCATCAACGCATCCTCGCCGCCTTCGACGGCAGCCACGAAGCCCGCCTGGCCGTGGACGAAGCCGCCGCCATCGCCCGCGCCTTCGGCGGCCGCGTGCGAGTGGTGTGGGCGATCGGCTCGCCGCGCATGCCGGAAGGTGTCGGCATTTACAGCGTCGAGCAACTGCGCGAGGAAGAACACCGTACCGCCACGGCCTCGCTGACCGGACTGCAGCGCCAGTTCGACGCCGACGGCACCGCGGCCGAGACCGGCGTGCTGATGCTCGATGATCGCGACGACGACATCGGCGGCGCGCTCGAGCACGAGGCCGTGCGCTGGCAGGCCGACACCATCGTGGTGGGCTCGCAGGGCAAGCGCGGCCTTGCGCGCATCCTGCTGGGCAGCGTGGCCGAACGCACCGTCAAGGTCTCGCGCCGCACTGTCATCGTGGTGCGCGCACAGCACCCCGACCACACCGACGGCTGACCGGTCCGTCCCTTTCGATTGGAAGCAGCTCACTATGCAACAAGTTGCATAGTGAGCTGCCGGATGCTATGTTGCCTAACATTGAATGCAACATATTGCATCAACCGTTCGAAGGAGACACCGTGACCCAGCCGATTCCCGCCGGTTTGGCCGCCCCCCCCGAGCCACGCTCAGCGCCTGGCACGCCATACTGGGGAGCGGCGACCTGGACGCGCTCGACACGCTGTTCGCCGAGGACGTCGTCTTCCGCTCGCCGGTGGCGCACAGCCCCTACCCCGGCCGCAACGTCACCACGCTGGTGCTGCGCACCGTCACCACCATCCTCGAGGATTTCCGCTACCACCGCAGCTTCGCCACCGACGACGGGGCGAGCGTGGCGCTCGAATTCAACGCCACCGTTGCCGGCAAGTCGCTCAAGGGCATCGACATGATCCGCTTCGATGCCGACGGCAAGATCATCGAGTTCGAAGTGATGGTGCGCCCGGCCACCGGCCTGCAAGCGCTCGGCGCCGCGATGGGCGCGAAGCTGGGCGACAAGGTCGGCCTGCTCAAAACCGGCGCCTGAATGCGCTCCCGCCCTGCTGTCCCGATTCCATACCGCTATCCGATATCAACGGAGACTGTGCCATGTCCTTGCCGCCGATCCTGCAGAACCGCCTGTCCGTGCCCGTGGTGGGCTCGCCGCTGTTCATCATCTCCAATCCGGATCTCGTGATCGCCCAATGCAAGGCCGGCGTGGTCGGCGCGTTCCCGGCGTTGAACGCGCGCCCGGCCGAGCTGCTGGAGACCTGGCTGCAGCGCATCACCACGGAGCTGGCCGAATACGATGCGCAGCACCCGGACACACCCTCGGCGCCGTTCGCGGTCAACCAGATCGTGCACAAGTCCAACGACCGGCTCGAGCATGACCTGGCGCTCTGCGTGAAGTACAAGGTGCCCATCGTCATCACCTCGCTGGGCGCGCGCGAGGAGGTCAACCACGCGGTGCACAGCTACCGCGGCATCGTGCTGCATGACGTGATCAACAACACCTTCGCCAAGAAAGCGATCGACAAGGGCGCGGACGGGCTGATCGCGGTGGCGGCCGGGGCGGGGGGCCATGCGGGCACGACCTCGCCGTTCGCGCTGATCCATGAGATCCGCGAGTGGTTCGACGGCCCGCTGCTGCTGTCGGGCGCCATCGCCAATGGCAATGCCATCCTGGCGGCGCTAGCGGCCGGGGCGGACCTGGCCTACGTGGGCTCGGCCTTCATCGCCACCGAAGAGGCGAATGCCGTGGAAGCCTACAAGCAGGCCATCGTGGAGAGCACCGCCGGCGACATCGTCTACACCAACCTGTTCACCGGCGTGCACGGCAACTACCTGCGCAAGAGCATCGTGGCGTCCGGACTGGACCCGGATGCACTGCCGGAATCGGACCCGAGCAAGATGAACTTCGGCTCGGGCGACGGCGCCAAGGCCAAGGCCAAGGCATGGAAGGACATCTGGGGCGCCGGCCAGGGCGTGGGCGCGGTCAAGCGCGTGGTGCCGGCGGCGGAGCTGGTCAAGCGCTTCGCCGAGGAATTCGACGTGGCGCGCCGCCGCCTCAGCCACATCGAAGCGCTGCGCGCACCGGCCAGCGCATCGACAACGACGGCTTGAGCGCTCAGGCCGGAACGGGGACGGCGGACAACTCCAGCAACGGCAGCACCTCGTCTGCCCATGTGAGCCAGCCTTCCTCATAGACGATGCCGCGCCTGAGCACGATATGCTGCAGGCGCTGCACGCGCGTGAGTTCAGCGGCGGAGAAATCGCGCTGCTCGATCTCGCGGTACGTGGCCAGACGCGCGCGGTGCTGCTCGATCAGGCGCTGCATCTCGTCGGCCAGGCCGATCGGGCCGATCACCGCTTCGGCGCGCAGCTTGACGAGCAGTTCCTCGCGGTTGTCCGACGACACGGTCGGCTCCAACGCCCAGCGGATCAGTTCTTCACGGCCCGACGGCAGCACGGTGTAGGTCTTCTTGCGGCCGTCTTCCTCTTCTTCCACGCTGACCCAGCCGACTTCGGCCATGCGGCCGAGTTCGCGGTAGATCTGCTGGTGGGTGGCACTCCAGAAATAACCCATCGACTTGTCGAAGCGGCGGGCGAGTTCATAGCCGGAGGACGGTTTTTCGAGGAGGGAAGTAAGCAACGCGTGTTGTATCGACATAAGCAATGGCAAGAAACAATAGGACCAGTATAGCCAGACATGCTCCGGACGCCCACTGCACGCCGGTGCAGTGGGCTGTGCAACCGGCATGTGTGCTTCAATCCGTACCGGTCTCCGCTTGCCTGCCTTCCGCATGAAACGCTTCGACGATCTCTACCTCTTTACGCGTGTGGTGGAGGCCGGCGGCTTCTCCGCCGCCGAACGTGCCACCGGCATTCCGAAATCGCGCCTGAGCCGTCGCATCGCAGAGCTGGAGACGCAGCTCGGTACGCGCCTGTTGCAGCGCTCCAGCCACCGCGTGTCGGTCACGCCGGTGGGCGAGGCCGTGTACCGGCATGCGCGCGAGATGGCCGATGCATCCGCCGCCATCGAGACGCTGGCCGGTGCCGCGCGCAGCGAACCGGCGGGCGTGCTGCGCGTGGGCACCTCGCCGCTACTGGCCGAGACGCTGGTGTCGGGCTGGCTGGCCGAATTCGCGCAAGCGCATCCTAATACTACAGCCGTAGCTCAAAATGGCGGAGCACATCCCCGCGCCCGGTAGTGACACTGCTGAGCGCGCCACTGATGCGCGCGCCGCCATCGCGACCATGCCAGCAC
>CAKKOY010000211.1 GCA_919592095.1 Ralstonia syzygii subsp. syzygii | reverse complement strand
TGCTGGCATGGTCGCGATGGCGGCGCGCGCATCAGTGGCGCGCTCAGCAGTGTCACTACCGGGCGCGGGGATGTGCTCCTCCATTTTGAGCTACGGCTGTAGTACTAAGCACACACCACCCACCGGTGTAGGTATTTACCCCCGATACCCCCCCCTCGGTACTCTTGGTGCTGGGGCTTTTCCATGGTATTGGCCGGGTGGACTGCCTCACACGCTAGACCGGCCGGGGAGATTGCAGGTGGTAGTAAATGAAAAGAAGCGCCGAGTCACAGGCGCCCTGGCCGGCTTGCTTGGCGAGTCAGACGAACCGGCAAAGCAAGCAAGCCGTCAGACGTGGCGCCAGCGTGCGCCCCAACTTACCGTGAATGTTGGCGGCAATGTCGTCATCGGCAATGTGTACAACAGCGCAAACGTTCCACAAGAGCCTTGGGGTGCCCGTGGTAGCGGGCTGGTGGATACCTGTGAAAAGCGAAGGCTGCTTGAACTGCGCGACCACATAGCAGGCGTCTCTCGGCACCTGGCAGGACATGAGGTTACGCCCGCAGTGATCATGCGGCGCCTGGCGGACCATCTGGGCGTTAAGTCCTACACGGACATTCCAGCGGACCGGTTCGCTCAAGCTGAGAACTACCTTGTCTGCTGGCGCGCTAGGCTTGAAGGGATGCCAGGCGCCAGGCGTTCGCCCGGGACGCGCCAACGACGCATTCAAGCCATCTACGCCCTTTGCGACGAAATGAGGTGCGACCAGTGGCGGCTAGACCATATGCGCCAGCAGTGGGGGGCGGAGTCTATGAGCGATCTCACAGACGAAGCCGTCGAACAGCTCTACCGAGCGGTTTGGAGCCGCAAGAAATCAGTGTTGGGGCGCCGCTGATGCAGAAAAGTGAGGGATGTGGGCCAAATTGCGCGCACAACGGGGACACAAACGGGCCGTTTTTTCCTATTTTGGGCCAATCTGCTGCGACGATGTCCGAACGCGCAAAGCCTTATACGGCGCGGCTTTTTAGCCTTTTTGGACCTCGTTTGCTTTGGGCCAGATGTCCCACCCCCTCACAGTAACGTATTGCGGCGGCAAGGCAGCTTTATGCTGTGTTGAGGCAATATCTGGGGCGTCCGACCTGGACACCTGTTGAGGGGGCGCTGATCCTGTCAGGCATCCATGCTCTCCCTCAACTGGGCGTGCTGGCGTCGTGGGCTTTGACGGCAAGGTATTGCCGGGAGACGGCTACGATTGTTTCTTTGCGTCCCGCCGAATCCGCCAGAAGTGGGTTTGGCGCTGCGAGGATGACTGGACGTATGGTGAGGTCACCTCGGCCGAGCTTTCGCCGTATGCGTTCTTGCGCGGGTGCGAGGATACGGAAGTTGTGACGGACGGGCTTCCAGCTGCCACTGTATGGCGTCGCATTGCTGTTGTTGCGGCCAAGGTTGTTGCCACCTTGTTTGTGTTCCGTCACGCTGGTTCATGTTGGAGTTGTTGCAACATGCAGGTTGACGAAGATCATTCGACACTTGTTTTCCATGATTCGCATCGACAATCCCCAAAGCGACCAAGAAGTCGGCGTGGCTGACGCCACCCAGGATACAACCCGCATCGATGATGTGCGTATTGGCGCGGTTCGACCGCTCATTTCCCCGGCGCTGCTACTTGACGAGTTACCCGTGTCGCCTGCGGTGCAGGCACACGTCGAAGCGAGTCGGACGGCTGTCACGGACATCCTGCACGGTCGCGATGATCGCTTGATTGCCGTGGTGGGGCCGTGCTCGATCCACGACCATGACCAAGCACTCGAATACGCCCATCGGCTGGGGATGGCCGCGAATCGCCTGCGCGACGATCTGCTGATCGTCATGCGCGTGTATTTCGAAAAGCCGCGCACGACCGTCGGCTGGAAGGGCTACATCAACGATCCGCGACTCGACGGCAGTTTTCGCATCAACGAAGGGCTGCGCCGTGCGCGCCAACTGCTTTTGGAAGTCAATGCGCTGGGGTTGCCGGCGGCCACCGAGTTTCTTGATTTGCTGAGCCCGCAGTACATCGCGGACCTGATTGCATGGGGCGCGATCGGTGCGAGGACGACGGAAAGCCAGAGCCATCGACAGCTCGCTTCTGGCCTGAGTTGTCCCATCGGATTCAAGAACGGCACGGACGGCGGGGTCCAGATTGCGGCGGATGCGATTCTGGCTGCGCGTTCGTCCCACTCGTTCATGGGTATGACGAAGATGGGGATGGCTGCGATCTTTGAGACACGCGGCAACAGCGATGCACACGTCATTCTTCGTGGTGGCAAGCGTGGGCCGAATTATGACGCGGCAGCGATTGACGACACTTGCGCGGTTCTCAAGGCAGCGGGCCTCCGTGAGCAGGTGATGGTGGACTGTTCGCATGCGAACTCGGGGAAGTCGCATGTGCGTCAGGTCGAAGTGGCGCACGATCTGGCGCAACAGTTGTCATCCGGCGATCGGCGCATGATCGGCGTGATGATCGAGGGCCATCTGGAAGAAGGGCGCCAGGATCTGAAACCCGGCTTGCCGTTGCGGCGCGGCGTGTCCATTACCGATGCATGCCTTGGGTGGTCCCAGACGGAGCCGTTGCTGGAAAGGCTCGCAACGGCTGTACGCGCACGGCGTCGCTGCTAGCCGGTACTCGCGTGGTGGTTGTGGGTCGACACGTCGGCCTCGAGTCCAGCATGTCGTAGACGAACCGGTGTCCGGCGACGCGGATGGACGCCGTCATGAGCGGGAAGGCTGACCTGGAGTGTGCCGCGATTGCCCAACGTCCGCGGATGGCCGTGAGCGTCGCTCAGATCAGGTCGGGGCGAGTCATGCAAGGCTCACGGAAGCCTCGTGCGAACAGGTGCCGCTTCTTTGCTCGTACCATCGTCACCGGAATCAATTGGCGATCGGCACCCCGGGCAAGAAATTGACCCCCGTCCGTTTGACCAGCTCGCGATAGGAAATCGGCCGGCTTACCCGCGCCGCATTGGTATTCTGAATCCAGTGAGCCCATGCGCGATGCGTCGTCGCGTCGTAGACGAGCTTGTACAGGTAGTGCGGCACCCACACCCGGTGGGGACCTATGGTCGACGAGGGTGGGATGAACACCGGGCCTGTGATGACATACACATCGCCGTGCGCGCGCAGGACGTACTGGCGCGTGGCCTTTTCGATGCCGGCCCACGCCTTGCGGTTGTTCTCAGGTGCCTGGGGCACCATGTTGGCCAGCGAGAAGCTTTGCTCCATGCTGACGTCGTTCGGCATGTCGCCTGCCGGGGCCATGTGGCCGCGGTCGAAGCCGGAGCCCTTGTAGTCGGCCAATTCGGCGCGCTCGATGCTGGGCAGTCGGGCGTCGGCGAAGAATCGGTTGGTGCGGCGTTCCTCCCTGGCTCGGGCGACCTGGGCCGCGCTCAGGCGTTCGGCCACGTAGAGGGGGGTCTTGGTGAGCCCCGAGTACATCACCGCGAACGAGGAGAAGCACAGCGCGCGCGGCCGGGCGTTCTCCAATCGGTGGACCTTCGGCACCTGGCCATGCACGAAAAACTGCGGACACCGCTCAAAGCCGGTGGTCGCGGCGGTAGAGGGCGCGGCCGCGAATGCGCAGGCCGCCAGCGCTGCGCGAATGATCCATGCAAAGCGCAGCGGCTTCATGTTCTTGCCTTCCAATTCAGTCTGCTGGACGAAAAGCGGGCAAGGATAGCATCCGCGCGGGATCGGGCGCATGGCGCGATCCGGACAGCGGTCGGCGGACGTCAGGCGTTATCCTGTGCGGCCATGTTTCCATCCGGCCCACGCCCATGTCCCTGCGTCTCTATCTCGCCGGTCCCGACGTCTTCCGTCCGCAGCCCGTTGCCCATGGCGATGCCCTGAAGGCCTTGTGCGCAGCGTACGGCTTCATCGGCCTCTACCCGCTCGACAACACGGTCGCACCGCAGGCCGACGGTCCCGCGACGGCGGCGGAAATCTACCGCCAGAACATCGCGCTGCTCGACTCGGCCGATGTGGTGCTGGCCAATGTGGCGGACTTCCGCGGCCACGAGCCCGATTCCGGCACCTGCTTCGAGATTGGCTATGCCATCGCGTGCGGCAAGGATGTGTGGTGCTACAACGTGCCCATCGTGCCGCTCGTGGCGCAGGTGCCGAATGTGGATGGCAGCGATGCCGATGGCTGGGCCGTGGAGGATTTCGGCCTGCCGCGCAACCTGATGCTCGCCTGCGGCAGCCGGCTCGTGGCGGGGGATGCGCGTGCCTGTCTTGAGCGCATGCGGGCGCATTACGCTTAGAGTCGCTAACACAACTGGACATGGGCCGATGCAAACCGTATCGTACGCGGCATGTCGAGAAGAAGAATCAGCAAGGAATTGTGGGCGGCGCTTGAATCGTTGATACCGG
>CAKKOY010000210.1 GCA_919592095.1 Ralstonia syzygii subsp. syzygii | reverse complement strand
CGACAATCTACGCAGCCAGACGGATTGTTTACCGCGCCATCTGCCCAGACCGTTGCGCGTAAACGTCATCATGCCGCGCGCGGGCGACCGGATTTATGCAACAACGCCGCGGCGATGCTGATGCTGCGCGAGCCTCGGACGGCCGGCTGTCCCGTGTCCCGTCGTCCCCTTCCAGCCGCTTGTTTCGCGAATTGATATGCCCCAAAGGCTACTGACCAAGACCGACCGATATTCAAGGCGTGTGCTCTATGGATGCACGGCCGCGCTGTCCATAGCGATCGTGGGCACGGTGCTGTTGCTCGGCAGGGGCATCATCGATCAGTACGGTGATAAGCAGGTCGCGCGGTTCGTCAGGACGAGCGGGGAGGTGCAGACCGAGGTGGACGAACTGTCCGCAAGGCTGGCGCAGTTCGCCGATCTCTACGAAGGGGTCTGGAATCTGCGTCAGAACGACGTGGTGCCCATGCGGCGCTATGTCGGCAAGCTTGCCAGCGACAGGGGCGTGACCGTTACCGGAGCGCACCTGACCGCCACACCGGTCACACTGATCAGTTCGCTGGGCAGGCCGGCCGACGGCGCGCGCCTGGCCATGGCGTTGCGGGTGCTGCGCGACGTTTCCGGTGCGCCGTTGATGAATGCGCAGAAGACAGGCGTGACGCTCGACGGCTTCCTGTACGCGCCGGACGCGACGTTCCTGGCCGCCTTTCCGGCGATGGGTCCGGCCGATCTGCAACGCGCGCGCGAGCAGGGGCCGCAGGCCTTCATCCGTGAGCGCATCGCTGCCGTGGAGCAGCGCATCGCGGCGTCGGCACCGCAGACCGTACGCAGCCGCCGTCCGTTGTGGTATCCGGCGGACGAGGCGAATGGGCATGCCTCGGTGTCGCAGCTCATCGTGCCGATGTATCGCGAGCATGAGCGCGTCCTGACGATCGCGCTCACCCTGCCGGATCAGCAGTTCACGCGGTTTTTCCTGCGCAAGGAGAGCCGCAGGCCAGGGTTCTTCCTCCTGGGCAAGACAGGCCAGCGGAACCTGGGCGATCCGCCGGCCGACGTGGATGAAAAGCGGTTGTTGGACAAGATACTGGCGAACGCTTCCTGGTCGGGGCGGGCAGGCGCCGAGCCGACCACCTTCTACAAGGATGGCATCTTCTTCGTGAGCAGGCGCATCGCCGGGCCCGACTGGATCGCGCTGTACGCGTATCGATGGCGGGACGTGGCGTCCGACCTCCAGCGCGAATTCTTCACGGGCATGCTCTTCTGCGTGCTCGCGCTTGGATTGCTGTGGGCCATGGCCGTTTACTTCGATCTGCGCGTGACCAGGCCTTTGCTCAGCGACGCGAAGAAGCTGATCGAAGCCGAACATTTCAGCAAGGCCATCATCGATACGTTGTCGATCGGGATCGGTGTCTACTCGCCGGAGAGCGATTCCATCCTGCTGGAGAACTGCGTGGCGGCCCGCATGCTGGGCAATGCCTCCGACGAGCAGAGGCGTCGCTTCTACCGGCACGTCATGCATGAACGGGATGCCGAGCCGGTGCCGGGCGCACAGCACTCCTTCATCGAGGTGCGATGGGAAATCTCCGAAGGACAGAGCAGCTACATCGGTGTGGCGTCCTCATGGACCCGGTTCGGGGGAAGCTCGGCCGTTCTCTTCGGGCTGGTGGACATGAACGAGCGCAAGGCCAACGAGATCCTGCTGGTGGAGGCGAAGCAGACCGCCGATGAGGCCAACCGGGCCAAGTCGATGTTCCTGGCCATCGTCTGCCACGAGATCCGCACGCCACTGCACGGCGCGATAGGCCATCTGGAATTGCTGGCACGCAGTTCGCTCAGCCTCGAGCAGCGGGAATGGGTGGATATGACGAGCCGCTCGTTCGATGCGCTGCTGACACTCGTCAACGATCTGCTCGACTCGACCAAGATCGAGGCCAATGCGCTGCAGATCAGTCCGGTGCCGATGTGTCCGAACGAAGTGCTCGAACGGTGCGCGCGCAGTTTCGGCGCGGCGATCGTTCAGGGCGGCGTCGCATTCCACTGCATTACCGATCCGGACCTGGACCTGATCGTCGATGGCGATGACCAGCGCCTGACACAGATCCTGCAGAACCTGCTGAGCAACGCGGCCAAGTTCACCGAACGGGGAACGATCACGATCTCTTCGCGCTGCCTGAAACGGGAGGACGGTAAGGTCTGGGCACGTTTCGAAGTGGCCGATACCGGGATCGGGATCCCGGCCGCGATGCAGTCAACCATTTTCAATCCGCTGGCGCAGGCCGACGACAGCATCAGCCGGCGTTTTGGCGGTACCGGCCTCGGTCTGTTCCTGTGTCGCAATCTTGCGCATCTGATGGGCGGACGGATCAGCGTACGCAGCGAGCCCAGTATCGGCAGTGCGTTCCGTGTCGATCTGCCGTTCGTGCAGAACACGCGTGCTCCAGCGCCGCCGCCCCCGGTACTGAGCGGACTGTCGGTCGAGCTGCTGTGCCCGGTCTCCTGGTGGCGCGAAATGCTGGCCGAGCGCCTGCGGCGCTGGGGGGCGACCGTCCGGCCGGCGGACACCTCGGCCGCCGAGCCCTTGCATATCCGGCTGGCCGTGGAGGCGGACGGACGCGCATGGAATTCGGCCGACCTGAGCGCGGTGCCGCTGCTGGGCACGGTATTCGTCACAGCCAAGGGGCCGTTGAGTGCGCACCGGGATGGGCAGAAGATCAAAGTCAGCTCGTTCTCGCGCGAAGGGCTGCTTGCTGCGTTGACAGCATTGACCGGAGGCGCCGCCAGACCCGCCGAGACGCCGGTGTTCATGGCCGTGGACGAAGGGCTCGGGCCGAATCTGGATATCCTGGTGGCCGAAGACGATGCGGTCAACTGCACCTTGATCAAGCACCAACTGGCCGCTTTGGGCTGCCAGCGCGTGCGGGTGGCCGTGGATGGCGTGGAAGCGCTTGAAATGTGGACCAAGCGGCGCGCGGACCTGGTCATCACCGATCTGGGCATGCCGCGGCTGGACGGCATTGGCCTGCTTCACAAGCTGCGCGAACTCGACCCGCGGGCGCGCGTGATCGCCACCTCCGCTTCGGTCTCCGCGGAGATCAAGGCCGATGTTGAGCAGTTCTCGAATCTGCTGCAAAAGCCGGTCTCGCTGAGCGATCTCAGGCGCGTTTTGAGGCATGAGATGCTGTCGCGAACGGCTTCGCCTGCGCCGGCCGCGACCGAGCCGGTGCGCTCGGATGAGCTCGACGCCTTGTTGCGTCAGGCATTCCGCACCGAATGGAACAAGGAGCGAACGTCCATCGAGCAGGCGCTGGCCGGCAAGGACATGGACGTGCTGCGCCGGCGCGTGCACCGGTTGCAGGGCGCGCTGATGGCACTGGGTGCCGACGAACTGGTTGAGGAGCTGCGTGGCCTCCAGGACATCTATTCCCGGGCGGATTGGGCGCTGATCTCAATCCGCTGCCAACAGTTGCTGGCGCATGTGGACGCGTCGGTGGGCTGAATGCCGGTCGGGCAGACTTGCCGGTCGCGCGGGTGCCCCATCCTGGGGGATGGCTTTACACGGAGATTCACGGCTGGGCCTGCGGAGCGCGCCCGCTCAATTCGCGCAGCACGGCCGCCAGTTCAACGTCGTTCTTGACGCCGAGCTTCTTCATGGCCGCGACCTTCTGATTGCTGATCGTCTTGGGGCTGCGTTTGAGCCGGGCGGCGATCTCTCCGATCGTCAGTCCGTTCGCCGTCATTTGGGCCACGATAACTTCCCTCGTGGAGAGGGCTTCCATTCCCACAATGCCGCTCTTGCCGTAGCGGGCAGAGAGCAGGGCGACGGATAGGGAACCCGGTACATACAGGCTGCCGCTGGCCACCTTGCGGACGGCGGTGGCCAGGTTGCCGAAATCGGCACGGCTCTTGCCGATGAATCCGGATGCACCCAGGCCGAGGGTGGCCGAGACGATGGAGGGCGTGGAATGGGCGCTGAGCAACAGGATCCGTGTCTCCGGCACCAGCCGTCGCAGCTGCTGCAGCAGGTGCAGGCCGTCGGCCTGTGGATCACTTTCGAATTCGTAGTCGCACAGAAGGATGTCGACTGGGTGCTCGACCAGTTGTTCCAGCAGTTGCTCAATCGTTTCGCAGGTGAATACGACTTCGATGTCCGGGTGATCCTTGAGCATGCTGGTCGCGCCAAGGAGGACGATCGGATGGTCGTCTGCGATGCCTACCTTGATTCTGGACATGTTTCCCCCGCTTTCCGTCTGGTGACTTGCACAAGGCGGCATGATACGCCGGTGAATCTAGTACCTCAGCACAGAGGTTATGACAGTTTGGGTAGGTTGTAGGACAGGCAAGCAGTTGTGGTCAACGAGCAGCTCAATGCTGCGAGCGATGCCTGCTTGCCGGCGGA
>CAKKOY010000209.1 GCA_919592095.1 Ralstonia syzygii subsp. syzygii | reverse complement strand
CCCTTCCAGCTCTCTCTCCCAGCCACTCACCGTTCCTTGCATCGGACCATGATCGTCTCATCTCACATGGACAACATCATAGGCGATAGGTACGGCTGTAGCACTAAGCGCCGCTGGAAAGACCTGGTGACGTTTCAAACACGCCCCTTCCCGGGTGAGTGAAGCCGCTTTCCGGACGCGACCTCATGTTGACCGGATCCCACTGCACGAATGGAAGACGGTTCGATGACCACACGCGACCCGTCGATCCGATCGGCTGCCCGAAGCTTCGCCAGAAGCACCTCGTGCAGCCGGTCCCAGACGCCCGCGTGTTGCCGGTCGCGCAGCCTGCGCCAGGCGCGCATCCCTGAGCCGCCCCGATGGAAGATATTTCCCTTTGCTTGAAATGAAGCGCGTATGCTGAAAGTGCCATCCCGGCAAGCAACGCTACAGGAGCATGGCCATGGCCAAGAGTCAATTACGCAGCAATCGCGAGGTGAAGAAGCCGAAGCAGCCCAAGAAGCCATTGGTGCCGGCGGCCCCTTTCAGCACCGTTCAATCGCGTGCCAGCAGCGAGAATGCCGGCAAGAAGAAGACGTGATCGAGTTGACCGCAGACACATCGTGCAGCAACGGCGCGCAGCGCGTGACGTTCACCACAGGGTATCGATCCATCGACATGGAAAACGCCGACCGATGCCGGGGACGACAGCTTGAGCGACTCCCCTCTGGATACCTTGGCCGCCGCAGAACGTGCAACGGCATTCGTCGATGAAGCCATGGAGCCAATCGAGGCCCACGAAGAATGGATCGCTGCCATGGAAACCGAAGGCATGAAAGGACATACGTACTGATCCGCGTCCACGTGCCGGCCGGGCAGGCAGACGAACTCCGGCCCAAGCGCCATGACTTGTACCTGCCTGGGCTAGATTCACGAACCGCGCCAAGCTGCATGAACCGCCAGCAGGTCGAGATCGCGCTTGGCAGCGCCGCATGCAATCTGCACCCGACATGTATCCCGCGAATATATCGGCGAGAGGGAGGATAAAGAGCGTACAGTGGGGCCTCCCCTTCACCGGAGCTCGCTGTGGATGCCTATCCGATTTGCCGCTACAAGGGGTTCGACATCTACCCCCTGATCTACCGATTTGACCCACCTCGGGAATGGCACGAGCGGCGGCCGGACCGATCCTACAGCGCATCGGTCATCATCTGCCAGGAAGGCGAATCGCCGAACGCAGAGCATGCACGCATCTTCCGGCTGGAAGCCGACCAATGGGACAGCATCGGCACCGCCAAGCGTGCCGCTACCAAGACCGCTCAAGACATCATTGATGGGTTTGTGCCCGGCCAATCCACGGCTTCCTAGCCGTGCCGGACTGTAGGTCCTGACATCATTGGTTTCGCCTGCGGCCGAACGATGCGGGAACGCTCGGGGGAATCGTATGGTCCGCATGCGCTATTCGGTCGGCTTGGCTTACGAGGTGCGTGACCAAACCGCCGACTTCATCTTCAATTTCCACGCCGCCCAAACGGCGCGCCAGACGATCTTCGCCGAATCGCTGCGACTGGGTCCGGACATGCCGGCAACGGTTCACACCGAACCGCACCTGCTCAATCGCCGGCTGCGTGTCCGGGCTCCCAAAGGCCTCTTCACTATTCGCTACGCGGCGACGGTGGACGTCGATCATCTGCTGACGTCTCCCGAGCAGCTATTCGAAGTGCCCATTGCGGACCTGCCTCTTGAGGTCATTCCGTTCCTGACCCCCAGTCGGTATTGCGAGTCGGACCGGCTCATGGAGTTCGCGCTGCGCGAGTTTGGTGGCCGTCATCGCGGATACCCGCTCGTTATCGCGATCCGGGACTGGGTTTGCCGCTACGTGCGATTCGTCTCTCAATCCACAAACGAACAGACTTCTGCGGTTGGTACGCTGGTGGAGCGAAAGGGTGTGTGTCGGGACTATGCGCACCTGATGATAGCCTTGTGTCGCGCGCTGAGTATTCCCGCGCGTTTCTCAACCAGCCTTGATTACGGCGCTGACCCCGCCTTGGGGCCCCTTGATTTTCATGCGTTCGTGGAGGTTTTTCTGGGGCAACGATGGTATTTGCTCGACCCTTCGGACACAGCGATACCCCTGGGGCTGCTGCGAATTGGTACCGGGCTCGATGCGGGCGACGTCCCCATTGCCATGGTTTTTGGCAATGTCAAACCGTCGCGACCGCTGGTGGAGGTTCAAGCCGTGGCAGGCATCGGTCCGGATTTCAGCAAACCAATCGACACCGCGAGCGGAATCAGCACGTGGTGAGGTGGCAACCGCGACTTACCACTCGTCCGTCGCAGGCGGCACGTCCTCGACGCCAAGGATCACATCCACGGCAGCACGCCCTGCCAACTCGCCAATCAAATGCGCCCAACGTTGCGAAAAGGGGCCGCCATGGACTCTGATGCGCTTGCCCAGTGCTGCGGACACCGGCAGGCTTCATCGGGCCTTCGATACGGAACCACAGGTCGAACATATCCTCGGACGTTCGGACAAGCTCGATATGAATGTGGAAACCACGGTACTCGGTTGTGCGCATCATGACGCTCACCACTGCCAATCGTCATTCACCCCGCCAGGGTAGAGCGCGAAACCCGAGGCCACAATCTCTTTTCCGATGGACGCGATCCAGTACCGCCGATCCGTCGGCCGCTGCCTTCAGTAGACCGGAGCCTCGCCGTCGGGACGGTGCTTGAAGCGCCGGTGCACCCAATAGTACTGCTCGGGGATGCGCAAGATTTGCTGCTCCAAGAAGGCATTGAGGCGGCTTGCATCGGCAAGGTCATCCCCGGAAGGGAACGCTGCCAGCGGGCTGAACACCCGGAGCGCATAGCCTTTGTAGTCAGGCAGCACGTCGGTGACGAAGGGAACCACCCGAGCACCACTGAGCCGCGCCAGCCTCGACACCGATGTCAACGTGCAGGCGGGCACACCAAAGAAGGGCGCGAACACCGAGTCTCGCCGACCGAAGTCCATGTCGGCAGCCAGCATGACGGGTCGCCCCGCCTGCAGTGCGCGCAACGCCTGCCGCGCGCTTCCACCACGGGGGATCATGACCATGCCGAACCGGCTGCGCTGGCGCATGGCAATGCCGTCCAGTGTGCGATTGGACATCGGGGTGTAGAGCGAGGCGACAGGTCGCGCGATGGAATACTGGACACACCCCGCCTCGATACCCACAAAGTGGAACCCCAGGAAGATCGTCGGCTGGTCGGATGCGGTATCCAGATCGATGTCGGATTCGACTCGCACGAGCTGCTCGATGCGCCTGGAAGAGCCGAACCATTGCACCCCACGCTCGACGTAGCTGCGGATGACGTGCTCGAAGTGCGCACGCGACAGGCGACGGCGCTCCTGCGGGGACATCTGTGGAAAGCACAGCGACAGATTGACATCGACGATACGTCTGCGCCGGCTCGGGAACCGATGCAGGAGCCGGCCTAGCGCCATGCCTGTCCGCGCGGCAAGACGATAGGGCACGAAGGAAAAAGCGCGCAGCACGGCCTCTGTCAACACACGACCGAGAAATACGTTCAAGAAGGCTCCAGGTAACGTCGCTTGCAAAGAACAACCTGGAGAGAAGGCGTGCCAGCGGTGTAGGCCGCGCTCCAGACAGCATGTTGCACACCGCTCATAGGGCAGCGCCTTCGCCCTCGGCGCCCCGGTTTTCGAGATGCCAGTCCGGGCTTGATGCCCGCTTGCCTTCAACGTAGCGCCAACTGGCATCGCACGATCGGCAGTGGAACGTGCTGATGGTCACGATGCTTTCATGAGGAAGCTTTAAGCGCTGGATACTGGTGATCCGCATGGCAGTGTGGGGAAGCGCATCGCCGTCACGTGTCTTGATTGCCAAGCAGGCGGTGCAAGCGTTGCATGGGTAATCCAGGGCGAACCGGCATCGTAGCATGTACGCACCGATCGCACCGAACAAGTCGACGGAGCAGGAGGGCGTCATGGAAATGCGCCCGGCAAGGCTTGGGCGAATGCCGGAGGCCGCAGCCATGAAGATCACCTGCCCCCACTGCGCAGGCCGCCTGCTCATCCGTACCAGCCGAGAAGTGGGCCTGCTTTCGCGCGAACTGTCCGTGCAATGCCCGAACGTGGAATGCGCTTACACCGGTGTCTACATCCTCTCGGCCGCACGCACCATCGCGCCCAGCATGAAGCCCAACCCCAAGGCTTATGTGCCCGCCGGCCGCTCGCGCCAGCAGCCCGAAAACTCGCGCCAAATCGATCTGCTGACCGGCTAACAGCCAGCCCCTAACCCCTTTCCCCTCGCGTCTGCTTTCGCGCCTTTCTAGTACTACAGCCGTACCTATCGCCTATGATGTTGTCCATGTGAGATGAGACGATCATGGTCCGATGCAAGGAACGGTGAGGGGCTGGGAGAGAGAGCTGGAAGGGTTG
>CAKKOY010000208.1 GCA_919592095.1 Ralstonia syzygii subsp. syzygii | reverse complement strand
CCGGTCCCCCCGCCCGCGCGGGCGCCGCCCCGGGGGGGGGGGGGGGGGGGGGGGGGCGGCGCCGCCCCCCGCCCCCCCCACGACCGCCGTCTTCCAGCCAAGGCCCGCGGGCGCCGCGCATACCGAAGCCGTGGCACAGCAGCGCGACATGCTGGCCGGCAGCCAAGGCGCCGAAGCCGCGCGCCAATGGTTCGAAGCACGCGGCATCGAAGCCGCGCACAACAGCGGCGCCACCAACATGGACTGCCTGATCATCTCGCTGCTGCAGCATGCGAGCGGTCAATACGGCGCGGACGCCGAGCCCCTGCTGGCCGAACAGGCGCAACACTATCGCCAGGAACTGAGCCGCGCGCATCCGGAAATCACGACCGGCGACCGCATACTCTACGACGACGAACCGGCCATCCAGACCTTGCTGCAGACGCTCAACGAGCACTACCGGGTCAGCATGGATCTGCAACTGGTGCTGCCGACGGTCGACGGCCCCGTCCGGCTGCCACGCAAGCAGACAGGCGACGCCCCGGTCGGCGTCGTGCTGTTCGGCAATCATTTCCAGGCGCTGCACAAGCCGCTCCACGCTCAGGGGCTGCAGTCTGGCAGTTTCAGCGGGAATGTCGGACAGGCTGCCACGCAGGCCCGATCCCCTGCACCAGGCGAAGCCGAACCATCGCCGGGCGCCGAGGTTGCCAAGGCGTCGCCGCAGCCGAGTGCGGGTGCGGCGCTTCACAGGACGCAAAGCGGGACATCCGACATCGAACCTGCCTACGAGGACTCGGACGACGACTTCGTTTCCGCGCGGTCGTCCCTGTCGGATGTCGAATTCGATTCCGAACCCGAGGGCGATATGCCGCGGGCGGGCCGCAATGGCAGTGCTGACGCGGATCAGCCGGTGCATCTGGAACACCCGCGGCCGCGGGCGGAGGCCGAGAAGAGCGCATCGCCGCCAGCCACCGCATCGCCAATGCGCGAGCAAGGCCAGTCCGCTGTCGGCGAGCGGCACGAGAACCCCAGCGCCGGGACAGCCGGGGGCGCGCCGCGTGCGGGGCGCGGTGGCGGCGTGTCTTCGCCCGAAGACATCGCGCATCTGAAAAGCCTGCCGCAGGCAGTGGCGCACAGCCAGCGCACAAAGAAAACCAGCCTCTTTTCCAAGCTGCTCAAACGAGAAAAGAAGAGCAAACCGCAGCCAGCCCCACAGCAGACCGTCGCACCCGCAGATCCACCTGCACCAAAGACGCGCAAATAACGGCGGCGTAAAAACCTTGGCCGCCTGTTCGCGCGCGGCGGTTCAGTCGAGCTGGCCCTGGCAGAGGTACTTGGTGTGCAGGTAGTCGTCCAGGCCGTGGACGGAGCCCTCCCGGCCATAGCCTGACTCCTTCACGCCGCCGAAGGGCGCGGCCTCGGAGGCCAGCGCGCCTTCGTTGATGCCCACGATCCCGCTTTCGAGCAGCTCCGCGACGCGCCAGATGCGGCGCACATCCTGGCTGTAAAAGTACGCGGCCAGGCCAAAGGGCGTGTCGTTGGCGGCGGCGACCACCTCGGCCTCGGTGGTTAAGCATGTAAGCGGCGCCACCGGGCCGAAGGTCTCCTCGCAAGCGCAGGCCATGGTGGCGTCAGCATGCGTGAGCACGGTCGGTGCGTAGTAGTTCGGGCCCAGCGCTGCCAGACGGCGGCCGCCCGTGAGCACCTGCGCACCCTTGGCGATCGCGTCCTGCACGTGCCGCTCGATCTTCTCGACGGCGCGCGCGTTGATCATGGGGCCGATCTGCGAGGCTGGGTCGCTGGCCGGGCCCACCTTGAGCGCCGCGACACGCGCGGCGAGCTTGGCCGCGAACGCGTCGTGCACGGCGCTGTGCACGAACACGCGGTTGGGGCACACGCAGGTCTGGCCGCCGTTGCGGAACTTGGCGGCCATCAAGCCGTCGACGGCAGCGTCGACATCGGCATCCTCGAACACGATGAAGGGTGCATTGCCGCCGAGTTCGAGCGAGAGCTTCTTGAGCGTCTCGGCGCTGCGGCGCGCCAGATGCTTGCCCACCGGCGTGGACCCGTGAACGTGATCTTGCGCACGCGCGCATCGTCCAGCCACACGTCCACCACCTCGGGCGTGCGCTCGCGCGAGGCGGTGACGATGTTGAGCACACCGGCCGGTACACCGGCCTCGTGCGCGAGCAGCACCAGCGCCAGCGAGGTCAGCGGCGTATCCTCGGCGGGCTTGCAGACCACGGTGCAGCCCGCAGCCAGGGCCGGGGCGATCTTGCGCGCGATCATCGCGGCCGGGAAGTTCCACGGCGTGATGGCGGCCACCACGCCCACGGGCTCCCTGAGCGCGAACATGCGCCGGCCCGGCACGGGCGCGGGAATGGTCTCGCCGTTCATGCGCGTGGCCTCTTCGCCGAACCACTCGATATAGCTCGCCGCGTAGGCCACCTCGCCCTTGCCCTCGGCCAGGGGCTTGCCCTGTTCGCGCGAGATGAGCTTGCCCAGGTCGTCCTGGTGGGCCAGCACGAGGTCGTTCCAGCGCTTGATGATCTGTGCGCGCTGCTTGGCCGGCACCTTGCGCCATGCGGGAAACGCGGCATGGGCGGCATCGAGCGCGGCGCGCGCCTCGGCGGCCCCCGAGTCGGGCACGCGGGTGATGAGGTCGCCGGTGGCCGGATCGGTCACGTCGAGCAGCGGGCCCGCGGCGGCGGTCCAGGTACCGGCGATGTAGTTGGCGCTGCGAACCAGGTCGGGGCGGGTGAGGGTCAGGGGCATGGCGTCCAATGCAGTCGGGCTGTGTCGGCGATTCATGGCGGCCTCAACCTGCAACGATGCGCGCGGCGATCGCCTCGCCCACCTGCGTGGTGCTGGCCGAGCCGCCCAGATCCGGCGTGCGCGGGCCGTCCTTGATCACGGCCTCGATGGCCGCGACGATGGCGTCATGTGCCGCGCGCCCCTCGTCCGTGCCGGCCGCGATGCCACGCATGGCACGCAGCGCCCGCCCGATGTCGGCCGTGTGCACGCCGGCCGCCAAGCCGTAGTGCTCGTGCGCGGCCAGCGCCAGGCCTTGCGCTTCGTCCTCGAACGTCTGCACCGTCAGCACGGGGCCGAAGATTTCCTCCCGCACGGCGGGGTTGTCCGCGCTCACGCCTTCGACCAGCGTGGGCTGGAAGTACGCTCCGCCCGGCCCCTCCTCGAACAGGCCGCCACCGCAGCGCAGCGCCGCACCGGCGTCGCGCGCGCGCTCCACGATGTCGAGGATGCGCGCCGCCTGTGCCGCCGAGATGATGGGCGGCAGCGTGGCCGCGTCATCCCAGGTGGCGCCGGGCCGCAGCGCGGCAAAGCGCGCCGCGATGCGCTCGACCAGCGCCGGGGCGATACCGCGCTGCACGATCAGGCGCGAGCCCGCGACGCACACCTGCCCCGCGTTGCCGGTGATGGCCCCGGCAATCATGCAGGCCAGCCGGTCGATGTCCGGAGCGTCATCGAAGACCAGTTGCGGGCTTTTGCCGCCCAGCTCCAGCGTGACCGGCTTGGGGCCATGGGCCGCGCAGCTGGCCATGATGGCCGCGCCCGTGCGCGTCGACCCCGTGAAGGTCATCTTCGAGATCAACGGATGGCGCGTGAGCGCATCGCCCGTGGTACGGCCGTCGCCCTGCACCACGTTGAACAGACCTGCCGGCACACCGGCGTCGATGGCCAGTTCGGCCAGGCGCACGGCCGAGAACGGCGTCATCTCGGAAGGCTTGAGCACCACCGCGTTGCCGGCGGCAAGCGCCGCCCCCACCTTCCACGACACCATCACCAGCGGAAAATTCCACGGCGTGATCGCCCCCACCACGCCGTACGGCTCGGCCACCACCATGCCCAGATGGTCGTGCCGCGTGGCGGCCACGTCGCCGCCGAGCTTGTCGGCATATTCGGCAAAGAAGCGCAGCCCCTCGGCGGTGAACGGCACATCCCAAGCTCCAGCATCGCGCACCGGGCGCGTCGAGCACACGGCTTCAAGCGGCGCCAGGCGCGCGGCATCGGCCTCGATCAGGTCGGCCCAGCGGCGCAGCACGCGGGCCCGCTCGCGCGGGGCACGGCGCGCCCAGTCGCTGGTGCGCCAGGCCTGCCATGCATTCAGCACGGCGGCATCCACCACAGCGGCGTCGCCCAGCGGCAGCTCGGCATGCACCGCGTTGTCGGAAGGGCGCCGCACGGCGATGCGGCCGGCATCGGGCACGAGCTGCCCGCCGATGAAATGCCCCGAGGGCACGCGGATGGTCTGAGGGTCGAACATTTGCACGCGGATGATGGGGTGCCGCGGGCCGGCGCCCCGATTGGAAACAGGATATTGATGCTAGTACCTCAGCACAGAGGTTATGACAGTTTGGGTAGGTTGTAGGACAGGCAAGCAGTTGTGGTCAACGAGCAGCTCAATGCTGCGAGCGATGCCTGCTTGCCGGCGG
>CAKKOY010000207.1 GCA_919592095.1 Ralstonia syzygii subsp. syzygii | reverse complement strand
CGCCGGCAAGCAGGCATCGCTCGCAGCATTGAGCTGCTCGTTGACCACAACTGCTTGCCTGTCCTACAACCTACCCAAACTGTCATAACCTCTGTGCTGAGGTACTAGTCTGGGTGTTTGGCGATCGAGGAGGATGCATGCGCGGGCATGCCGTGCGCGAGAGGGCGCAGTTGTCGGCCGCAGCGGGTGTTTTTGTTACGTTGATGGCGATCATGTGGGGCGTCGGCATAGCCCATGCCGCGTCGGAAGCGGCGTTGACGCCTCCTGCCGCACCGGCGAGTGCGCCCGCCACCGCAGCACTCGTTGCTTCCGCGCCAACGGCCGCCCTTGCAAAATCCCGCGAGGGGCGCGAGCGTCACGCCGGCACGTTCTGGCAGGGCGCGGTCGGCAAGGGGGCAGACAGTCCCGGCTGGAATGTCTGGCTCAGCGTCTACGAGCCCGGCCCCAAGGCGCAGGCCCAGGACAAGGACCCCATCGCCGAGACCCTCGCCGGCGAGGCCTACGACGACCGTCCACTGGGCCGCACGCTGTGGCGCATCGAGGGCCGTAACGCGCCCGAGCGGCGCTTCGTGTGGCGCGAGCGTGCGGATGGCCTCGACAGCGACGGCCAGCCCGTCACCCGCGAGGGCGGTACGCTGTCCGGCACGGTCTCCGCCGATGGCACATGGAGCGATGGCGGCCGCAGCCAGCCCTTCACCCTCAAGCGCGCCGCACGCTACCAGGAGATGAGCGGCATGTCCGGCCAAGCCCGGCTGACCGAACGCTATCCCGTGACCGGCGATGCGGCGATCGACGCGCTGGTGCAATCCCTGCGCATCAATCGTTGCGACCCTGACGACATCGAATGCGTGATCCGCATCAGCGTGGTGGGTCTGGGCGATACCGTGAGCCTGCTGCGGATGGTGTGGGCCTACAGCGGCGGCGCGCACGGCAACTACGGCTTTACGGCGGGCAACTGGCGGCACGGACCGCAGGGCTTCCAGCCGATCACGCTGGCCGATGTGCTGAACCCGAGCGCCGCGTGTCTGCAAAGCTTCAATGCACAACTGATCGACGCGCTCCGGCGCGAGGGGGCACCCGATGCCGCGAGCGGCGCCCTGAAGGAGAGGTATCTGCGCAGTGCCACGTTTCCGTTTACCCTGCAGGGAGACCGCATCGTTGTGCACTACGGCCCGTAGGAGGTCGGTCCGTACGCGTGGGGTGCGTTTCGCGCGGCGGTGCGCATCGACGATCTCGGTGCCGCATGCTGGCGCCCGTCTGCCTGAAACCGAAGGTCATCCATGTCCGCCAATCCTTCCTACGTCGACGAACAGGCCCTCATGCGCCGGCTGCTGTCCGGCAAGACCATCGCCGTGGTCGGGCTGTCGCCGCGGCCGACGCGGCCCAGCTATGACGTGGCGCGCTATCTGCAGCAGGCCGGCTACCGGATCGTGCCCGTGAACCCGCAGCACGCGGGTGAGGATGTGCTCGGCGAGCCGTGCTTTGCGACGCTCACCGAGGCTGCCACCACGCTGGCCGCCGCCGGGCGGCGCATCGACCTGGTCGATGTCTTCCGCCGCGCCGAACACGTGCTGCCTGTGGTGCGCGAGGCGGTTGCCATGGGCGTGGGCGGCATCTGGGTGCAACTGGGCATCATCAACGATGAGGCGATGGCGGTGGCGCGCGCGGCGGGCATTCCGGCCGTGCAGGACCGCTGTACCAAGATCGAGCACTGGCGTCTCGGCCTCGGCGAGCTGGGCTGAGTGCGCGCTTGCCGCCGTGGGCGGCGCCTCGCGCTACACTTCGGCGTTCCTCGCAACGCACCTCCGCCATGGCCGTCGATCCCCAGATTCTGCAGTTCTACCAACGTCTTGCCGAACAGTTCGGCGCCTTGCCGCCGCCGGCCGATGCGCCGGCCTAGCGCGCACGCTTCGAGGCCATCGCCAAGGTCTCGGAGCGGCCGGATCCCGAGGGGATCGAGGTGTCGGACCTGACCTTGCCGCTGCCGGGGCGCATGCTCGATGCGGTGATGTTCCGACCGCACGGCGTGCCGCGTCCGCGTCTGCTGGT
The DNA here is from genome assembly GCA_919592095.1 of Ralstonia syzygii subsp. syzygii. Classification (GTDB taxonomy): domain Bacteria; phylum Pseudomonadota; class Gammaproteobacteria; order Burkholderiales; family Burkholderiaceae; genus Ralstonia; species Ralstonia syzygii. The sequence continues at coordinate 2,421 of CAKKOY010000207.1, read as the reverse complement.
GTGGTTCCATGGCGGCGGCTGGGTGGTGGGGTCTGGGCGCACCACGCATCGTCTGCTGGGCGCGCTGCTGGCGGCCGATACCGGCTGCGCGGTGATCAGCGTGGACTACCGCCTTGCGCCCGAGCATCCGTTTCCGGCCCCCGCCGATGATGCGCGCGACGCGCTGGCCCACCTGGCGGAGCAGCGGCTGCGCCTGTCGCTCGATCCGGATTTCCTGGCCGTGGGCGGGGACAGCGCGGGCGGGCATCTGGCGGCGCAGGCCGCGCAAGCCGTGCACGACACGGTGCGGCCGGGCCTCGTGACGGCGCAGTTGCTGGTCTATCCGGTCACCACGCCGGCCTTCGGCAGCGAAAGCTACAACGCTTTCGCGCAAGGCCCGGGCCTCACGCGCGACGAGATGCGCTGGTACTGGACGCAGTTCATCGGCGAGGCGGCGCGCGACCGGCCGCTGGCCGAGCAGGATGCGCGCCTCTTCCTGATGGCCCATCCGCCCGGGCATACGCCGCCCGACACGGTGGTGATCGTGGCCGCGCACGACGTGCTGCGCGACGATGGCCTGGCCTATGCCGACTACCTGGTGCAGCATGGCGCCCAGGTCGTCACCATCGAGGCCTCGGGCATGACCCACGCCTTTGCGCGCCTCCAGCCCGAAGCGGAGCGGGCGCGCGAATGGATGCGCCGCGCGGCGCACGCTTTCGTGGGCATGATCGGGGAAGCCGCCGGCTGAGCCCGAGGCGCGCCGGCCGATGCGCTAACGCACAGGGGCGTGCCGCACCCGGAGCGTCGCCATCACGCGGCGCGTGACGAACAGCGGGAGGTAATCGTGCACGCGTGCCTCGGCGGCCAGCGTGCGCATCGTTTCCAGATAGGCCTGGCGGACGAGATCGGCCGGTGCGCCGGTGTCCTGCACGATCCTGTCGATCTGCTCGTTCTGGTCGGATATGGCGGTGCCCATGACAACTTCCCCGTTCTTGCTGTGGCAATGGAGCGCGGTGTTGGGGTGCGCGACGAGTGACCACTATAGGAAACGTGCCGGAACAAAATCCAGGGCTGTTGCAAACCACGCTGCGCCCGATCAACCCGGTGCGCCGCGCCGTGCGGACGTTGCATAGGCAGCGTTCTATTTGCCCCAGTTCGCGGGCATGCTCTGCAGTCCGATGGCGGCGCCCGAGGTATCGGTCACGCGCGCCAGTTCTCGGTACGCGATCGCCTGGACGCGCTCGGGCAGCGGCACGAACTTGGCGCGGGCGGCCAGTTCGTCACCGTGGAAGTAGCCCCAGGTCAGGAACTTGAGCGCGTCCAGCGTGCGCGCGCCGTTGGCGCTCACGGCCGGCATGATGATGAAGGTGCCCATGGTGATCGGCCACGTTTCCGCACCGGGCAGGTTCACGAGCGGCGCGGTGAAGTCGCCCTTGCGGTTCCAGGCGCTCTGCAGCACCGCGTCGCGGAAGCCGCTGACTTGGGCACTGACGTAGTGGCCCGCGGCATTGCGCAGCTGCACCGCGTTCAGGTCGTTGTCGAGGATGTAGTTGTAGTCGATATAGCCGATGGCGCCGGGCGTGGCCTGCACCGCTTTCACCACATCGCCGCTGCCCTTGGCGGCGGTGAAGTCGGCCGGCCAGGCGAGGGTCGACTTGGTGCCGTAGGCGGCTTTCCAGTCTGTGCTGACGGCGCTCAGGTAGTCGGTGAAGTGGTAGGTCGTGCCCGAGCCGTCGGCGCGCACCACGGGGTGGATCTTCAGCTTGGGCAGTGCCAGGCCGGGATTGAGTGCGTGCAGTTCAGGCGCGTCCCAGGTCTCCACCTTACCGAGGAAGATGCGCGCCAGCACGTCCCCCGTGAGCCGCAATTGCCCGCGCGGCACGCCCGGCAGATTGACGAAGGGGACTGCCCCCGTCACCACCGACGGCACGCACACCAGCCCTGCCTTGGCCGCATCGGCCGACGACAGCGGCACATCCGATGCGCCGAAATCCACCGCGCCAGCGCGGATGCGCTTGAGGCCCTCTCCCGAGCCCACCGCGTCGTACTTGAGCGTCGTGCCCGAGGCGGCGGTGTAGCCCGCTGACCAGATGTGGTAGACCGGCGCGGCGGCGGTCGATCCTGCGCCGAGGATTTCCGCCCGCGCAAAGGTGGGCAAGCCCGAGGCGACCATCGCCAGGGTCAGGACGGCGTGCTTGAACATGGGGAGACTGTCTGCGGGAAATGCGCAGCCGGGTGGAGCGAAGCCTCGGATTGTAGCGGTGCGTGTACGGCTGAGTGTGTGGAGGCGGGGGGGCGGCGAGGCTGAGTGTTGTAAGACGTTCCGCAAACGTTAGTACTACAGCCGTACCTATCGCCTATGATGTTGTCCATGTGAGATGAGACGATCATGGTCCGATGCAAGGAACGGTGAGTGGCTGGGAGAGAGAGCTGGAAGGGTTG
>CAKKOY010000206.1 GCA_919592095.1 Ralstonia syzygii subsp. syzygii | reverse complement strand
AGAAGCCCACGCAGGTAGGCCAAGGCCCGCTGCCGCGGCTCCGGACGCTTGAACAGCATCCCCTGCCGTTCGTGCAACCCTTCCAGCTCTCTCTCCCAGCCCCTCACCGTTTCTTGCATCGGACCATGATCGTCTCATCTCACATGGACAACATCATAGGCGATAGGTACTGCTGTAGTACTAGGCCAGGCGGTGCTCGGCCTGCCGGTGATCGTGGCGTTTGCGCTGGCGACCTTCGAGCGCGCCGACCCGCGCCTGGCAGAGACGGCCCGCGTGCTCGGCGCCGGCCCGTTGCGGCTGCCGCTGACGGTGTTCCGCGAACTGCGCTTCGGTCTGGGCGCCGCCGTGGTGGCGGGCTTCGGCCGGGTGATCGCCGAGGTCGGGTCGGCGCTGATGGTCGGCGGCAATATCGAGGGCGTCACGCGCACCATGACCACCGCGATCGCGCTGGAGACCAGCAAGGGCGAGTTCGCCCAGGGCATTGCACTGGGCATCGTGCTGATCGCGCTGGCGCTGCTGGTCAACTTGGTGCTGGCCTGGCTGCAGGGCGCCGGCGCCTTCCGCCGCCAAGCCACGTGAGCGCCCGATGACCGCCTCGCCCCGCCCCCTGATGGTGTTCGAACAGTTGCGCTGTCGCCACGGCGAGCGCCTGCTGTTCGACGTTCCACGCCTGGCGCTGTCGGCGGGCAATGCGGTGGTCGTCACGGGCGCCAACGGTGTCGGCAAGACGACGTTGCTGCGCATGCTGGCGGGCCTGGTGCCGGCGGGGGAAGCCTCTGTCGATTTCGGTCAAGGCCCGCAACCGCTGTCACCCTATCCGGCCGCGCTGCGGGCCCGGCTGACCTATGTACACCAGCATCCGTACCTGTTCCGCACCTCGGTGCGGGCCAACCTCGCGTACGGACTGACCACCGGCCCGCATCGCGTGCCGCAGGCGGAGCTGCGCGAGCGTGTCGACGACGCCATCCGCTGGGCCGGCTTGCAGCAGGTGCTGCACGTGCCGCCCGAGCGCCTGTCGGGCGGCGAGGCGCAACGGCTCGCGCTGGCGCGTGCCCGTGCACTGCAAACCGATGTACTGCTGCTCGATGAACCCACGTCCAACCTGGATGGCGCCGCGCGCGAACAGGTGCTCGCCCTCGTCGGCGAACTGGCGGACGAAGGCCGCGCGCTGCTGATGGTGTGCCACGACCGCGAGCTGATCAACCTGCCTGGGGTGGCGAGGTGGAAGCTAAGCGATGGGCGGCTCGAAATGCGCGGGCACCACGCCGCGTAGCGCGTTGCAGACGGCGACGGCCTCGGCGCGGGCGACATCGGCGCGGGTCAGCACGCGTTCACGCAACGGCGCGCCAAGCCACGGCCTGGCATCATCCAGCAGCACGCCGCGCATCACGCCCGGCAGGACGCCCGCCGACAGCGGCGGCGTCCACCACGTGCCCTCCAGCTTGACCAGCACCGTACTGCGGCCGCCCTCGGCCAGGGTGCCATCGGCATTGAAGAACACAGCATCGAACGCGCCCTCGCGCTCCGCGGCCTGCCAGGCCGCGTCATAGGCGGCGCGCAGGCTGGTCTTGTGATGGGGGAGGCTGTGCACGGCCTCGCGCGCCTGCGGCGCGATGCGCAGGCGCACCGGCGCATCCCACGTGGCATGCAGTGGCGACAGCGGCGCCGCCGTGACGCTGAACACGCCGCTGTGCCGCAACGACAAGCGCATGCGATGCGCACCGTCCTCCGGCAGCGTGGCGCATACGCGCGCCACCTCGCGCACCAGCGCGTCCCTGTCGAAGCCGAAGCCGAACGCGCGGGCGGAAAGCCCCAGCCGCGCCAGATGCCGGTCCAGCAAGGGCACGCCTTCCGCGCGCGTCGCCCGAATTGTCTCGAACAGCGACAGGCGCGGATCGAGCGCGGTGACGAAGCGCGCCTTCAGCTGGCACTCGGCGTATTCCTCGTCGGCAACGCTGTCGAACACGATGCCGGAGCCGATGCCGAGTTCGCCCGAGCGCAGACCGTCGACGCCGGGCGCGCCCAGCACCAGCGTGCGGATCGCCACGGAGAAACACGCGTCGCCCATTGCATGGTCGCCGATGGGCGCGTCGACCCAGCCGATCGCGCCGGTGTAGAGGCCGCGCGGTTCCGGCTCCAGCGCATCGATGATCTCCATGGTCCGGCGCTTGGGCGCGCCCGTGATGGAACCGCACGGAAACAGCGCGGCGAGGCAGTCGGCCAGACCGGTCGCGGGTGGGATCTCCGCTTCCACCGTGGAGGTCATGTGCAGCACGCTGCCGTACGGCGTCACCTCGAACAGCGCCGGCACACGCACCGAGCCCGGGCGCGCGAGGCGGCCCAGGTCGTTGCGCAGCAGGTCCACGATCATCAGGTTCTCGGCGCGGTTCTTCTCGTCGGCGGCGAGCGCGACGGCGCGGGCTTCGTCGACTTCCGGATCGCCGCTGGCGGGCGCGGTGCCCTTCATCGGCCGCGCGACCAGGCTGCCCGCGCGGTGCGAGAAGAACAGTTCCGGCGAGCACGACAGGATCGCCCCGCCCTCGGGCAGTTCGATCAGCGCACCATACGGCACCGGCTGGCGCGCGCGCAGGCGACGATACAGCGCGGCCGGCGCGCCGAACGCGGTCATGCGCAGGCAATACGTGTAGTTGACTTCGTAGGTATCGCCCGCGGCGACCCAGTCCTGGATGCGGGCGATGGCGTGAACATAGGCGTCATGGTCGACGCTGGCCGCGCCGTCGAACAGACCGGCCGCGCCGCTGGCCTCGGGCCACGCATCGAACAGCGCATCGACCTCGGCCGCCGACAGCACCTGCATCGCGCGGAACAGCAGCACACGCAGGCGGCCGTCGTGGCCGGGCAAGCGAGAGGAGGCCGGCACGGCCGAGGAAAGGCGGACCAGCGGCCGGCCGAATTCGTACGGGGCCATGACCAGCGCGTGCAAGCCGTCGGCCCATGCCGAGCGCAGCGCATCGTCCAGCCCCTCCAGCGTGCCTGGCGGCCGGACAATCTCGCCGGCATAACCGGTGTACCAGCGCGAGCATGGCGCGCCGGCCGAGGTGGCATCGTCCAGCAGCGCGAACGGCGCGCCGGCATCTGGCGGCTGCATGACGAGGTCCCCCGGTTACGGCAAAAACGTGGTGCTCAACTGGAGAAGAAGCTCTTCACCTTGTCCAGCCACGACTGCTCCTGCGGACTGTGCCGCGAGCCGCCTTCATGGACGGACTTGTCGAACTGGCGCAGCAGTTCCCTCTGGTGCTCGGTCAGCCGGACCGGCGTTTCGATCACCACATGCACGTACAGATCGCCGGCATAGCCCGAGCGCACGCCCTTGATGCCCTTGCCGCGCAGGCGGAAGGTCTTGCCGGCCTGCGTGCCCTCGGGCACGTTGAAGGTCACGCGGCCGCCCAGCGTGGGCACCTCGATGTCGCCGCCCATGGCCGCGGTGGCGAAGGAGATCGGCATCTGGCAGTGCAGGTCGTCGCCGTCGCGCTCGAACACGGGGTGCGGCTTGATGTGGATTTCCACATACAGGTCGCCCGGCGGGCCGCCGTTGATGCCCGGCTCGCCGTTGCCCGAGGAGCGGATGCGCATGCCCTCGTCGATGCCCGCCGGAATCTTCACTTCCAGCGTCTTCTGGCTCTTCACCTTGCCCTGGCCATGGCACTTGCTGCAAGGCTTGGGGATGTACTTGCCGCTGCCGTGGCACTTCGGGCAGGTCTGCTGCATCGTGAAGAAACCCTGCGACACGCGCACCTGGCCGGCGCCGTGGCAGGTCGGGCAGGTCTCCACGCTGGAGCCGGGTTCGGCACCCTTGCCGTGACAGTGGTCGCATTCGTCCCAGTGCGGCACGCGAATCTGCGTATCGTAGCCGTGCGCGGCCTGCTCCAGCGTGATCTCCATGCTGTAGCGCAGGTCGGCGCCGCGATACATCTGCGGGCCCGCGCCGCGGCGGCCACCCTGTTGCGCCTGGCCGAAGATGTCGCCGAAGATGTCGCCAAAGGCTTCCGCGAAGCCGCCGAAGCCCTGCGCCCCCGCGCCGAAGCCGCCGGCCATGTTGGGGTCGACGCCGGCATGGCCGTACTGATCGTAGGCCGCCTTCTTGTCCGCGTCGGAGAGCATCTCGTAGGCTTCCTTGGCCTCCTTAAATTTCTCCTCCGCTTCCTTGCTGTCCGGATTGCGGTCCGGGTGGTACTTCATCGCGAGCTTGCGATACGCCTTCTTGATCTCGTCGTCGCCCGCGTTCTTGCCCACCCCGAGCACTTCGTAGTAATCACGTTTTGCCATGGTGGCCCGTCAAATCGCCTGTTGTCGTGCTTGGTCGAATAGCAAAAAAGCCGAGCACGGCATCGGGCACGCCTGTGCGCATCCGATGACCGCCGCCCGGCGGGACCTCCGGTCCGCCGCAGCGGACCCTAGTACTACAGCCGTAGCTCAAAATGGGGGAGCACATCCCCGCGCCCGGTAGTGACACTGCTGAGCGCGCCACTGATGCGCGCGCCGCCATCGCGACCATGCCAGCACCT
>CAKKOY010000205.1 GCA_919592095.1 Ralstonia syzygii subsp. syzygii | reverse complement strand
TGCTGGCATGGTCGCGATGGCGGCGCGCGCATCAGTGGCGCGCTCAGCAGTGTCACTACCGGGCGCGGGGATGTGCTCCGCCATTTTGAGCTACGGCTGTAGTACTAGGCTTCACGATGGGCGGCAACTTCGACCCGCTGGGCGCAGGTAATTACGACCAAAACTCCTGGGTGTTCTACGGCCTGACCGGTGTGCGTGAGTCGAACATGGTCAAGTACGAGAACAAGATCAACGGCCTGTACGTCGGCCTGGGCTAAGGCTTCGGCGAAGTGGCCGGCAGCCTGAGCCAGAACCAGTACCTGGGCGCCGCCGTGTCGTATGAATTCGGCCCGGCGATGATCGGCGGCCTGTACCAGCAGCACAAGGACACCGCTGGCAACAAGCAGACCGTGTGGAGCATCGGCGGCAACTACACCATCGGACCGGCCAAGCTGTTCTTGGGCTACCTCGACAGCAGCGACGCCACCGGTTGCGTGAACGGCCAGGTTGGTGTGAGCACGACGTGCGTGGGTAGCAGCGCATTCGGCCTGAACATGGTTGCCGCCGCTGGCGCGGGCCTGACTCCGGGCGCTACCAAGCGCCGAGACCACGTCGGCATGGGCGGTCTGACCTATCAAGTCACCCCGGCCCTGGCCCTGACCGGCGCGTTCTACTACGATAGCATCAGCAACGAAGCCCTGACCGCCGGCAACGACGGCAAGCGCTACACCGCCGTGCTGCTGGCCGAGTACGCCCTGTCCAAGCGCACGCAAGTGTATGGTACGGTCGACTACAACAAGGTCAAGGATGCTGCAATCCCGCAGCTTTCGGGTGGTACGAGCGACGGCACCAACGCCAAGACCAACCAGACAAGCGTTGGCGTGGGCATCCGCCACATCTTCTGATCGACGCAGTCGCTCGATTGGGAACGGAAAAGGCGCCTTTCGGGCGCCTTTTTCTTTGGGTGCGCGTCAGCGTGCCTGCCCGGGCTCCGCCTAAAATGCTGGTTTTCCGTTGATCTCTCACCATTGCGCCATGACGTCTGACGCCGTTGTCACTTCCGCTGTCGCTGTCCATTCCACCCGTCGCCGCCTGAGCGCGGCCGCCATGCTGCTGTGCCTGGGCATGCCGCTGATGTCCGCCACGCCTGCCCTGGCGCAGGACTACCCCTCCAAGCCGATCCGCATCATCGTCGCGTACCCGACCGGGGGCATCTCGGACAACGTCGCGCGCGCGCTGGGCGAGAAACTGGCGACACAGCTCGGCCAGCCGGTGGTGGTGGAGAACCGTGCCGGCGCCGGCGGCAGCATCGGTATGGATGCGGTGGCCAAATCGGCGCCCGACGGCTATACGCTGGGTTTTTCCGCGGTGAGCCCGCTCACCCTCAATCCGCATTTCGGCAAGCTGCCGTATGACCCGCAGAAGGACATCGCGCCGGTCATCAACGTCATGTACGCGCCGATGATCCTGCTGGGCACGCCTTCGTTCACGGGCAAGAGCTTTGCCGACATGCTGGCCCAGTCGCGTGCCAAGCCGGGCACGATCCGCTGGTCGACCTCGGGGATGGGCACGGTCGGCCATCTGGCTCTGGAGCAGGTCAAGGTGCAGGCGCATGTGGACATCACGCTGATTCCGTACAAGGGCGGCGGCCAGCAGCTGACCGACGCACTGGGCGGGCAGGTGGAGGTGATGTCGACCAACGTCGGCCCGACCCTGATGCAGCACATCAGCAGCGGCAAGCTGCGGCCGCTGGCGGTGGGCGCACCGCACCGGCTCGATGCGCTGCCCACGGTGCCGACCTTCGCCGAACTGGGGTACGCCAAGGCCAACATGGCTTCGACCTTCGGCGTGTTCGCGCCCGCCAGGACGCCCGCGCCGATCATTGCGCGGCTCAACACCGAGATCAACAAGGCGCTGGCCGCGCCGGACCTGCACGATCGGCTCACGCAGGCGTCGGTGGTGCCGGTGGGCGGCACGCCCGAGCAGTTCGCCGCCGCCATCCGCGCGGAACACGACAGCAACGGCCGCATCGTGCACGCGGCCGGTATCCGGGAGCAGTAAGGCTCAGGCGGCGAAGCGGTAGCCGACGCCGACTTCGGTCAGCAGGTGCTGCGGGCGCGCCGGGTCGCGCTCCAGCTTGTGGCGCAGGTGGCCCATGTAGATGCGCAGGTAGTGGCTGCTGTCCGAATGCGCGGGGCCCCAGACTTCGCGCAGCAGTTCGCGATGGGTCATCACGGTGCCGCGCCGGCCGAGCAGCACGGCCAGCAGGCGGTATTCGATCGGTGTCAGGTGCACCGGCTCGCCGTTGCGGCTGACCAGGCGGCGGGCCAGATCGACCTGCACGTCGCCGAAAGCGATGACGCTGCCGCCGTCTTCGCCGCGCTTGGCATGGCGGCGCAACAGCACGCGCAGGCGGGCGATCAGTTCGCCCACGCCGAAGGGTTTGGTCAGGTAATCGTCGGCGCCGGCGTCGAGGGCGTCGATCTTGTCGCGCTCGTCGACGCGGGCGGACAGGACCAGCACCGGCACTTCCGTCCACGTGCGCAGGTCGCGGATCAACGACATGCCATCGCCGTCGGGCAGTCCGAGATCGAGGATCACGGCATCGGGCTGCCGCGTGCCGGCCTCGATCAGGCCGCGCTCGACGCGGTCGGCCTCGAACACCTCGCAGCCTTCGGCCTCCAGCGCCGCGCGCACGAAGCGCCGGATGTGCGGTTCGTCATCGATGACCAGGACGGTGGGTGTGAAGGTGAAGGCCATGGCATGCATTGTAAATCCGCCCATTCCCGGCGCACCAATGACAACGGACCCCGCAGGGTCCGTCGTTGCATGCCGCGTGGGTGGAGGCGCTCAGGCCTTCTTCGCCCAGGCGCTGCACCAGCCCTTGTTTGCGACATCCTTGCCGGCAAACAGCGGGCAGCCGCCCTGGGCCGCCGTGCCGCCCTGGTAGAGCGCGCAATTGCCGCAGTGCTGGTCCGGGGTGTGTTTCGGATATTTGGCCTGGTCCACTTTGGCCGTGTTGGCCTTGTAGCCGAGGGCGGCGGCCTGCGGTTCGGTCTCCGCGACCATCGGGTTCGCCGCGCGGGCCAGGCCCGCCATGCCGATGGCGCCCGCGGCGGCCACGATGGGGATGCGCTTCAGGAATTGACGACGGTTGGACATTGTTGATTCCTTTTGTGGGAGTGTGTTGTCAGTCGTCCTCGACGCTGCCCGTGCAAGCACCGGTGCGCTCCGGGGACAGCGGACGGCGTCGGCGCGCCGTTTTCCGCTCATGCATTCTGGCACAGCGCCAGGTGCGCGGCATCTGCGCCGCGTCAATGTTCCCCGTACTGTTCCCCATACGCGGATGCTGCGATCGGCGCGCCAGAGTCCGTAGCCCTATCGGGGGCATGGGCGACGGCAGCGCACGCGGCTGTTAGCGTACGCGCCTCTTCCGCCGCTTTGCGCAACCGCCATGAACGATTTCGCCCGCCTGCTCGAGGGCTACCTGCACGCCAAGGATGACAATCTGCCGCACGTGATCGACGACGTTTTCGCGCCCCATGCGCGGCTGACCTTCGCGCTTGCCACGCAGAACATCGCCTTCCCTTCCGGGGCCGACGGCGCCGCCGCCATCGCCAGGACCCTGGTGACGGACTTCGGTGCCCAATACCATCGCTGCCGCACCTACTACGTCATCCGGCGCGGCGATCTGCCCGAAGCTCCGCGGGCGGGCAATGGGCCGGTCTCGCTGGCGCCGATGCCTTGGCTGGTGGTCATGCAGGAGCGCGCCGGCGGTGCGCTGCGGGTCGGCCACGGCGTCTATCGATGGACCTTCGACCCGGCCGGCGGCAACTGGCGTGTGAGCGCCCTGCACATCGACATCGCGCGGATGGATGTCGTCGGCGATGCGCGTGCCGATGCCTGGCGTGCCGCGATCCAGCAGGCGCTGCCGTACCCATGGGTCGATGCCGTGGTGCTCAAGGCGGCCATCGCGCGATTGGCTGCAGGGGATGCCGGTCTCGATTGGCTCGCGACCTTCGGCGAGCCGGCGAGCGCCTGAGTTAGTGCTCGCTACTCGCTACAGCGCGGGCAACATTGCCATGGCGGTCTCCTGCAGCGCCGGCAGGACGCGGGCCAGCGCCGCCTCGGCGGATTCCTGGCCGATCGGCATGTTGGTCGACAGCGCGGCCACAACGTCGCCCTGGCGGTTCTTGAGCGGCACCGCCACGCCGCGCACCCCCACCTGCAACTGCTGTTCGATCAGGGCGAAGCCGTCGTCGCGAGCGCGGCGGATGGTGTCGAACAGCCGCTCCGGGTGGGTGACGGTGTGCGGCGTGAACGGTGCCAGCCGCGTCGATTCGAGCCAGGCGCGCACCCAGCCGTAAATTGTTGTGTCGGCAGATTGACACCATGGGGCCGATCACCAAGAATTGGCCCGTCATCGAAACAGCGATGATCGGGTGTGAGAACCCGTCGGGTTCTAGTACCTCAGCACAGAGGTTATGACAGTTTGGGTAGGTTGTAGGACAGGCAAGCAGTTGTGGTCAACGAGCAGCTCAATGCTGCGAGCGATGCCTGCTTGCCGGCGG
>CAKKOY010000204.1 GCA_919592095.1 Ralstonia syzygii subsp. syzygii | reverse complement strand
AGGTGCTGGCATGGTCGCGATGGCGGCGCGCGCATCAGTGGCGCGCTCAGCAGTGTCACTACCGGGCGCGGGGATGTGCTCCTCCATTTTGAGCTACGGCTGTAGTACTAAGCAACAAAGAGTCGGCCTCGCTAATCTTACTGTGTCATAAAATTCATGTCATTACAGGAACTTCTTCATCCTTTGCATGAGGAAGTGATGGATTGGGAGACATCGTTCGACGAGTAGCTGGAACACCTATGTGAGGCGGTCGGGCACGGTGATCGCCGCGCCGGGCTGACTGGCTATTGCAGAGGGTTGATGTTGCCGCTCAGGCGCAAGAGCGTTGAGCCGCTGGCCGCCCATCTCGAGCCGCATCGCGTGAGCGCGCGACACCAGTCGCTGCATCACTTCGTGTCAAAGTCGGAATGGTCTGACGGCGCACTACTCGAACAGGTGCGCCGCTGGGTCTTGCCGCACATGGACCCGGCAAAGGGCCTGTACTGGATTATTGATGACACGGGTTTCCCGAAGAAAGGCAAGCATTCGGTCGGCGTAGCGAGGCAATACTGCGGGCAACTGGGCAAACAGGACGCGCGAAGGCACACGTGCTGCACTGAGTTCTCGGTTTGCCACAGAGCGAGTGCGCACCTCGCACCGCGATTACTGGCGCGCCACCCCGCGCGAGGAAGAATGGTTGCTGATCGAATGGCCTACCGGCGAAGCTGAGCCGGCCAAATACTGGCTTTCAACACTGCCCGAAGACACACCAGTGGAACGTCTAGTTCACGTTACAAAAATGCGCTGGCGCATTGAGCGTGACTACCAGGATCTCAAGCAGGCGTTCGGGCTCGGGCACTTCGAGGGACGAGGATGGCGCGGATTTCATCACCATGCATCGCTGTGCATGGCCGCTTATGGTTTCCTTGTCGCACAACGCCTCATTCAAGGCGGCAGTAAAAAAACGCCGAAATCCGCAGCTCACCTGCCTTACCCGCAGATTATGTCCCCCGCGGGTACAGCGACACGTGCCTGATTCGATTGCTACGCTGCGCTGGCGCATCGCTGCTCACATCGCCAGACGGCTCCAGCGATGTCCATTTTGCTGCTCGGTCGCCAAAGTCGGGACCTGCCGGTTCAGGGTTGAGTGAATCTCGACACTAACTTCACCTATGACGCGCAGATGACCGCGCCTGACCTGGCGGAGGCCTACCGGATGCACGGTGTCGTCGAGGGCAAGGCGATGGCCGTTGGCCTTGGCAGTACCAGCCAGGTCGCGCTCGATGCGCTATCCGATGAGGTGCTGGCCACGGCCGCCATCGAAGGGGAGCGGCTGTCGCTCGATGTCGTCCGGTCGTCCGTGATGAGGCGACTTGGCTTGGCGACGTCGGGACCTACCGACCGCCACGTCGATGGCCTGGTGGAGGTCATCAGCGATGCCACAACAGCGTTTGATTGGCCCCTGGATGAGGACCGGTTGTGCCGCTGGCAATCTGCGCTATTCCCTGGTGGCACGTCCGGCATCCACCGGATCGCCGTCGGCCGATACCGCGACCATGACGATCCGATGCAGATCGTAAGCGGTCCGTCGGGCCGCGAGGTGGTGCATTACGAGGCACCGCCATCAAAGGACGTGCCAGCGCAGATGAAGCGCTTCCTCGCGTGGTTTGCTGAGTCTTTGCCGGCGCAGGCTTTCGCGTTGCCGTCGGGCAGCAAGCTGATTGATGGCTTCGCTCGGGCCGCGATTGCACACCTATGGTTCGAGAGCATCCACCCGTTCGAGGACGGCAACGGCCGCATTGGGAGGGCCATCGTTGACATGGTCATGGCGCAGCATCTGCGACAACCGGTGCGCCTCTACAGTCTTTCGCGGCAGCTACTGACCTCGCGCTCGGCGTACTACGACGCTCTTAACCAGGCTCAGCGTGGTGACGTCGAGGTGACGTCGTGGGTGCAGTGGTTTGCGCGCCAATGCACGGCGGCCTGTCGTGCCGCGAGCCAGGTCATCGACCAGACGATCGAGAAGAGGCGCTTTTGGGAGAACCACGAGGGCAGAGGGCTTCATGAGTGGCAGCGCAAGGTGCTGCAGCGGCTCCTCGACGACGGGGACGGTGGCTTCCTGGGCGGCCTGAACGCTGAGAAGTACATGAAGATGACCGGCGTCTCAAAGGCCACGGCTACACGCGACCTTTCGGCGATGGTCACGGGCGGGCAATTGTGGAGCCGCGGTGTGGGCAAAGCGGTGCGCTATTACATCAATGTGCCGGGGTGGTCGCATGGCGTAGTCCTGGAGCCCGGTCCGGGTGGTCCAGGCACCGAAGCAGGTCCGGTCGTCGACGAGGCGCGCGAGACCAAGCAGTCCGAGCTGAATGTACACGCTGCACTCGATCCGGGCGGCTACACCGTGTCCGAGACATCCGGCAAGCAGGATCGCCAATACTCTGGCCCCGTCGTGGCCGTGTCCACGTTGCACGTCGCCCAGCACATCGGCCGTCGGCAAGTTGTCATCCACGACATCCGTTTGCTCGACAGCGTACCGGCCATGGGCGACCGCCTTGACGTTCAGTTCAAGGACGGGCGCGGCACCGTGACGTACATGGACAAGGCCGGCAAGGATCACTGAACGCCGTCGATCGCCGGTTGCGATGCCGCGCTACTTGGGTGCCGCGCGTGGTGGATTGTCCTGCCTGTAGGTATGCCCCGGGTGGATGACGAGCTGTCGCGCCAGGGCTTCCAGTTCCCGGCTGTGATAGAGGTCGAGGCATTTCAGGAGGTCAAAGCGCAGTCCCTTGACTTCCGCCCCGGCCAGCGGATTGGCGTAGTTCCGCGCCAGATAGCGGTCCACCAGCGACCGGACCGCATCCGGGCTCTTTTCCATGTCGTAGGCGGTCCAGTCCCGCAACGCGTTCACGCTGCTGCCCGTCCGCGGTGGCATCCTTGTCGTTCCGGTAGGCGTTGGCGACGCAGGCGGCCAGCACCATGTCCTTGTCGTTCTGCGCATAGGTACGGGTGGCCGCCTGCGGTGAGGTGCCGGCGTTGCCCTGCGCATGGCATGGCACGGGTCGGTCCCGACCAGGCATGCGCGGGACGGCGCTGCGCCTGTATCGCGACCATAAGCAATCAGGCCCCGGGGTTTCAAGCGAGGCCCTGCGTGCGTCGTCCCGGCCGCCTCAGGTCGCCAGCGCCGTCAGGTGCGGTCCGGATCCGGCAGAAACCAGATGCGCGGCGTTCATCCATTCGGCATGCGCGGGCAGGAACCAGGTTCGTGCAGGGGCGGCCTGCCCTGACTGCGCATCGCACTGCGCGATCTCCTGATGGCTGGCGAGATCGGTATGGGGCGCACGGGAGACCTGCGCCGGATCGTTGTGGTGGATGGTGAGCTGATAGCCGCGTGCGTAAATCGTCTTGATCTCCACGCCCGTCTCCTCGCCGCACCGCAGCTTCTTGCGCAGCCGGTAGATGTGCTGCTCGATGGAGCGGCCTACCACGCTGGCATCCGTCCCCCACACCGAGGAAGCGATCTGCTGACGCGAAAGGAAGGTGCCCGGGGACGAGAACAGCAGCCATGCCGTGGCGAATTCCCGTGCGGTCAGGCGGATGGGGACACCATGGAGCTTGAGCGTATGCGTGAGCCGGCAAAGCCGGTAGGGGCCGACCGTCACGTTCATGCTGACGGCGGGCAGGGTCTGTCCGGCATGGCGGAGCAGGCGTAGCACCCGCGCGCGCAGTTCGTCCGGGGAGAAATGCCCGACAAGCATGTCGTCGACGCCGGCATCGAACACGCGCAGCATGTCTTCCCGCTCGGCAAACTGCCCGAACACCAGGGTCGGCCAACGCATGTCGGCATTGCAGTGCCGCCACGACAGCACGAGCTGGCCGGCCGTGTGGAACTGCAGCGCGTCGATCATCATCAGTTGGAAGGTTTCTGTTCGCCGTGCGCGCAGCAGTGCCAGTGCATCGTCAAAGCGTACGCATTCGAAGTTCTCGCTCGCGAGAGCGGCGGCGATCAGCGCAAAGCTGGAGGGAGAGGACGTCAGCACGGCAAACTTCATGTTCTTTTCTCCATTGAGATCGCTTGGGGGCAAGAGTGATGGGCGGGCCGGCCTGGAGGGGGCACCATTGAGGTAATCCATGCCGGTGCAGATAATGTCTTGGGTATTTAAATCTTGTGCGAATGCGGCGGAGAGATAAATGCCTTCTGTAATATTTCCTGGCGAGTGACAAGCAGAAAGCAATATAAGGCGCGCATAGTAGCGGCGACTTATCGAGACGGGAAGACTCTTATGGAGCTTCTATGAATCATTATTTTTATATGTGTGTTAAATATTGCGAAACACTTGATACTGCTTGTCTTTGGTGATATTAAGTGCCCACTTAACATCCAGTCAGGGCGTTTTGGGTCTCGGGGTATAGCAATTACGGCTGAAGGGTTTAGAGTCGCTAACACAACTGGACATGGGCCGATGCAAACCGTATCGTACGGGCGTTGTTGCATAAATCGACTTTGAAGTCGAAGCCATCCCTGTGAGGCGTAATTCAGTCGACGCGGACGGACTGCGGGCGGGCAAGCGCAGCCATGCGGTTGAGCACGC
>CAKKOY010000203.1 GCA_919592095.1 Ralstonia syzygii subsp. syzygii | reverse complement strand
CTCCGCCGGCAAGCAGGCATCGCTCGCAGCATTGAGCTGCTCGTTGACCACAACTGCTTGCCTGTCCTACAACCTACCCAAACTGTCATAACCTCTGTGCTGAGGTACTAGAATGAGGGGCGGCTGCCCGCGCGCGCCGGATGCGTCACATGATCATCCGGTTGCACGCGACACGACTATCTACAAAATAGCCGGAGACAACTCAATGGGTGTTTTTACCTGCAGGGGCATCCGCGCGCGCGGCCCCCACGGCTGGATCACGCCGTTGCTCGCCGCGTGCGTCATGCTGGCGGCGCCACCGCTGGCCGCCGACACGCCGACGCACCTGACGCTGATGGTCAGCGGCACCGCCAAAATGATCTATCTGCCCGCCACGCTGGCGCAGCGGCTGGGGTACTTCCGCGATGAAGGCCTGGACGTGGAACTGCTGTCCCAGCCCGCCGGCGTCGACGCCGAGAGCGAACTGCTGACCGGCTACGCGCAAGGCGTGATCGGGTTCTACGACCACACCATCGATCTGCAGACCAAGGGCAAGGAAGTCCGCGCCATCGTGATCTTCAGCCACGTACCGGGGGAGGCGGAGGTCGTCTCGACGCGCCTGCCCGCCACGGTGCAATCGCTGCGCGACCTGCACGGCCGCACGCTGGGCGTGACCGGCCTCGGTTCGTCCACCAGCTTCCTGACGCGCCACCTGATGGCGCTGCAAGGACTGGGACCGGGCGAGTACACGATGCTGCCGGTCGGCGCCGAGCACAGCTTTGTCAGCGCCCTGCGCAGCGGCCGCATCGACGCCGGCATGACCACCGACCCGACCGCAACCCGGCTGGTCCGCAATAAAGAAGCGCGCGTGCTGCTCGACCTGCGCACGGTCGAGAGCACGCGCGCGGCGCTGGGCGGTCCGTACCCGGCGGCGTGCCTGTATGTGCAGACGGAGTGGCTGGAGGCCCATCCCGAACTGGCAACCAAACTGGCACGCGTCTTCGTCCGCACGCTGCACTACCTGCGCAGCCACCGCGCGGAAGACGTTGCCACGCACATGCCGCCGGAATTCCGGCGCGACCGTCCGGACGTCTACGTGCAGGCCCTCGCCGCTGCGTTGCCCACGTTCAGCGACGACGGGCGCATGCCCGCGGACGGCCCGGCCACGGTCCTGCGCGTGCTATCGACCAGCAACCCGAACGCCCGCGACAAGCATATCGACCTGTCGCGGACGTACACCAACCACTTCGTCGATCAGGCGAAACTGCCCTGATCAGAAGCGGGTGCGCATGCCGACACCGAACTCGGTCTGGCTGTTGTGGCCGTTGGTCGAGCCGACGATGTACTGATCCTTCAGCTTCATGTAGTCGGCCGCCACGTAGAACTCGGTGCGCTTGGACACGTGATAGAACACCGAGCCGTACACCGTGTGCTTGCGGCCGCTGCCGGCAGCGGTGGCCGTCGACACGTCGGCGTAGGCGTTGAGCGTGTTGCCGTCCGCACTGAACGCGGCGTTGCCGGCCTTCATGATCTGGTAGCCGATCTCGTAGTCGAAGGCACCCGGCGGGGCGATCTTCAGCGACACGGTGTAAGCGTCGTCCTTGCGGTTGCCCAGTGCGACCGGTTGCTCACCCGTGTAGTGGAAGTAGCCGGCGTTGATGCGGAACATGCCCAGGATCACGTTGCCGCCCGCCGAGTACGAACAGTCGATAAAGCCGTTGACCTTGGCCTGCTGCGCGAAGGCGGACAGGTGGAAGTTGCCGCCGTTGTAGCCCAGCGCTGCGGTCTCGGTGGTGCCTTGCGTGAACTGGCCCGGCACTTCGCCGAACTGATAGGCCAGGCCGGTGAAGAAGCCGCCGTCCCACAGCTTTTTCCACACCACGCCATTGTTCAGGCGCGTGCCGGTGGCGCTGCCTGCGTAGAAGATCAGCTGCTTGAAGTTGTTGACGTTGGTGTAGCCGCCTTCGTCCAGGGTCACCTCGGCGCTGGTGTACGGGTCGCCGTAGATGCCGGAGACATCCCGCGCCAGCGCGTTCTGGCGGCCGAAGGTCAGCTTGCCGAAGAGGGGATTCGACAGACCCACCCAGGCGTCTCGGTTGAACAGCACCCCCGGGGTGTCCATGTTGCCGGTGGGGGTCTCGAATTCGGATTCCAGCTTGAAGATGGCCGACGTGCCGCCGCCCAGGTCTTCCTTGCCGGTCAGGCCCCAGCGGCTGCCGCTGAACCAGGGCACCTGGAAGCCAGTGGTGCGGGCACCCGCGGCGTTGGTATTGCTGACCGTACTGATGGTGGTATCGATCAGGCCATACAGCGTGACGTTCGAGGCTTGCGCTTGAGCGCCGGTGGCGGCCAGGCCGGCCACGGCAGCAGTGATCGCCGCGAGGGCGAATGTAGTGCTGGACATCGCAGTCTCCTTCCTTTGTGGGTAATAGTCTCCGGTCGTCTTGCCGGCTTGGATAACGCGCATCAGGCAGTTCGTGATGCAATCGCCGGACGAGCGTAGCGGAGCCTACCTTTCTGGAGCCTTTCGCACGTCCGCCTGCTCCTTGATTGTTGCGCATTTTAATACAAAGCATTGCACCCCTTGCATCGGGAGTCGGATTAGCGTGTCGGACGTCCCCGCCACCCGTCCCGCGCCCCCATGCATTCGTCCCACCTCAGCGGCCAGCAATTGCTGCAGGCCATGGCTCGCGGCGAACTGCCACGCGCCTCCATCAGCGACACCATCCCGATGACGATGGAGTCGATCGACGCCGGCACGGTCCGCTTCACCGCCCGCGCCGACAAACGCCACCTGAACCCGCTGGGCGGCGTGCATGGCGGCTTTGCCGCGACGGTGCTGGACTCGGTCACCGGCTGCGCGGTCCATTCGATGCTGGAAGCCGGCGTGGGCTACGGCACGGTCGACCTCAACGTGAAGATGGTCAAGGCGGTGCCAGTGGACACCCCGCTGGTGGCAGAAGGGCGCGTGTTGCATGTGTCGCGCACGATCGGCGTATCGGAAGGCACGCCCAAGATGCAGGACGGCACACTGCTCGCGCACGCCACCGCCACCTGTATCATCCGCCGCCCGTAACCCGCCATTCCTCCAGCCTGGAGACGCCGATGTCCGAACCGCTGCAACCCCTGTCCGCCAAGACCACCGCGCTGGTACTGATCGATCTGCAGCGCGGCATCCTGCCGTTCGCGCAAGGGCCGTATTCGGCCGAACAGGTGCTCAGCGCATCCGCGCGCCTGGCCAGGCGCTTTCGAGAACTGAGCGCACCGGTGGTGCTGGTGCGGGTGGGCTGGTCGTCCGACTTCGCCGATGCGCCGCGCCAGCCGGTGGACCGTCCCGCGCCGACACCGCCAGGCGGCATGCCCGCCGGGGCGCTGGACCAGCCACCCGAACTGGAAGTCGCCTCCACCGACATCCAGATCCTCAAGCGCCAGTGGGGCGCGTTCTACGGCACCGAACTCGATCTGCAGTTGCGCCGGCGCGGCATCACCACCATCGTGCTGGGCGGCATCTCGACACACGTGGGCGTGGAGTCGACCGCGCGCGCCGCATGGGAACACGGCTATGCGCTGGTGCTGGCCGAAGATGCGATGAGCACGCCGGATGCCGCGCAGCACCGCTTCTCGGTGGAAAACATCCTGCCGCGCCTGGGGCGCGTACGGCAGACCGACGCCATCCTGGCCGCGCTGACGGCCTGATCCTTTACGCCACCGGGTCACTGGCACCCCAGGCGGGCTGCAGCCGACACGCCGGCCGCTCAATGCAGCGCCGGCAGCCCTGCGGTGCGGGCGTACTGGAACAGGTCGGTCTCGCGCGCCAGGCCGAGCTTGCGCAGCGCCATGGTCTTCTGCGTGCTGACAGTCTTGATGCTGGAGCCCAACCGGCGCGCGATCTCCGACACCGCCATGCCGCTCACATAGAGGCGCACCACTTCGCGCTCGCGCGCGCTCAGCCCCTGGAAGACCTCGCGTGCGCCGATGCTGAAGCCGCCTTCCAGAACGATGGAGGGACTGTAGTAAGGCAGTCCGCGCGCGCTCGCCGCGACGGCGTGGCCGACGTGCGCCAGGTCATCGCGCTTGCTGACGATGCGGCGCACGCCCAGTTGCTGCATGCAGCGCAACAACGCCGGATTGCAAACCATGGTGCAGACCACCACGGCGCGCTCGGGATGCCGCGTGCGCAACCGCGTCAGCAGTTGCATGCCGTCGGACGCCGCGTCGCCGTTCATGTGGTAATCGGTGACGACGACATCGCAGTCGGTGGACTCGAGCAGCGCCAGCAGCGCATGGCCCTCGTGCGCCTGCGCGATGATCTTCTGGCGGGGAAATTGCTGGATGGCGGTGGCCAGTCCCATCAAGATGACGGGATGGTCGTCCGCGGCCACGATGGACAGGAATGGAGACATGGGCGGCTCGTCGGTTGGAAGCAGGGCGGCAGATGCCGGCCAGGAACGTACCGCAATGACCTTACCTGCGCCTGGCGTCCGGGGACATCGGAATCGTCCGACTTTGTCGCCGGCGTGACATGCCGGCGCAAGATACTACAGCCGTACCTATCGCCTAAGATGTTGTCCATGTGAGATGAGACGATCATGGTCCGATGCAAGGAACGGTGAGGGGCTGGGAGAGAGAGCTGGAAGGGTTGCACGA
>CAKKOY010000202.1 GCA_919592095.1 Ralstonia syzygii subsp. syzygii | reverse complement strand
CCGCCGGCAAGCAGGCATCGCTCGCAGCATTGAGCTGCTCGTTGACCACAACTGCTTGCCTGTCCTACAACCTACCCAAACTGTCATAACCTCTGTGCTGAGGTACTAGCCCGCAACGAAAACGGCGCCTGTCACGGCGCCGTTTCTGTTCCGGGCACGCGCCGCGTCAGTGCACGAAGACCGGCTGCACGAACAGTGCGATGGTGAGGGCGAAGCCCACCGTCCACACTAGCGAGCGCACCGCCGCCCAGTCCGCCAGGTAGCAGACCGTGTAGAGCACCCGCACGGCGACGAACGCCACCGCCAGCTCGTTGACGCGATCCACCGGGCTGCCGCCCAGGATCGCCACCAGCACCGCCACCGCAAATAACGGGAACACCTCGAAGTGGTTCTGCTGGGCACCGCTGGCGCGTTGTGCCACGCCGGTCAGGCCGGCGGCCCATTGGCGCGGCTGGTGGTTGTCGCGTTTCGGCCCCGTTAACTGGGCGATCTGGATGCAGAGGTACGGCAGCAGGGCGGCGATCAGGACGCACCACAGGGCGATCGGCATGGTCGGTCTTCCTTGTCAGGGGTAGGCGGCGCGGTCGAGCGCTACTCGGCGCCGTGCACGGCGATGCGCACGGCGCCCAGCATGACCACCTGGCCGGCGCGGATCTTGGCGGTCTTGCGGGTCTCCGGCTGGCCGTCGACGGTGACGCCGCCGTCGGCCACCGCCGCCTTGCCGGCGCCGCCGCTGTCGACCACGCCGGTCAGCTTGAGCAGCTTGTGCAGTTCGATGTAGTCGGTGGTGAGGGCGAAATCGATGTTGGGCATGGGTTTTATTGGAGCGTGGCTTCCACGCTGATGTCGAGATCGACGCGGTCGCCCACGTCGGGCAGGTAGCGCGTCATGCCGAAGGTGCTGCGCTGGATGGCGAGGTGGAAATCGCCGCCGCAGACGTGGCGCAGGGTGCCGGGCAGCTTCATGTCGCCGCAGTTGAAGCGGCGCACGTCCAGCCGCACCGGTTGCGTCACGCCATGCAGCGTCAGCCTGGCCTCCACGCCGACGAGCTTGCCGCTTTCCACGACAAAGCGGTCGCTGCGCAGGCGGATGATCGGAAACTGCGCGGCATCCAGGAACTGCTCGGATTTCAATACACCGTCCAGCACCGGCAGGCGCGTGTCGACCGAGGCGGCATCGATGGTGAAATCGAAACCGCCCTGGTTGCTGGCTTCATCGAAGTCGATGGAGCCGTCGATCTTGTCGAAGCGTCCGCGCATCGTGGAGCGGTCGAAATGCGACGCGCCGAAGTAGACGGCCGTGTGCGCCGGGTCCGGCGTGAACGGCGCGGCAAGGGCGGGGGCGCTCAGTCCCGCCGCCAGCATCAGTATCCATGCGCGCATGGCACCTCTTGTCTCAGAGGCCCATGACGCGCATGGGCCGGTGCTCACTTGCCCCAGCTGTCCTTCAGACCGACCACGCGGTTGAACACGGGCTTGCCCGGTTGCGAGTCGATGCGGTCGGCCACGAAGTAGCCATGGCGCTCGAACTGGAAGCGGTCTTCCGGCTTGGCGGTTGCCAAGGTCGGCTCCAGGTAGGCCGCGACGACCTGCTTGGAGTCTGGGTTGAGGGCATCCAGAAAGTTCTTGTCGCCTGAGTCCGGCTGCGGGTCGCTGAACAGGCGGTCGTACAGGCGCACCTCGGCCTCGAGCGCATGCGCGGCGCTGACCCAGTGGATGTTGCCCTTGACCTTGACGCTGTCCGCGCCCGGCGTGCCGCTCTTGGTGTCCGGGATGATGCTGGCGTGCACGGCGGTGATGTTGCCGTCGGCATCCTTGTCGCAGCCGGTGCATTCGATCACGTAGCCGTAGCGCAGGCGCACCTTGTTGCCCGGGAACAGGCGGAAGTAGCCCTTGGGCGGCGTTTCGGTGAAGTCCTCGCGCTCGATCCACAGCTCGCGCGTGAGCGGGAATTCACGGCGGCCCAGCTCGGGCTGCTTCGGGTGCACTGGCGCCGAGCACGGTTCGTTGAAGTCGGCCGGCACGTTGTCGAGGATGAGCTTGACCGGATTCAGCACCGCCACCGAGCGCGGCGCGCGCGCATCGAGGTCGTCGCGCACGGCGGCCTCCAGGATGCTCATGTCGATCCAGCTGTCGGCCTTCGAGACGCCCACGCGCTCGCAGAACAGCTGGATCGATTCCGGCGTGTAGCCGCGGCGGCGGATGCCCACCAGCGTGGGCATGCGCGGATCGTCCCAGCCGTCCACGCGCTTTTCGTTCACCAGCTGCAGCAGCTTGCGCTTGCTGGTGATGGCGTACGTGAGGTGCAGGCGCGCGAATTCGTATTGGTGCGGCAGCGGCGCGGGCAGCGCGCCGGCATCGCGCAGGTGGTCGAGCACCCAGTCGTACAGCGGGCGGTTGTTCTCGAACTCCAGCGTGCACAGCGAATGCGTGATGTTCTCCAGCGCATCGGAGATGCAATGCGTGAAGTCGTACATCGGGTAGATGCACCACGCGTCGCCGGTGCGGTGGTGGTGCGCGTGGCGGATGCGGTACAGCACCGGATCGCGCATCACGATGTTGGGCGCGGCCATGTCGATCTTGGCGCGCAGCACGTGCTGGCCGTCCTGGTACTTGCCGGCGCGCATGTCGCGGAACAGCGCCAGGTTCTCTTCCGCCGAGCGGTCGCGGAACGGCGACGGCGTGCCGGGCCGGGTGAAATCGCCGCGCGCGGCGGCGATCTGCTCGGCGCTCTGGCTGTCGACGTAGGCGACGCCGCGCTGGATCAGCACCTCGGCAAAGCCGTAGAGCTGCTCGAAGTAGTCGCTGGCGTAGTAGAGATGCTCGCCGGTGCCGTTCTGCCACGAGTAGCCGAGCCAGTGCACGGCGTCGATGATGGAGTCGACGTACTCGGTGTCTTCCTTGACCGGGTTGGTGTCGTCGAAGCGCAGGTGGCAGCGGCCGCCGTATTCCTTGGCCAAGCCGAAGTTCACCCAGATGCTCTTGGCGTGGCCGATGTGCAGGTAGCCGTTGGGCTCCGGCGGAAAGCGCGTGATGATGGGCGGCAGGGCGTGGCCGGTGGTGTCCTGGCGCCCGGCGTAAATGCCTTGCCCCAGGTCGGCATCGATGATCTGGCGCAGGAAGTTGGACGTGGAGGCGGCGGCGCCGGTGGCGTTGTCTTGGCTCATGGGCATGCGAATTTCGGCAATCTTGTGATTTTACCGTGCCGGACGCCCCGTGCCGTCATCGCGTGTTATTCGCGCCGCGGATGGCCGCCCGACGCCTGTGCGTGCAATGCCTCATTCGGCACGGGGAACGTTTGCCGGCGCAGCTGCGCAACCTGCTCGGCGCGGTCGGCCACCGACAGGCCCGGAAAGGCGGCGATGCGGTCGCGCTCGCTGGCGCAGGTGTCGTAGCGGGCGTGCCAGTCGGCATCGGGCTGGTCGGCGTGGACCAGCCGATCGGCGACGGCGGTATCGATGCCCTGGCGTGGTGTGCGTTGCAGCGGGGCGCTATTCCTCGTGGAACGCCTCCTCGCGCTTGCTGCTGATGGCCGGCATTGCCACCAGCATCACCAGCACCGCCGCCCCGATCAGCAGCCCCAGGGACAGCGGCCGCGTGACGAAGGTCGTGACGTCGCCGCGTGACAGCTGCATGGCGCGGCGGAAGTTCTCTTCCATGAGCGGCCCGAGCACAAAGCCGAGCAGCATGGGCGCGGATTCGCAGCGCAGCTTGATGAACAGGTAGCCAAGCAACCCGAAGGCCGCCGTCTGGAACACGTCGAAGCTGGTGTTCGACACTGAGTACACGCCGATGCAGCAGAACACCAGGATGGCCGGATACAGAAAGCGATAGGGGACCTTCAGCAACTGCACCCACACGCTGATCATGGGCAGGTTCAGCACGATCAGCATCAGGTTGCCGATCCACATCGAGGCAATCAGGCCCCAGAACAGCGCCGGGTTGTCGGTCACCACCTGCGGGCCGGGCTGGATGTTGTGCATGGTCATGGCACTGACCATCAGCGCCATCACCGCGTTGGACGGAATGCCGAGCGTGAGCAGCGGAATGAATGAGGTCTGTGCCGCCGCGTTGTTGGCCGATTCCGGCCCGGCCACGCCTTCGATGGCACCCTTGCCGAATTCGTTCGCGTATCTGGAAGCCTTCTTCTCCAGCGAGTACGACGCGAAGGACGCCAGCGTGGCGCCGCCGCCCGGCAGGATGCCGAGGAGCGAGCCGAGTGCGGTGCCGCGCAGCACCGCCGGGAACATCCGCTTGAAGTCCTCGCGGCTGGGCCACAGGTTGCGCACGTGCTCGACAAACGTTTCGCGGCGCTCCTTCTGCTCCAGGTTCATGATGATTTCGGCAAAGCCGAACACGCCCATGGCCACCGAGGCGAAGTTCAGGCCGTCGGCCAGTTCGGGCACGTCGAATGCATAGCGTGCGACGCCAGAGCCGACGTCGGTGCCGATCAGCCCCAGCAGCAGCCCCAGCACGATCATGGCGACGGCCTTGATCAGCGAGCCCGAGGCCAGCACGACCGCGCCGATCAGTCCGAGCACCATCAGTGAGAAATACTCCGCCGCTCCGAAGGGCGTTGTTGCATAAATCCGGTCGCCCGCGCGCGGCATGATGACGTTTACGCGCAACGGTCTGGGCAGATGGCGCGGTAAACAATCCGTCTGGCTGCGTAGATTGTCG